>CAZBPE010000076.1:0-4489 GCA_964493685.1 uncultured Methanosarcinales archaeon
TTAACAGCACTTACAATTTCTTTATTACCTTGATTATTTATGCAACACCGCATATCCGGAATGCCTTTTCCTGCAATTCCTTGTCACAAGTAACAAGGCAGCAATTGCTCACAGCGGCAAAGGCATATTAAGGAGCACTTGCCGTCATTAACAAAAGGTTTATATATGACGTGGAACATCATATATGCCATGAAAGGTTATATAGATGCGGGTTATCATAAATCAGGACATCACTTTGGCAGAGGACGTACGGTTGGTAAAGCGGCTTTACAAGGTTCAGGCAAATGCAGATTTCCCGCTGGGACTGAAGTTCGCCTACCAGCACCTGCTGCTGAAAGAAGGGAAGTGGCTGGAGGTTTGCCGCATTGACAATTACAGGCACGACAAGCACAGGGCTGGCACTCACATACACAAGCAGGGCAATGAAGAAGTGGAGTTCATAGATATGGGATTTGTTGAGGCAAGGGAGCACATGCTGGATTTGGGGAAGAGAATGTCGGATAAGCTGAGGTGGTTTGATGGTAAAGATTGAAATTGTCCAGAATATTAAAAAAAAAATGGAAGAAGACGATGAATACGTAAAGGATGCTCTGAGAGGAAAAAAGAAGATATTGAAAACCGAGAGAACCATTGTCACGACTCCAGAGATTTTTTCCAAAATTTTCAGCCCGGAGCGCATGAAATTGCTTCTTGAGGTAAGGAAATCTGATTCAAAGAACATTTACCAGATAGCAAAGGCGCTTGGGAGAAGCTACGCGGCCGTTCATCGCGACATAGTGCTTCTGGAGGGCTTTGGCATAGTGAAACTTAGAACCTCTAACAAGAAGCGCTATCCGCACATGGAAGCGATACAGATACCAGTGTTTGCGAAAGCGTAAAAGAATCCTATAAAGAATCGCTGCCTGTTTGCTCTTTTGGTTCGCTGTTCATTTCTGTTTCGTTGCTGCTTGCTTCTTCTTTTTCCTTATACCGGTATTGTTTGCTTTCGCCTGTGCCCCAAAGGGGGCAGCTTGCGCATGTTTCGTGGTTGGGCGTTTCGGGGCAGTCTGGAAACTGCTGCTCGCACACTGTTTTAGTTTGAGTCGTCTTTGCCCCGTACCTTGCTTTCTTGTGGCTTGGCGCCCTGCCCATGATGAGCGGGCAACGCGCTGGCTTTATAAATTTTTATTCAACCGAAAATCTTGCGGAAATTTCTGGCATAAGCATATTAAGGACTGTTTTAGAGTTACTGCATGGATGGAACGAAAGCATTAAATACAAGATACGTCTTATTTACAAGATATGGTGAGGAAGATGGAAAGCATCGTGGAAATGGGCAAGATAAGTGCAAGAGGGCAGATAGCGATACCTGCAGAGATAAGAAGGAGGCTGAAGATGAAGGAAGGAGAGAAGGTGATGTTCATGGCAGAAGGGAATACTCTGGTGATGAAGAGGTTGGAGGACATGAGCTGGGAGGAGGCAACGAGGCCTTTCAGGGAAGCTGCGAAAAAATCAGGGCTGAAGGAAGAGAATGTGCCAGGCATAATAGAACGGATGAGAAAAGAGAGAAGAGGAGAATAGTCGCAGATACAAATGTTTTGGTGTCAGCCACTTTCTGGAATGGGAATTCTGCAAGAATCGTGGATATGGCACAAAGAGGACGGATTGAACTCGTGATATCCGAGGAAATTCTTAACGAGTACGCAAGAGCGCTTAACGATGAGGAGCTAGTTGAAAAAGTAGTAGAAAAAGAACTCTCAAGAAGGTTTACAGTGGCCAAGCTTATACGGACAACAAGAATAGTTGAGCCAAAGGAAAAAATCGAAGCAGTCGCTGCTGACAAAGATGACAACAAGATAATTGAAGCAGCACTTGAAGGAAAAGCGCGCTTTATCCTAACATACGACAGGCACCTGCTTAAGCTTGGAAGCTATGAGGAGATAAGGATAATTACGCCTGAAGATTTTCTTGGAGATAAGTGATATTGCAGCGTTACATAACAGTGTACAAAACCCATTTAAATAAGGGGTAATTTGTACATTCTCCTCTTCGGGTGTTTTGTTTAGATGGCAGAGGCATAAAATATTTAATGAGCGGCAAAAGCCGTCAAACGGATTCAATGGGGGTGCTTGTTGCATGTGCGGGATAATCGGAGTTGCAGGGACTGATGAGGCGGCGGCAGAGATTTACCTTGGGCTGGTGCACCTTCAGCATCGCGGACAGGATGCCTGCGGCATAATAACGTGCGACACCTCTACCGGAGAGGTTTACAGGGTAAAGGACACTGGGCTTGTTTCTGACGTTTTTGACGAGGAAAAAGTAAAGGCGCTCAAGGGAAACATAGGGATAGGTCACACAAGGTATCCGACAGTTGGGGTTGGAGACAGAAGAGAGGTTCAGCCATTCTTCCTCAAGAAGCCTGGAGGAATCGGGCTGGCGTTCAACGGGAACATAGTAAATTATCCGCTGCTGAAGAAGAAGCTCAGGGAGGAAAAAAGGGTTTACCTGACGTCCAATTCAGACGCAGAGGTAATGCTGCAGATATTCGCTGACGAATACGAGAAAGGAAGCGGAGTGGAAAGCAAGTTCAACGCAGTAAAGAAGGTGCACGAGGAGGCAATAGGCGGGTATGCAGCTGTTGTTGTGATAGCAGACAAGGGAATTCTTGCGTTCAAGGACCCAAATGGGATACGCCCATTGGTGATGGGAGAGAAACAGGCTAAGGGAAGGACAAGCTACGCGTTCGCGTCAGAAAGCACCGCCTTGACGATACAGGGCTACAATAACCTAAAGGATTTAAAGCCGGGAGAGGCAGTATTCGTTGACAGCAAGGGAAACGTCCACAGGAGAATAATAAAAGCTGACAAGCCTGCGCCGTGCGTGTTTGAATGGGTGTATTTCTCAACCGTTGAATCGGTGATAGAAGGAAAGTCAGTATACGAGGTAAGGAAAAACCTTGGAGAGCAGCTGGCAGAGAAGATAAAAAGAAAATGGCCTGACCTGGAGATTGATTTGGTAATGCCTGTACCGGACACAAGCAGGCCTGCAGCAAACTCGCTCGCAAGGGCTTTAGGGGTTCCCTACGAAGAGGGGCTAATAAAGAACAGGTATATAGGAAGGACTTTCATCATGCCTGTGCAGAAGATGAGGGATGACGCTGTGAAGCTGAAGCTCAAGCCGGTTGATGTCACAATCAGGGGAAGGAAAGTGATGGTTGTGGATGACAGCATAGTAAGAGGGACGACTTCAAGAAGGATAGTCAAGCTGCTTCGCACCTCAGGAGCGAAAAAGGTTTACTTTGTTTCAACGTTCCCGCCAATAATAAGCCCGTGCTTTTACGGAATAGACTTCCAGCACGCTGAAGAGCTTATAGCTGCAAACAGAAGCATAGAAGAGGTTGAAAAGGAAATAGGCGCTGACAAGCTGATTTACATGGACATTGAAGGGTTGGAAAAGGCGGTAGGGACAAAGAATCTTTGCACAGCATGCGTTACAGAAAAATATCCAACTTCAGTTGAGCACACGAAAGAGCTTGCTGAGCTGAGGAAAAATCATCAGGCGCAGATGAATGGATGCTGACATGGGGGCAGACTCACTATCGTTCGTAGCTTTCATTTTTCCGAATAAGGAAGGATATAAAAAATAAAAATCCCAAACCACCGCAAGCGGCGGGGTATCATAACAAATGAAAGACACTGAAACAAGGATTGAGGAAATGAAAAAAGCGCTTCGCGAGTTCGTTGCAGAGAGGGACTGGGAGCATTTCCACACGCCAAAGGATTTGGCAATAGCGATTTCAACAGAGGCTGCTGAGGTTCTTGAGCATTTCAGGTTCAGGAACGAAAAGGAGCTGGAGAGCTATCTGGCTGAAGAGGAAAACAAGAGGGAGCTGGGATATGAAATGGCAGATGTTCTTTCCTTTCTTGTGAGGCTTTCTGATGTTACAGGAATTGACCTGGCAGCTGCGCTTGAGGAAAAGATGAAGAAAAACAGCAAAAGATATCCTGTTGAGACCGCAAGCGGAAACGGGTGGATGAAAATCAAGAAGGCTGAAAGAAGATGAATGTCCTTGTCATAGGAAGCGGAGCGAGGGAGCACGCGATAGTTGACGCGCTGATAACCGGCGGAGCAGACGTCTACTGCTACATGCCGCTGCTTAATCCGGGAATAGCAATGGCCGTGAAAAAGTATTTTCTATTCAAGTTTGACTGCGAGCGCGCTGCTGAGTTCGCAAAGGCAAACAACATAGGCGTTGCAGTGATAGGCCCAGAGATTCCGCTTGAAATGGGAATGGTTGACGTTCTTGAGAGAGAAGGAATACCCTGCGTCGGACCGACAAAGGAACAGGCGCAGCTTGAGACAAGCAAAGGATTCACAAGGGAACTGCTCAGGAGGCATAATATTGACGCTTCACCGAAGTTCAGAGTTTTCAACAAAGAAAATGTAAGCGAAGTGGATGATTTTCTTTACGAAGTAGGCGGGTTTGTGTTGAAGCCAGACGGCTTGACAG
>CAZBPE010000076.1:4499-5977 GCA_964493685.1 uncultured Methanosarcinales archaeon
CTGCAATGAAGCGCTGGAAACGCACCCCTCAGTAATCATTGAGGAAAAGCTTGAAGGAGAGGAATTCAGCCTGCAGACGCTCACTGACGGAAAATCATTTTTGCACTTTCCACCAGTGCAGGACCACAAGAGGGCGTTTGACAACGATTCAGGACCGAACACAGGAGGGATGGGAAGCTATTCTGACGCCAACCTGCTGCTGCCGTTCTTGAACCAAGGAGACGTTGATGCGGCAAGGAAAATAACTGAAATGGTTGCTGCAGCGATAAAGAAAGAGCTCGGGACAGCATACAAGGGAGTGATGTACGGCGGATTCATAAAAACTGCAGAGGGGATAAAGCTGATTGAATACAATGCAAGATTCGGCGACCCTGAAGCGATGAATGTCCTGCCAATTCTAAAGACGAGCTTTGCGGACATATGCGAAGCGGCAGTTGAAGGACGGCTCGGCGAAATGAATGTTGAATTTGAAAGAAAAGCGACTGTGTGCAAGTATGTGGTGCCTAGAGGATACCCTGACGAGCCGTTGACCGGAAAGATAATGGTTCCGGAAAGGACGAAGGCGCTAATCTACTACGCGGCTGTTGAGGAAAGGAACGGCGCGATTTACACCACAAAATCAAGGGGAGTGGCAGTGGTGGGAATAGCTGACACGATTGAAGGGGCTGAAAGGATTGCAGAGGACGCTGCGTCAAAAGTGGAAGGGGCAGTTTATCACCGCAGGGATATTGGAACAAATGAGCTGCTTCAGAAAAGGGTAGAGCACATAAAAAAGCTAACGGAGGCTGGGAAACATGAGAAATGAGCTGTTTGCGCCACTGACGAAAAAGGCAACAAAGATAATGCTGCTTGGGGCAGGGGAGCTTGGAAAGGAAACGATAATAGAAGCAATGAGGCTGGGGATTGAGACTGTAGCTGTTGACAGGTATCACAACGCGCCGGGGCAGCAGGTGGCGCACAGAGCATATACGGGAAACATGAAGGACGCGGGGTTTTTGAGAAGCATTGTTGAAAGGGAAAAGCCGGACGCGATAATACCCGAGATAGAAGCGATAAATCTGGATTTGCTGTTTGAGCTTGAGAAGGAAGGATTTAATGTGATACCGAAGGCTTTTGCAACGCATGCTGCGATGCAGCGCGAAAGAATAAGGGACGTCATCACGAAGAAGGCAGGGGTGCCGACTTCAAAATATTTGTATGCGAACACGCTTGAGGAGCTTGGGGATGCGTGCGAGAAAATAGGGTATCCCTGCTGGGTAAAGGCGATAATGTCCTCATCAGGGCACGGCTCAATGTTCGTGGAAAGCGAAAAAGATGTGAAGAAAGCGTATGAGAACTCTGTCAAGAACGCCCGCGGTTCAGGAGACAGAATGATAATAGAGGAGCACATACCATTTGACATAGAGGTGACTGAGCTGGCAGTAAGGCACTATGACGAGAACGGAAAGATAGTGACTTCATTCCCGAAGCCTGTCGGG
>CAZBPE010000077.1:0-5856 GCA_964493685.1 uncultured Methanosarcinales archaeon
TGTTATTGGGACTGCAAAATATTCTTAAAAACCCTTCAGGATACTAAACTATTACTAAAAACCGAAAGCTTTTTGAACCCCGATGTCTTTTCAGACACTGAGGGTTCAGCTCAGCGGCCATACCTGATTGGCCAACGCCGGCGTGCTTTCTTCTTTATTTTTTGGCTTGATATGCATTTAGTAGAAAAAGTTGAAAGGTTTTCAGAAGAATTGAAAGTTCTAACAGAAAATGCGAAAATTTTACAGTCCGCTTTTAAAGCGTTGAGAAATTCTTCAAAAAAACTGGAAGGATTCCGCTAAAAAAGCCTTACGCCAAGCTCAACATCGCGCTCGGGCTTGATTAAGACAACTTTGCCGTCTTTTCCCTGAACGCCGAGCGTAAGAACTTCTGACTTGAACCTGCCAATCTGCTTTGGCGGGAAGTTGACCACTGCAAGGACGAGTTTTCCATTAAGCTCTTCTTTTGAGTATTGTGTTATTTGCGCTCCTGATGCTTTCGCGCCTATTTCTTTGCCGAAGTCTATCTTTAACTTGTAAGAGGGCTTTCTTGCTTCAGGGAAATCTTCCACTGCAATAATCTTGCCAACCCGGATGTCAACTTTAAGAAAATCGTCAAAAGTTATCATGCCATTTCCTTTTTTATCGCTTCGCACATCGCCTTCTTTTGGGCGTCGCCCTTAAAGAGACTCTTGCCCCACGTCTTCAGGCCGTCTCTCTTGTATCTCGGGATTACATGCAGGTGTGCGTGAGGGACTTCCTGCCCTGCGGCTTCGCCGTTGTTCATGCCGATGTTTATTGCGTCTGCCTTGGCTGCTTTCATAACTGCAGAAGAGAGTTTCTTTGCAACGACAATCATCCGCTCCATCGTTTCCTCATCCGTGTCAAAGATGTCAACAGAATGCTTTTTTGGAACGACAAGGGCGTGGCCGGGCTGAACTGGGAATATGTCAAGGAAGGAAACGACAATATCGTCTTCATAGAGGTTGTAGCAAGGCAGCTCTCCATTCAATATCCTACAGAATATGCAGTCAGGCATCTACTGTCTGTGTTTCCCCTGTTTTTTTATAAATTTTGCTGTAATTGCTGTTCATCGCGAGGATTGTTATTGTTACTCCGGAAAGGATTATTATGCCGCCAACCCACTGCCTTAACGTGGGGAATGAGTGGAAAAGGGGATAAGCGTAAATTGCGACAAAAAACGGGTCGAGATTCCTGATTATTGCAGCGAATGGCGCTTTTATTCGCTTGAGCGCAGAATAGTATAAACTGATGCCTATTACGGCGCTGAGCAAAGCGCCGCCTGCCGCAAGAAAGATGAGCTTGGTTTCAGGAAGGGCGAAATAGCCTCCAATCAGGGCAAAGCCAAGAAAGCCTGCTGCCGTTATCGACGTCCTGTAAAGCTGAAGCACTGAAATGGGTATGTTCTGCGTGTAGAGCCTTGCAAAAAGGGTGTTAGTGCCGATGGCGAAGGCGGCCAGCGCGCCAATATAAGATGTAGCTGTCAGGCTTTCAGATGAAAAGGCGAAAACAAAACCGCCGGCAACAGCTATTATTATGCCTGTAAGTTCCTTATAGTTCAATTTCTCCCTCAGGAACAGGAATCCGAGAAGCGCTATGAATACGACATCAAGCTTTGCCAGAAAAGCTGTTGGAGAAGGTCCAATCATCCTTACCGACGTGAACATAAGGGCGGCAGCGGTAAGGTTCGTCAAGCCGATAACCACTCCAGCTTTCCAGTGAAGCTTCAAATCGCCAAGAAGCTTTTTCTTTCTTGAATATAGGCTTGCAAAGAAAAGCATTACCGAAGCGGACATGAACCACAGGGACATAAGAGTCGGCTGGTTCATGAACTTCATAAGATACTTTGTGGTTACAGTAAAAGTTGAATTGAAAACTGAAGAACCGAAGCCGAAAAGGATTCCCTCGCTGTGCTCTCTCATGCTGAAATAAGAAGCGAGCGCATTTATAAACCTATCCGAACCACGTAAGCTTGAACTCGTCCACTATCTCCCGCAGCCGGTGCTTAAGTATCATAATAGCGACGCCTGCCACGATAAGGCTTCCGCCAATTATTTCCTGAAATGTCGGGATGCTTCTGAAGATAAAAAAACTGTAAACAAGAATGATAAACGGGTCTACCGTCCTGATAACCGCCGCTTTTGATACATCCATAAGCTCAAGCGACCTGTAAAAGAAAAAGAAGCCAAGCATCGCAACAACGGCGCCTGTGACAAGCATGAGCGGAAGCAGTTTAAAGGGAACCTGCTGGATGCTGGAAGAGGCGGCAGCGACGAGCAGCAGGAAAAATGAGCTGAAAAGCGTGCGAAGGTTGACAAGAACAAGCGGGTTCATTCTCTTCACAAAAATTTTTGCAGTAATCTGGTGAAGGGCAATCCCAAAAGCCGCAAGAAGCGCCACAACCAAGCCGAGGCGCGTATAGGCGCCGTTGCTGTAGTTTATGAGAAACGCGCCTGCAATGGCAAGAAGCATGCCGGGGTAATCGTAAAATGCCAGCCTTTCCTTCAGGAAAAAAACGCCGATTAGAATTATGAAAATTGTGCTGAACCGGACAAGGAAGGATGTTGTTGCTGCATCAAGCATGCTTAGGGCAAGGAAAAAGAAGGTTGCGGCAAGGGCGTTAAAGCCGCCGACAATAATGCCGTCTTTCCAGTGCCTGACCAGATTTCCAAAGAATCCGCGCCGGCTCTGGTAAAGGAGCAGTGCGCTTGAGCCAATGAAAACAGAAATGAAAAAAAGAAAGGAAAGCATCCTTGAATTGACAAAGTTCAGGAGGTACTTGTTGATTAGTGTAGAGCCCGAAAGCAGGAGTCCTGAAAGCAAAGCGTAAACGTAACCTTTGTTCATATAAATCAGTTTGTAAAATGGTGGACCGGTCGGGATTTGAACCCGAAGCCTAAACGGAAGCTTGAGCAGTTGCAGAAGCCTCACCGCGGCCAGCGGCGCGTTATACCAGGTTTAACTACCGGCCCGGTCCGGCAATGGAGTGTCTTGGGGCTGTATTTAAAAGTTGCGGTGGCAAAAGTTTATATACGAAATCCAAGCTTTTACGGCTCATGGACGTAAAAAAAGCTGCTTTGAAATATGCGCTCCAGAATGCTGTGGAGTTCAACGGAAAGGCGAATGCCGGAGCTGTTATCGGCAAGGTGATTTCTGAGAATCCTGAATTAAAGGAGAGGATAAAGGATGTTGCGGCTGCTGCAAACGCTGCTGTTAGAGAAGCAAACAACACAAAGCCTGAAGAGCAGGTAAAGAAGCTTCAGGAGATTGCGCCAGAGCTTCTTGAAAAGAAGAAGGCAGGGAAGCGCGGACTTCTCGAGCTTGAAAATGCAGCCAAGGGAAAAGTTGTAACGAGGATTCCGCCTGAGCCGTCGAAGTATGCGCACATAGGGCATGCACTGAGCTTTCTCATAAACTACCTCTACGCAAGGAAGTATGAAGGAAAGTGCTTCGTGAGGTTTGAGGACACAAATCCGGAGATGTCAAGGCAGGAGTACGTTGACGCAATCATTGAAGACATAAAATACCTGAACATAAAACCTGACAAGACAAGCTTTGTAAGCGACGACATTGAAAAGCTATACTTGCAGGCAGAGAAGCTTATAGGCGGAAAGAACGCTTACGCATGCTTCTGCAGCGTTGAAAAGATGAGAGACGCAAGGCACAAGGGGAAGGAGTGCGAATGCAGGAATGCTTCCCCCGAAGAGAACATGAAAAGCTGGAAGAAAATGCTTTCAGGCGGATTCAAGGACGGGGAGGCCGTATTAAGGCTGAAGGGGAACATGCAGGCTGAAAACCACGTCATGAGGGACCCTGCGCTATTCAGGATAGTCGAAGGCAAGCACTTCAGGCAAGGCGAAAAATACAAGGCATGGCCGCTTTACGACTTTGAAAACGCAGTTGAAGACGGAATGATGGCGATAACGCACATAATGAGAAGCATAGAATTCGGGGAAATGCGGGTGGAGCTGCAGGACGCCATTAAATCCCTGCTCAAGCTGCCAAAGCAGACAGTGATACAATACGGAAGATTCAACGTAACTGACGCGCTCACGCAGGGAAGGGAAATAAGGGAGCTGATAGAAAAGAAGGAAGTTGCAGGATGGGACGACCCGAGGCTTGTAACTATAAAAGCGCTTAGAAGGCGCGGAATACAGCCTGAAACTTTTTCGGACCTGGCAATTGAAGTCGGGCTTTCAACAACGCCGACAAACATCAACTGGGAGGTCATATCGGCCTTCAACAGGAAATACCTTGACGCGTCCTCAAAAAGATACTTTTTTGTTGAAAACCCAAGAAGGATAACAATTGACAAAGCGCCTGACAAGGAGGTGTCGCTAAAGCTTCACCCGTCTGAAGAAAAGCGCGAGAGAAAATTTTCAGTTAACGGCGAGTTCCTCATATCGGAGAAAGACTACTATGAGCTGAAAAAGCTGAAGGGCAACGAGCTTGTAAGGCTGATGGACTGCCTCAACTTCACAGCCAGCGGCGAAAGATTCGTCTACGACTCTGACAAGGTTGAGGAATACCGGAAAAGAGGAAAGAAAATAATACACTGGCTGCCTGCAAAAGGAAACGCCGAAGCGGAAATCCTGATGCCGGACGCCACGACGGCAAAAGGGCTTGCGGAAGGCAACACTTCAAAGATAAAGGAAGGCGAAATAGTCCAGTTTGCAAGGTTCGGGTTCTGCAGGCTTGAGAACAGGGAAAAAATGCAGTTCATCTACTGCCACGAGTAAGGGGGAAAAATGCATCTGGTTGTAAAAACTCAGGTAACTGCGGCTGTAAAGGAAATAAACAGGAAAAAAGGCTACAGGGTGAAGAACGTGGACGGCAGCTTCATGCCGGCGCTTAATGAAAAGGTCATGAAGATTGTTGAAGAATCTGTTGAGCGGGCAAGCTCAAACAACAGGCGAACCCTCATGGGAAAGGACGTCTAGTCTGCCCTTAATGGATTTTATCTTTTCCATAAGGGGAGCCAATTCTTCCACGCCAGCCTTTCCGCTTTCAATGTAAGCCGCGCATCGCTTCTCAATCCCGCCAAGCTGCGTTAAAATGCCCTGCCTCAGCTGGTTTTTCTCGAAAAGGTCAAGCTGGGCAGCGAATTTCCTGTGCTCATCAATGGGATGAAAATGGTTGTAAGCGATTGCCAGATGCCCAAGGAAATGGGAAGCGCTCATTTTCTCCCGAACTTCTCAGGAAAAAGATGGGCAGCAGGAGGCTGCCTAAGGCGCATCTCGGAAGAAATTCTTGTGTGCCTCGAAATCTGCGGAAGGTGCTCGCGGTGAAGCTCAAGAAGCAGAAGAATCGCCCTCCCCAGCTCCTCATTCTGCTCAATAATCTTGTCCATCTTCGGGGAAAGCTGGTCTGCAGGCTCTGCTTTGATATCCTCATGAGCCTTGCTGAAAACCTGAAGAAGGTCGTTAATGGATGAAGTCAGGCGGCGCACCTCGCTGCGCAGCTCCCTGAAGTTTAGGCTAGACTCTGCCGCCAATGAAACGCCTGGCTTTTCTATAATCTTCGGAGAAGAAAAATCCGGCTTGCTGAAAGGAAGCGGAGCAAGAACGTCTTCGCCAAGGGCAGGCGCCCTGCCGCTCTTAAGCCTCTTCAGAATATGCTCGTCAACGCCCATTTTACCTCTTTTGCTGGAAAATGGGGCTGAATGCTTAAATAGTTTTCGGATTTGTTAAGTCAAGTTGTTAAGTATCCGTCTCTGCCCCTCCACTAGCTCCTCCCAAACCCTGATTTGACTCACTTTTCCCTCCCACGCAAGTTAAGGAAGGGAAAAGTGAAGTTCGGAGAACCAAAGCCAGCAAGCGGGAAGTTAGAATGTTGACT
>CAZBPE010000078.1:0-5495 GCA_964493685.1 uncultured Methanosarcinales archaeon
GGATGCGTGAGGTTGCAGGGAGGCTTGGCTGCTGTGTTGCTAAGGTTCAGAAGCGCTTGAGGTACTTGGGCGTTAAGGTGAGGAATGCTTCGCAGTATTACACTCCTGAAGATGTCAGGCTGCATAAGAGGATTGTTTATTGGAAGCGCAAGCGGTTGGGCGTGGCTGCGATAGCCAGGATGGAGGGCTTGCCTTGTTCCACAGTGTATTACGTGCTGGTGAGGAATGGCGTCAGGATGGATAGGAGGGACCGCATGAATTCTAATCAGTGTGGTATCTTGCAGATGGCTTTGCTTAATCCTCAGAAGTACCGGGATTATGCTGACAAGATGGTTGCAAAGAGGGAAGCCCGGGCGCGCCCGAAGTGGTTTGAGAATATTTGAACTGTGCAAAATACGTAAAATATGGGAAATACAGCAAGGCTTAAATGCCCTTTTCTGCCTGAAACTGGAGTTTATGGTTATTGGCCCTGACTGCTGGGAAAGGCTCAGAAAAGCCGGTATAATTAAGTCTCAAGCCACGTGGAAGGCGGATATCAGGGCTGCTCATCCGGCTGAGGTTATGCGGATTTCTGACATTGGGCCTGTGAAGGCTTTTACGCTTTACAGGAGCGCCGGTTCTAAGATTACTCTGGAAAAGGTGCGGGAGATTTATGACAGGCTTAACTTCCGGACCAGTCTTGACCAGGTTAAGGCGAGGCATTTTTCCAACCTGAACGTTGGTGTTGCAAAAATGCGCGAAGACGGTTTTGATGCTGACCAGGTGAGAAGGTTTGTTGCCATGTGCGGACATCGCAACCCGATTAAGTATCAGGTTTTCAAGCCGACAATGAACGGCAAAATTCAAAAGTATAGCGTCAGGAATGTTTTTGCCAAAGACGCTGGTGAAGTTGTCGAGCTTGCCAAGGTGGACAATGGCAAAGGTATTGTGTGTATTGGAATTAATGACTTGGAAGGCGGCAGCGACATAAGGAATGTGGTGGGGATTCTGCTGCTGGCGATTGATGTTGATGTAAGAAAAGAGCGCAAAGTCGGTTATGTTTCAACACCTGACGATCATGAGATGGCTTTGGCTGTTGCGCTGATGGGTGTTAAGGTGAAGCTTGAGGAGATGGGCTTTAAGGTTGCCATGGTGGTTGATTCCGGGAACGGCGCGCACGTTTACGTCAAAGTGAGCATTCCATTGCAGAAAGGCTTGAGCAGGGAAGAGTGGTTTGGGGCTCTTGTTTACCGCAGGCTTTTGGCAATTGAGGACGTGATTCGCAAATTCAACAATGACGTTGTCGTAATTGACTTCCTTACGAAGGATGTTGTTCGGCGCATGAAGATGCCAGGCACTTTAAATGTTAAGGATACTGCTCAGAAGGAAACGAGGATGTGCAGCATCCTTTACGAAGCCGAAGATTTTGGAGAGGAAGGAAACAACGCGGCTTTCGCTAAAGTGGAGCCTGTGAAAGAGGCTGCGACTGCAGGGAGCGGTGAGGACGTTGCTGATTCTTCCGAGCTCGGAACTGCTTTGGAAAAGGACGAGAAGCTTAAGGACTTGATGGACGGAAAGTGGGAGAAGTACGGCTTCAAATCAAGAAGCGAGGCAGAGCAGGCCTTGCTGAACAAGCTGATTTTTTACAAAGCTTCCAACAAGCAAATTTACGAAGTTATGGAGAAGTGCGGGATTGGGAAGTGGCAGGAAGCCCCAGAAAACTACAGGAGGCTTAGCGTTGCAAAAGCCAGAGGGTTCGCCAAAAACTCCAAGAGCGAAAGCCTCAGCAGCGCCGTAAAGTCTTTGCGACAGGCAGTGACGGGACTTTTGAGCTCTTGAAGGAATTGACTATAAGCATGATAAGCCCAGCTAGCGAGAAAACCTATAGTTTTTTGAGTTGTTTCTGAAGGACTTTTTTAAGGTATTTTTTGTTTTTATGCGTCCACAACTCAAGAATTTTGCCCAAAAACCATGTTGGATCGTCTTTCATTAAGGCCTTTAAGTTTTCATCGTCATAATATAAGAACTTTGCCATGAATTTACCGTTCAATCTATTAAATTTATTTCTATACTGTGTATCTTCAACAGGGTCAATCCAAATTAAATCTTTAAGTGTCAATTGGTCTTTAAATTTATGGGATGAATAAAGATAATACATGATTGCTCTTATCATACTAAAGTTATACGCTTCTGGATAATACGTGAATTTTCCTTTATCTTTGTAAAACTTGCAAAATTGTTTTATTATAAATCCTGCTGTTATTATCTTTACTCCGTATTTTTTATACGCGTAATCATAAACTTTTTGGGTAGTTGCTAAACAGAATAGAACTCTATCGAATCTTTTAGATGTTATATACTTCTTTATTTGCTTCCAGGAGATATTATAATTGTCTATAAACTTAAATTTGTCATCGTATATCCCATCAAAGTTTTCTTTATCCAAGACTTCCCAGTTTTTGACTTCTGCTACAATATTTTTTTTCAGTCTAAGCTCGCCTAAATCGACGCCACGAGGACTAACAGCTATTATATCAATATCTCCTGCTGTGCCCTTTAGTTTTTTATTTTTATGGAATTTTGTTTCTTTTTTAACGATATAATTATTGAATTCTAAAAATTCTCTCGCTAGTTCCGTAGTTGGATCTGACACGCACACTACTCGTGTATTAAGTTAATATAAATTTTCCTATTGTCCAATTCTGCCGGTCACTCCCTTTTGCTTTTGATAATTTCTAAGGATTTCTTCACATATTTTGCATATTTTATGTAGGAAATATGGGAAGATTTTAATGTTGTTCTAGCATCTGAGCACAAAAATGGGGGTGTGGTTTAATGGCTTCGCTTATAAGTCTTAAGACGCGGGATGATAAGAAGGTTTCGGCGGAGATATTGATGGATGAAGTTGAGTTTCTTCAGTTGCGTGGGCATATTAATGACTTGTGCGTGTTTTCCAGGCGGGCGGTTGATGTTGATACGAACTTGACTCTTAAGGGCCGCAACAGCGCCACCAAATACTTTTTGGTTCCTAAGGTGCTTCGCAAGAACGTGAATGTCAATGGCAAGGTGACGTGCCAGAAGCTGGAGTTGCCGAACCTTCTTGTGTTTGTTTATGTTATTGACGGGCTTTGCCCCTCTTGAAGTCCGGCTTTTTAAGAATTGCTTGTTAGGTTGACAGTTTCACTTTGGTTTTGTTCAGTTGCGCTGTTTGCCAGTCTTCTGCTTTGCATTCCGCGTCTAATTTGATTGTTATGGTGTTTTCTTCAAAGTTGGTTTCAACTACTGTTCCTTCTGCTTGCAGGTTTTCCATTATCGCACCCCCTTCTCGTCGATTATTTGTCAGGTTTGTGTTTTATATAAATTTTTTCTTTAATGAGCATATTATAGTGGTAACATCTATTAATGCATCTCTAAACTAAGTATATAACCATTAGAAAATGACTACCGGGCATGAACTGGGAAGCTATGCAGCACGTTTACGACAGCCCTATCCGGTCAAAAATATTGTTTTGGCTGGACACGCCCAGGACTCCGAAGAAGCTGGCGAAGTTGCTTGGCGTGAGCCTGTCGCAGATAAGCGTTAACGTTAAAAAACTGGTGAATGACAAAACTGTGAAATGCTTGAATCCTGCGGCTGTGCGGAACAGGTTCTACAAGCGAACCAAGCTAGGCGATGAGATTGTTTCTTACTTGAAGGATGAAGGGCGGCTTGACAGCCAGGGGAATGTGAAATAATGTTTTCTGATTAATGCGAAAAAACCGAAAGGCTTAAATACTTGTTATCTTATTTATGGGATAACGTTATCTTAAAAAAGGGATAAGCATGGTTGATGTGGAGCAGGACATAGTGGACTTGTATGACAGGGACCTTTTGGCAGAGTACAGCATCAACCAGATAACCAGGAAGCTGGGCAGGAAGGGCTACGGGTTTGTCTACGACAAAATCAGTTCCATGCTCGACCGCGGGGTTCTGAAAAAGAGGGTTGTTGGAACATCGAGTCTTTGTTCTTTAAACTTTGATGAGTATGGTACTGTCTTGCTGTTGTGCCGTAATGAAGATCTGAAAGCCAAGAGGATGTATTCAAGGCGTAAGCTGCTGAAAGGCGTTCTTGAGCAGCTGGTTGAGGATTCCAAGAAGCATAATACGGTTCATGCTGTGGTTGTTTTTGGCAGCTATGCCAAGGGAACGGCTGGGGAGAAGAGTGATGTTGACCTTTTGGTGGTTGTTGAGGACAGGAAGAAGGAGAGCGTTTCCAGGGTGGCGAATACGCTGTCCATGTCTCATTCTGTTGAGCTGAACGCAGTTGTAATGGACAAGGCAGCTTTTCAGGGCATGCTTCGGGATAAGGGTGTTAATGTGGTTAAGGAAGCCTTTAAATACCACGTGGTTTTTTACGGTTGTGAGAAGTTTTTTGAGTACATCAGGGAAGTGAAGGATGACATTAAAGTATAGCAAAGCGATGGTTAAGGCGAAAGTTGACTATTATAAAAGGTCTCACTATGGGAATCGGCCGGGGTTGGAGAAGGATGCGACGATAAAGATTTTAGCGGGCAAGCATTTGGAAAAAGCCAAGCTTAACTTGGTGGTGGCCGGGGTTCTTTGGAACATTTCAGAGGAGGAAAAGCTGAAGGCGGTTCACAGGCTGAGCCCTGATTTCAAGTGCTATGAAGCTACTATAGAATTTGCTTATTATGCAATGTACCACGCTGCGATGAGCGCAATGGCAAAGCTCGGTTACAGGATAAGGTCTCATGAAGCTGCTGCGTGGGCTTTGTACTATTATTACGTGCACGACGGCATACTTGATGAAAGGCTTGTTGACATGTTTAACAAAGCAAAGTCGCTGAGGGAGGAATTCGTTGACACGCTGGAGAAGGGGAGGCAGACAAGAAAAGTGGCCGCGTATGAGGTTAAGATTATTTCAAAGGATTTGGCGGAAGGGATTAAGGCTGATGCTAAAGGTTTTGTGCAGGAAATCAGCAAAGTTCTGGTTTAGCGTTTTTTCTTTAACAATGTTGTAATATTGGTGCGTTTTTGCTTCTGTGCGGCCGGTTCTCGAAAATTTTTCCATCGTGGCTGAGAAAAATTTTCTCTAATATAAACTGTTGAGGTGAGTTTGGAATGGAAAGTGGCATTAATAAGAAGGATTTGCTTATCTTGTCTTGCTTGAGGCGGGATGCGCGGAAATCGCTGACTGGCATGAACAGGGAGCTCGGCGTTCCTGTAAGCAGCATTTATGAGAAGGTGAAACGCTTTAAGAGCAGTTTTGTCAGAAAGTACACTGCGATAGTTGATTTTGACAAGCTTGGCTTTAATTCTAAGGTGCAGGTTGTTTTGAAAGTTGGCTTGTCGCAGAAAGGCGAGGTTGCTGAATTTTTGATGAAGAGCTGTAACGTTAATTCTGTTTGCAGGATTAACAACGGTTACGACTTCATGTTTGAGGGCGTTTTCAGGTGCATGAGGGACTTGGAGAATTTCTTGGAGCGTTTGGAGTCCAAATTCAAGATTAAGGAAA
>CAZBPE010000078.1:5540-5848 GCA_964493685.1 uncultured Methanosarcinales archaeon
GAGTTTCTCAGCGATGCGCAAACGCTTGACATGTTGAAGCCGGAGGTGGAAAAATGAGCAAGGTAAACACGGTTTCTGTCACTTACAGCGAGAAGGCTTCTGTCAATTACGTGAGCAAGGGATTTTCGCATTCGCTCACTGCAGAAGTTGGGCCTGGCGAGAATGCTGAGGAAGTGGGAAAGGCGCTTTTTGAGCAAGCCAAGGCATTCGTCAAAAAGCGCATAAAAGAAGATTTGGAGGTGTGTTGAGATGAGTGAAAAGCTTGGAATGGCTGAACTGAAGAACGCGGCTATGGGTTTTGACAGGGC
>CAZBPE010000079.1:0-5762 GCA_964493685.1 uncultured Methanosarcinales archaeon
GTGCTGATGATGAAAAAAGATTCTGCCGGAAGGTTTTTACAAGCTTTGCTTATTTAGTGGCTTGTGTGTAAGAAATGCGCTTACTTGAAAAAAGTCATAAATCTTTTTTAGTTCAACCTTACTTTTTAAGATTGCCAGAATTAAACCTTACTAGTTTATCCCAATCTACCTGCCCGTTTCTATCGCAGAAATCGACTATAAACTGTTTTGTGAATTTATTTACGATTTTTACTTTTTCTTCCAAAAATTCCTCGTTTATTTCCTTCGCTTTATGTCGAATGGGCTTAATTATGTCTGTATAAAAGTCTTGTTTGCCGCTTATCATAAACCAAAAATTTTGCCCGCATACCTGCGTTATTATTTCCTTCTTTGTTGTTGTCTTCGCTTTTCCATAGCAAGAGGCTATAAAACACTTGACTTCTCTTTGGCCGTCTTTTGATTTTATTTCATTTACGGCTGCTTCAAAATTATTCTTTAGAGCGCGCCATTGGTCTGCGTTTCCCCAACTTAAACCGGATTTAATGTTGATTAAATAATGGGCTTCCTTTGTTTCATACTCCAAGTCTATTCCTTGTCTTTTTGATTCAGTTCCTTTTAAAGTTTTACTCGCCACAAATACCGCAAGTTTTTCCAAGAATTGCCCAAATATTTCTTCTTCTGAAGAAGAAAGTTTGGCATCAAGAAAAGAAAGAACGATATTTTCTGCCGTTAGGATATTTTTAGCTTTGAAAAGATAAGGATTCATTTTAAAGATGCTATTCTACTTTTATGAAATTCGCCAATGTGTTTTTCAACATAGTCGGTTACATCTTTAAGGGGGATTTCTTTCATTAAGCAACCTCTTTTCCATCTCTTTTTTGTTACTTTCCTGAACATCTATCATGGTGTAATATCTTTTATTTCTTACACAGGCTATTGCAGTAGTCCCTGAACCGGCGAAAGGATCTAACACTAAATCTCCTTCTTTTGTGAAGAGTCTTATGAACCATTCCGGAAGTCCAACCGGAAAAACGGCGCTGTGGTTCTTATTTCCGCATTCGGTAGCCATATACAAAACATTCCCAGGATAAACCGTATCTCTTCCAACCCATTTAGATACGTCCTTTCCAAATCCGCTACCGACAGAGGAAATCATCCTTTTTTTGTCATTTTTCCCGAGATTCTTTAATCTCGTTTTAGCCCAATCTCCTATCGGAACTTTCACATTATCTTGTTCCATGTTAAATGTTTTTGTTTTATTGAACTGTAGACAACGCTCCCATAAATCCCTGAACCTGTTAGGCCATTTACCCGGGTGCGTATTCTTTTTGTGCCAAATAAATTCTTCCGTCCAGAACCATCCCTGTTGTCTCATTTTTTGTATAAGTTCTATAACATAAGTATGTCGTTCTCCGTTTACGACTTTCTCTTTGATGTTTAGAATGAAAGTTCCTGTTGCTTTTAATACTCTGAGGAACTCTTTTGCTCTTGGAAGAAACCACTCAACGTAATCGTCAGGGTGAACGCCGCCGTAGGTGCTTCTTCTTTGGTCTGAATATGGTGGTGAGGTAACAATCAAGTCGAATGTATTGTCTGGGATGTTTTTAAGGACTTCCAAGCAGTCTCCGATGAGGTACTGATTCTTAAATTCTGTTGTATTCTCCTGATTATTCTGGACAAGTACGGTTTGTGGCATATGGGCAAGTTTTCTCTTTTTCGGTTGGTAATAGTTGGCTACCATTTTACCCTTTTCTTTACTTAAATAGTTTAGCCGAGCATGTCCAGTGTCCAGTGGACGATGTTTTTGTTAAAAATGACGACGACAATCCGTAAAATTTTCAAACGTCCTGTGCAAACTTTCGCTTTTCGCATATATAAATCTATTTATAAACCAGTTCATCATACGCAAAAAGACGAGAATAAGCAAAACAGCCTACAACGCACACAGCCTTACAACAACTATTATAAATAAAGCTTGCACCCCTGTTCACGAGGGAGATGAATGGGTCCTGAGAAGGAGATTGTGGAGCTTTGGCTTAACAGGAAAGGTTTCTTCACCATTAAAGACATCAATGCAGGCAACCGCGTAATAGATTTGCTTGCGATAAAGCAGGACTCCCCTCCAAAGATTGCCCACTTCGAGGTTGCGTGCTATGTTTCAGACTCGCTTACAGCCAAGGAAGCAGAGCTTCTGAAGAAGTTTGAAAGCAGCAGCGTCGCAAAAACGATAAGGAAGACCATCAGGGAGCATACCGGCTCTGAAAGGGAATATGAGAAATTCCTCGTAACCAACGTGCCCGGCCTAAAGCTTGAAGGCATCAACGTTATAGGCTTTGACAAGGTCCTTTTTGAATTCGTCAACGAGATTGACAGGCAATACTACACCAACAGCGTCACCAGAACGCTGCAGCTGGTAAAGTTCGTGCTTCTTTCAAACCCCTCCTACGCGGCAAAGCTGATGGGAAAGGAGAACGACTTCAAGGCGCTTACACACGCTTCAAGGGAGCAGTTCATCCGCGACCTGTTCGAGCAGGGCGTCGCCAAGAAGATATTCAGCAAGAAAAGCAACGAGACGCTGCTGATAGAGCTTATGAACAATTCAACGCTGAAAAACCCCGAAAGCCTCGCTGCCGCTCTTGACAAAATACTGACGAAAAGAACCGCTACAAAATTCCTGAACACTCTATTGAAGCAGAAGGGAATCAAGCAGGCGGTAAAATCAGAGATAAAGGACAGGACGCTCCAGCAGTTCGTAGAGGCCTAATTCCTTTCATTCTGCGCAGAACCGCCGCTCTTATAATAAAGTATGCGGCCGGCTATGAGCTGCTTCAGAATTTTTTCTGGAATTGAATCGTAATGTGTGTAATTGCTTTTAGTGTAAGCTTCAGCAAGCATGCCTGCGGTTTCGCAAACCAAGGCAGAGTCCCATCTTCTAAACGGGAAACAAACAGACACTCTCTTGGCGATTCCGCTGATTATCGCATTTTCAATCAGCGAAACAACAAGCGTTCCCCAAGCCCAGTCACGCTTAATGCTTACCGTGTAAACGCAATTTCCGATAACTTTGCAGTCAAGCGGCTCAACGGTTTGCTCTCTTATGTAGCCTGCGTTCATCACAGCAGGGCGCGGCTCAAAATACCTCAAACGGAGAGGCTCGCTGTTCTTAACAACCTGTTCAAGAGCCTTAAGCCTTTCAGTATCCATGGATTCTTTCGGAGTCAGGAACGTGTTTAAATTGTTTGCGCATATGCCTTGCAGCAAATATATTTAAACAGCCGCTGGCGCCTTTATCGCATGAAGAGGAAAATCATGCTGGACACAAACTTCCTGCTTATTCCCGCCCAGTTCAAAGTTGACATCTTCTCAGAGATAAGGCGCATCTGCGACTTCAGCTACGAGCTTGCTGTCGTGCCTGAGACTGTTGCTGAGCTTGAGGGCATTGCCTGCGGCAAAGGGAGCAGCGGAAAGGGCAGGAAAGCGGCAAAGCTGGCGCTGAAGCTGCTGAAGGCGTTCAAGGTAAAAATCCTGAAGAATAGAAAACTATATAAAAGGGCTGATGAAGCCATACTCGCTATTGCTGACAAAAACAGCTGCGTAGCCACCCAGGACAAGGAGCTTAAACGTAGGCTGCGCGAAAAGGCTGTAAGCCTTATCATTTTGAGGCAAAAGCAGTATCTCAAGTTTTTTTGAGGCTAACAAAATGTTTTACCGCGTTCAGGTAGAAGACCACGTAAGAGTTCCTCCTGCAATGTTCAAGCTTCCGAGGGAGGATGCAATAATCCAGATGCTTGAAAAGCAGTTTGAAGGCTACCTCTCAAAGGATTTGGGCGTCGTAATAAGCGTTTCAAAGCTTGTTGACGTGCAGGAAGGCGTGCTGATTCCAGGGGACGGCGCAGCATTCTACAAGTGCAATTTCGAATTGCTTGCCTTAAAGCCGGAGCTTCAGGAAGTCATTCTCGGAAAGGTGAGAGACATCGCAGATTTCGGCGCATTCATCAACCTCGGCGCAATTGACGGAATGATACACGTCTCTCAAACCATGGATGATTTTGTCAGCTTTGGCAAGGACAAGGTTCTTATTGGAAAGGACTCCGGGCGCGCCCTGAAGGTAGGAGACCTGTGCAGGGCAAGGATAATAGCGATAAGCTACAAGGACATCGCAAACCCAAAACTCGGGCTGACAATGAGGCAGCCGGGGCTTGGAAAGCTTGAGTGGCTTGAGGAAGACGCCAAGAAGGGCGCAAAGGAAAGCCAGGAAAGCGCTGAAAAGCCCGCAAAGGCCGCTGCGGAAAAGAAAAAGGAAAAATCCAAGAGACGAGATTCAAAATGAAAAAAGCATGCAAGCAGTGCAGGGCGCTTACTGACGGCGGAATGTGCCCGGTCTGCAAGAACACGGACTTTGCAAACAGCTGGAACGGCAGGATAATCCTGCTTGACCCTTCAAATTCGGCAATAGCAAAAAGGCTTTCAGTGAATGCCGCGGCAGAATACGCAATAAAAACAAGGTGAGCTTCTTGGAGATAAAAATATCGCAAAAAACAGAGCAACCATTGCTGTCAAGGACAGAGCTTCTCGGCACAATCAGCTTTGAAGCTGTAACGCCAAGCAGGCTTGAAGTCAGGAAAAAGCTTTCAGAAGCCATCAAGGCAGACGAATCCCTCATAATGGTAACCTGCATCAAAACCAGCTTCGGCGAAAAATCCGCGGGAGTGACCGCTCACATTTACAGAACCAAGGAAGACGCCGCGAAATACGAGTCAAAACCCGTAAAGAACAGGCACCTCTCAAAAGAGGAAAAGGCAAAGCTCAAGGAAGCCAAGAAGCCTGCGGAAGAAAAGGGTGCTAAAAAGTAATGGCAAAGAAGCCAAAAAAGCCAAAGAAGCCAAACCACGTCTGGAAGCTGTATGATGCAGAAGACAGGCTTTCAAGGAAAAATGCGAACTGCCCAAAATGCGGGCCCGGAACTTTCATGGCAGCCCATAAGAGCAGGGCAAGCTGCGGCAAGTGCGGCTATTCAGAAATGAAAGGAAAATAGTTCTTGTATAATTTTATCGCGAAGAATTACCAGTCGTACCTTGGCTTTAGGTAGTCTGATAAGCTATTCGTTTTACAATTGCGTTCTGGTTTTCTTTTTCTTCTAATACCTTTTCAATAATGTAAAATTGAAGCGCTACAGGATGAAGCCCCCCTTTAGTTACTGCTTCATACTCACCAACCATAAATGCATTCGCCGTATCCAACTTTCCGCTTATTTTTGAAGCAAGGCGTGCTTTCATCTCTAATGAATAATCGTCAATTATGTGCTGATCGCCTCTTATTTTGGTAATCATGTTGACAATTAAAGGCACACCAACAGCCGTCGCTTCAACTACCCTTCCGTTTCTCTTAAGGATTAGTCTGCCAGCTTCCGATAGTGTAATTTCTTCAATATTCATAGCAGGAGTGAACGGGTCAGCCTTTATAAATGTTTCTTTTTTAGTTCTTAACAGTAGTAACAAATTAGGGGTGTGTTGTTGCTGCTTTAAAAAACTTAATATATTAACAGCAAAGCAGTTTCTGTTCATGAACGATTTAATTCTTCTCGTAAAAACAAGCCGCCCCGCAAGCTGGATTGTAGGAACGCTGCTTTTTCTTACTGGATTCTACGTTTCAGGAGCTAGCTTTACAGTCAAGCCTCTGCTTAACATCCAGATTATCATCCTCCTTTCGCTCATGGTGTTCGGAATCAACGACGTCTACGACTACGAGACAGACAGAAGAAGCAAAAGAAAGCGCTCATTCAT
>CAZBPE010000080.1:0-2245 GCA_964493685.1 uncultured Methanosarcinales archaeon
AGCCAATCCCTTTCATCTTCATCTGAAAACATTGAGAAAGCGCTCGTAAGGCAAGCGTCAGGATTAGCCTTCTTCCACTCGGCAAATCCGGGAGATGATTCCGTCTTCCGTATCATCGCAACAGCTTCCATAAAAAGGAAGCATTTCACACAATATAAAAAGCTTTTCTGCAGAATTACTTCTTCTTGGAAAGTTTCTTCTTTTCAATTATTATAGCTGCTATGATAACAACAGCCGTGAGTGCAACGTAAATCCACCACGAAGGCAGGCTCTTCTTCTCAGGGGCAGGAGGCGCCGCAGCTTTCTCAGCCTGTGCTGGCTGCTCAGGAGCTGCTGCTTCCTTAACTTCTGCAGGGGCTTCTTCCTTTACCGGCGCGGCAATCTTCTCCTTTGCTGCAACAGCGAAGTAGCTCAGGCCAGGCGATGAAGCTGAATAATAAGCCTTTCCAGCGTCAGCGCTCAGAAGCTTTGTTGAAAGCCCGTTCCAGATTTCTTTTGATTCATCGTACCTGTAAAGCGCTATGTCATTCGCCGCAATGCTTTTGTTTGCAAGCCAGTCAAGCGCGACTGAAAATTCAATGGTTGCAGAGTTTACGTCCGCATTTTCAACGCCCTTGTGGGTAACCTGCAGGTTCTGATAAACTGTAAGGCCTCCCTCTTTGACAGTTGACGGAAGCTTCTTGAGCAAGCCAACCTCAATCTCAGCATTCGCGGCTTCTTTTGAAACTGAGAAGCTTAACGCGCTTACGCTTATCTTCTCATTCTTTACTGCAAAAACCTTCAAGTCATCAACTGCGATTAAATCCCAGGCCCGTGTCGCTTTTGCCTCGAAATTGCCTGCAACCGCAACTCCTCCTCCGCCTCCGCTACTGCTGCTCCCGCCTCCTCCGCTGCTGCTTGAGGAGCTGCTGCTGGAGCTTGTTGCCGTTGCCCTCGACTGGTAAACAGAGAAGCCGAGCCCCTGCGAAACTGCTATCTTGCATTCGGTGCTGGCTGCGCTGTAGGTGCAGGTTACCGCATCCTCAGCTGTTTGCGAGCTGTTGTCAACCTGATAGCAGTTGCTTTGGTTATTGTCATCGCAGTGCCACAGCTCATTGCCGGTTGCAGGAAGCTTTACCTTGATTGTCTTGCAGCCAAGCTCCTGCGATACTGAACTCCACTTGTCTGTGTTCATGCCAGCTGCCTTGGTTGTGCTATTGTAAACAAGAGCGCCCGAAAGATTAACGTCAAACGCTTTCGTTATGCTGCAGTTAAGGAATGTAATGCCATAGTTATTTGCCGTATCGTTAATGGTTATTTCCAGATTCTTGGTTTGCGATTGGTTCAGCTTCTTTCCGTAAGCGAACGTATTGTTTGTTATGCTGAGGTTTGGAATGCTCATTGTTATGTTGCCATCCAGCGTAGGCTTGAAGATGAACGTCTTGTCGCTTGTTGAAGTCGTGAAGTTGTTGCAGTTGCTTACAATCGCGTTGCCGCAGAGGTCGCTCATCTTGAACTTATAGTAATAAGTCCTGTTTGACGTCAGGGCATATCCTATGGTATTCTGCCCGATATCCGCGTCGTGCCACTGCTTGAAGTCGTTGTCTGTAAAGCCGTCCAGCAGCCCTGCATCCTTTATTGTCGCATTAATTGTTGAGCACTTGCTGTCATTGTAATAGAACGTGAGCGTTCCGTTTGCTGGCTCATTGGAGTCAAATGAAACATGGGCAGAGTCGAGAAGGTTGTCAACTGACTGCCACTTTATCTGCGGGGCTGACTTGTCAGTCGGGTCGCAAGCCAAAGCAAATCCGCAGCCTGAATACGGGTCGTACTTGCAGCTGTAATCAGAGCAGTCAGTCAATCCGTTCCCGTCATTGTCCTTGCCGTCCTTGCACTGCGGGCCGCCCTCAAAGGGAATGTAGCCAAGCTTTATGAACTTCTGGCAGTCCGGGTCCTTCTGCGCATCAAGCCCGTCGCCATCAAAATCCTGCCCTGTAGCAGAACAGTCCTCAAACTTTGCGTCAATGCTTCCCGGAGTGTAATAAGACGGGCCTGCGCTATCAACGCTGGCGTTTGTTCCGTTGTGCGTAGCAACGTAAATCCTCATAGGCACCTTCGGACTGCCGATATCCGCCTTTTTGATTAGCAATATGTCAACGCCGCCCATTGAATCTCCGCCGCCACCAGGCCCTCCTGGCCCTCCGCCGCCAGCGCCGAAATTGCAGCCATCCTGCATAAACGTAAGCTGCGCAGAGAAAGGCACCCA
>CAZBPE010000080.1:2255-5724 GCA_964493685.1 uncultured Methanosarcinales archaeon
CTTGAAGGCAAGCGTGCTGTCATATTTTGAACTGTAATTGCTATCGGCATAAGTGGAGCTGCCGTTTGAATACTGATGGATGAACTTGTATTCAAAACCGGTTATTGAGACGTCATTGTCAGCCTTGCAGCTGTTTGTCGTATTGCCGTCAACATCAATGTACCTGAAATACTTGCCTGTCGCATTCATCCTTCCCGGCTGGCTGTTGAACGACTTGTAGCAGGCGGTGTTGTTTGTCATGTTAGCAGTAGCGATTCCAATGTCAATCGTCTGCGGCGAGTCGTGTATTCCAAAGCCGATGATGTCCAGCCACGGATAGCTTACGTCAGCAGGAGAATCTGTTCCAAGAATTACGGGAGGCTGGTCCATTTTCATTCCGCCAGCCGACTCCTTCTCGAATATCGGGTCGCACCAGCCAACGACAGGGAACAGGGCATCCTGGCCGGGAGCAGGGTGATAGTAACAGACGCTTTGAGCAGCAAGAGGAGTTCCTGCAGGCCCATTTTGGCTCAGGCAATTTGCCTGGTTGTTGTCATGTTGAATGCAAATCTGCGAGTCAATGCTGCCCATGCCAGCGCCCAAGCCGCCTCCGCTCCCAAATCCGGCGCCGCAGGCAGGCTCATTCCCGCAGGCAGGGTCAGCGCAGTCATACAATCCGTTTCCGTTTTCATCGCCAGGGATGAAGCAAATCTCAAGAGTTTGACCAGGAGCTGTTGTGTTTTTGCAGTAATACTGCTGGGAGTTCCACGTGCAGCCGCCAACCGAGTGGTTTGCTGCGCTTGCATCGCATGATGTCTGGGTGTTGCAGGCAAAGCAGTTCTTGTCGCAGTTCTTCCAGGCTGCAACCCCTTGCGGGTCGCAAAAGCCATCAGTGGCGTTGTCAAAAGAGCCGTTGCCGTCAAGGTCAAAGCTGAACGGGTCTGCACTCCACGCACAGGTGGCTGAGCTTTTAGCGCAACTGGAATTTGTGAAGCAGCCGCTGCAGATTGTTGAGCAGTCCACATACCCGAATGAAACCTTGGAGGAAGCCTCGCACCAGCCCTTTCCATTAAGCGCGTTGCTGTCCTGGTAAAACTCGCAGTAGCCGACAGAAGAATTGATGCAGGCAGCCTTTGCAGCATCCACAGTAGGCCAAGCTGAGCCATTGTCCTGCTGTTCACACGCCCAGCACGAGTCAGCGCAGTTTTCCTTGCTGTAGTCGCCAAAAGACATCTCGCACCAGCTTTCCGTTGATGTTTGCGTCTGGCCATAAGAGTTCGTGAACGAGTAAGTGTCTGTCTTCCAAGTGCCTCCCATTGCCTCGCATGAAGATTTTGTCGTAACCTCAAATATGTCGCCGAAAGCGCCTCCTCCCCCTCCAAATATGCCGTCAAAGTTCATCTTGCACTTGCTCTTCCCCGCCTCCCACTCGCAGGGCATATACGACAAGTTAGTCAGATTGGTGCAGGTAAGCAGCGACGGGGCAGAGTCACAGGTTGAATAAGGCGGCGTTGGCAGATTGGAATTGGTTTTAGTATTGTTCTCAAGGCACCTGTCGCTGTTCAATGGCGATGCAATGCTCCCATTCCATGTGCATAATGGAGAAGTGTGAGGCTGGTTATTGCACAAAGCAGAGCTTGTGAACGTGCTGCAGTTCAACCCTACCTGATAGTTGAAATTCGACGTTGGGTCGCACCAACCCTGGGCAGGATTGTACAGGCAAACCGTTATGTTGAGGCATGCAGCAGCGTTGTTGTCAAACTTTATGCAGTCAACAAAATTCCCGCCGGAGCCGCCTCCCCCTCCACCTCCGCTTCCTCCATCACTTCCGCCTCCGCCGCTTGAGCCGCCCGCCTCGTTGCACAAGCCCATCCAGTTATCCCAGTAGCACGAAGCGCCGGTCTTTGCGGACTCGTAGCAGGCACTTTCCGTATTATGCTGCGCACAGCCGCTTGTTGGCTTGTCAGCAAAAATGCTGGAGCCGTTAGGATTGTAGCGGTAGCTGATGTTTATGCTCACAGCAACGCCGCCTGAAAGGTTTATGCTTGTAACAGAAAACACGGCGTATGTGTTGTTGTTCGCCTTCACGGCAACGCCATCGCTAAGCTGAAACAGCGGAAAATTAAAGGCCGTGTAATACGAGCCTCCCCAAGGATTAGGGTCCGTGCTTAAAGGAACCTTATATGTCTTGTTGATGTCCATGTTCGGGCCCATTCCCTCAATGTAGGCAGGGCTGGTGTTGAAGTAGCCTTTGGACGTAGTCGCCATCGACATTCCTCCTCCCATTACAACATTGACGCCAGACACGTTAACCCATCTGACGTCGCCGGAAGTTCCATTCTGCCCCGACGAGAAGTTAAAATACTGCCCGCCAAGAATCATGGCAGTGCCTGATTGGACGTGCGAATAAATGGCAGAAACTGAGGAGACAGAAACGAGTAGAAGAAATATAGCAATTAACGATGACTTGTTAACTCTCAATCAGAACCCCTTTTTCAGCAATGGATTTTCTTTTATGAAGATGGTAGTATAAATACTTTTCTTTTTTTTAGTTGAGGACAATTGTTTCGCATATCCACTTTCCTCAACTAAAGTTTGGAAGACATAACATTCCACATGCCTTACTTATGTCTTCCATTATTTTGCGCTACGCCTGCAGTCTTTTGGCAATTTCGGAAGCAAGCAGCTTTTTTTTCTCAGAAGGAATGGCAAAGAGAACTTTAAGCATTTTCCCACTCTTCATCCTCTTTATCGTCCCACAACTCCCTCATTTTTGGCTGCTGAATCTTGTGCAGAAATTAATCATACTGGTTTCTCTTACTACTCGCAACAAACATACGTGTCATTTTGTCAACAAACATTGAAGAGCTAAATAAACTTTTTCATTTCAAAAAAGATTTAAACATACAATCAATTCATCTTGCTTGTGGACGCCGCATACAAAAAGCTCCTTGAGAAGCAGGGCTACAACTTTGTTGGGGAGCACTCTGCCTGCAAGACTTGCCTGTATACTGCAAAGAGCATAGCAGGAAAGGGAGTCTGCTACAAGCAGAAATTCTACGGCATACAATCACACAGGTGCATCCAGATGTCAACCGCAGTAAATTTCTGCAACCTTGACTGCGTGTTCTGCTGGCGCAAGAGGAACAACTCGCCTTTCGGAAAGGTTGACAACCCTGTTGAGCTTGCAGACAATATAGTGAAGGCGCAGAGGCAGCTTCTTGCCGGCTTCGGAAGCCACCCCACGCTTAACGTCAAGAACTGGAGGGAAAGCGAGAAACCAATGCACGTGGCAATCTCGCTCAACGGCGAAAGCACATCCTATCCGAAACTTGGCGAATTCATCAAAGAGCTGCACAAAAGAGGCTACACCACTTTCCTTGTAACAAACGGAATGCTTCCTGAAGCCATTTCAAAAATAACGCTGCCAACCCAGCTTTACGTCTCCCTGTCAGCGCCAAACAAAGAGCTTTTCAGGAAAATAAGCAAG
>CAZBPE010000081.1:0-5570 GCA_964493685.1 uncultured Methanosarcinales archaeon
TAGACCACGAGCCCTTCTCGGCAGAGTTACCTCTGGCTCGTTTATAAGTTTTTGACTAATCAGCGCAGTTCGCTATCCGATTATTAAGCTCCGTTGCTATAATCGGATTTAGCTTGCGATATACAGGTGGAGTTTCTTTATTGAGGGCTTGCCTTTTCCTTCTGTTGACAGCATTTCGTAAAACTCGTCCTCATAGCTTTCCAAGAACTCGTCGTCATAATCTTCTACCGGTTCCCTCTTTTCTACCGGCAAGAACAGCGGGTTTTTCATCAAATCAGTGACTACTCGACTGCTTATATAAAGTTTTTGCAAGGCGAAAATATGCTTGGCAGTAAACTTTTTAAAGCCGGCGCTGTGAGCATTTGTTTATGGGACGCATAAAAACAAAAGTGATAAAGCGAGTCACTCAGAAGATGATGGAGCTGCATGCCGATTCTTTCGGCGATGATTTCGCAAAGAACAAGCTGTCTATCAGAACTTTTCTTGACATAAAGTCCCACAAGCTTGAGAACATAGTGGCTGGATACGTGACTAAGCTTGCGAAACTGAGAAAAAGCGAGAAATAAAAAATAAAACCAGTTTTTCTATTCCTTTGGCTGAGCTTCTGCAGGCTTCTTTTCTTCTGTCTTGGAAGCCGCTGCCCCTTCTGCTCCCGGCGCTGCTGCTCCAGCTGCTCCAGTTACCGGCAGCAGCTCGTTGATAAGAAGCGTCGGGATTCCTGCCTCTACCAGCTTTGCCTTTATCTCGCCGCGGGCCTTTCCTGCCATCGAGTCAATTATCGTCTTTGCCGTCGCCATGAATTCAGCCTTCCTCTTCTCCATTTCCTCGGCGAGCTTCTTCCTCTCCGCTTCAAGCTCTTTCAGCTCCTCTGCAGAAAGCTCTGTCTTCTCCTCGGCTATCTCCTTTGCGAAAGCGCCGCCATTTATCTCCTTTATTGCGGCAGAAGCCTGCTTTCCCTCGACGAGTATTCCCATCGAGTTGCACGTTCCTATAATTTCCTTAACCCTCTCTTTCATTGATTTTCCCATAAGGGCGTCTTCCTTCATTTTCGCAATCTTGATTATCTGCTCTATCCTGAAGTCTGCAACCTTGTCCTGCAGCGGATTTCCGGAGCCTTTTTCTATGCCCGCTTCCTTAAGAACAAGCGCGCTTGACGGCGGAGTTCCAACCTCAATTTCGTGCTTCTTCGTGCCGGTGTCAACCTTTATCTTTACGGGAACCTGCATTCCGTTGAAAACAGCGGTCTTCTTGTTTATGTCCGCTATTACCTGCCCTATGTTTATCCCCAAGGGACCAAGCTGCGGACCCAAAGGCGGGGCTGCTGTAGCCTTGCCGCCCGGTACAAGCGCCTCAACGGTTTGAATGGTCATTTTTACAGCTCAGTATCCGGCTTGCTCTCTTCCCCTGCCCTTCTTATAACCTTAACAGCGTCCATCTTAAGCGTTATCGGTATTGGCACTGCTGCCTCGAGCAGCTCGACAACAACCTCTTCCTTCGTCCTGTCCATCCTGCTTATCTTAGCCTGCTCCCGCTTGAACGGGCCTGCTATTATCTCAACAATGTCATTCTTCTGTATGTTCAGCTCAACCTTCTTTGTCGGCTCAAGTATGTGCTCAATCTCCTCGTACTTGATGAGATTTGGAAGAACGCCTCTTGCGTAGGGCACCTTGAAGGCAGCCTGCTCGGCGTCAAGCCTTGACTTTGCTTCCATGAAAATGTAGCCCCTCATACCATGCGGATGCATGATTGAGTAGACTTCCAGCTTCTTTTTTTTGGCATTGGAAGCTATGAAGTCCATAACCTGCTCTTCCCTGTTCGCGGTTGTCCTTACCGCAAATATGCTTGGCTCGTTAGTTGCCTGTTCCATCTTCAACCCTTTAGTGATGCGAGGTTTTTCGCCAGCTGCAGCAAAAACCCAATAAGCCCTATTATCGCAATTCCAGCGCCAGTCACCTTTACTATGGTGACAAACTCCAGCCTGCTTGGCTTCCTCGTGACTGCAAGAACCCTTCTGCTCTCAAGCAGGAAGGTTTTCAGCCTTAGAGTTAGCTGTGAAAACTGCATTCTGAGATGCGGAACAACGGGGCGTTTTTAAAGCTTGCTATTTCTGCAGGAATCCCTCGAATCTCAGCTCAAAAGGCGGCTCAATGGTTTTAAGCCCCTCAAAATTCTTTGTATTTGAAAAGCCAGAATAGCATAGCCTGACAAGGTTGCTTCTGACCTCAACGTCCCTTTCTATTTTCGGAAGGTCAACCAGCGCGGGATACCTGTTCTGGAACAGAATCCTTGTCTGCACGGAAACGCCATCCTTTATGCGTTCGGCATCAAAATTAGGGCAAAGGCGGACTAAATCAACAACCAGGCGGTTTTCGCCTGCATAAACGCTGCCATAATCGCGAATGTATTTAGAGTCCCGAGCCCCGAATACAGACGTGAAATAATCGACAGCCGACTCGTCTGGCAACTTATTTGGCTTAGCAATCCAAATATTCGCTAAAATCTTTTCAAGGTAGCTGGTAGACTCCGGCAGCGCGGCTTTATGTGGCGTTATGACGAAAGTGTAATCGTCCACGCCTTTAGCTACCAACTGAGCAAGGCTTTTTTCAACATCACTTAACCTGCCAACCTCTTCAGCAGTTAACAGAGCGGCGATACTATTTAAATTAAAAAGCGGATTCGTTTGCAGTGATGAGTCAATCATTTTGCCAAACCCCTTCAGAAAAGGGGTACGATATTGTATAAATACTTTACTCCAAACAGAATTCAGTCAACAAACTCTATTCCCAGCTCTGACTCTATCTCGCGCTTTCTCTCTGTCGCGTGCATCCTTGCCTTCCCGAAAATCTGCTCTGAGCGGACGCCTGTTATTATGAGCATTGTCCTTATTATCTTCGGCAGGTCCTCGTAAATCTGCGCTCCCCATATGACTTTTGCGTTCTCGTCAAGCTTCTGGCTGACGGTCTCAACAACCTTCCTCGCTTCCTCAAGCGTCATGTCAGGGCCTCCTGAAACGTTAATGAGCGCCCCATTTGCGCCTGAAACGTCAACGTCAAGAAGCGGGTTGTTTATTGCCTTCTCAACAGCCTCGACAGCCCTGTTCTCAGAGTCAGACTCGCCAACGCCTATCAGGGCAACGCCTCCTCCGCTCATGACCGCCTTTATGTCTGCAAAATCCAGATTGATAAGCCCTGCCTTTGTTACAAGCTCGGCTATGCCCTTTACAGCATTTGTAAGAATTTCATCAGCAACCTTGAATGCCGTCATCAGCGGCAAGTCAGGCGCAAGCTCAAGGAGTTTGTCATTGGGAATTACTATCAGGGTGTCTACAACGTTCTCAAGCCTTTCAAGCCCCATCAGGGCGTTCTCGTAGCGCCTGTTGCCTTCCATTGTGAAAGGCATTGTAACGACGCCTACAGTTAGCGCTCCAAGCTTCTTTGCAATGTCAGCAATTATGGGCGCAGAGCCGGTTCCTGTGCCGCCTCCAAGCCCGCAGGTTATGAAAACCATGTCAGCGCCGGCAATGGCTTCCTTGATGTCATGCTCAGACTCGCGCGCAGCCTCCTCGCCAACCTTCGGGTCAGAGCCTGCGCCTAGCCCGTGAGTGAGCTCCCTTCCGAGAAGAATCTTCTTGTCAGCAGTGGTGTAAAGAAGGTCCTGCGCATCAGTATTGACTGCAATTATTTCAGAGCCGATTACGCCAACTTCAGATATCCTGTTGACTGTGTTGTTGCCGGCTCCGCCTGCCCCGATAACCTTTATCGAAGCCATCTGCTTTGAGAGCATCTGCTCAAGCTCGGCATCAATAATGTTGCTCCTGGCCTGAGATTTAACTTCCCCGCCTGAAGTAAGTATAACGCTTCCCATAAAAATAAACCCTTGAACCCCTGAAAAGTTAAGAATTCTTTAGCTGCACTACTATTTATATTTTGTTGTCAGCCCGCCCTTTTTCTTCCGGTCTTTTCGTCACCATCCCGAAAGAAACAGACTTTATCTCCTGAACCAGCCCGGTTATTGCCTTCGTTATGTCGTCCTGAACTTTCTTCGGCACTTCCTTCTCTGATTTTAGCGTGAGGGCTTCCCCCGCGATTGCCTTATCCATTTTCACGCCGAGAAGCTTAAGCGCAGCGTCAACCTTCCCTTCAACATCAGAAATAAACCGCTTTGCAGTTGCCCTGTATTCAAGCTCCTTGCCTGAAAGAGGATGATTGAAGTCAACAATAGTCCTTCCGCCGCTGACAGCCCTTACCGTGCCGAGAACGCCGTCCATGTTAACCTGAAGGCCCGGCAGGGGGGTTATTCCCTGCTCCCTGAACTTGTTCGTTGCAATGAGCTGAATCATCTTCGGGTTTTTCTGCCCGAAAGCCTCCTCAGGCTTGACTTTGAATAAGTATTCTTTCCCGATTTCCTTTCCAATAAGCCCCTTATCCAGCCCTTCAATGACGTGCCTCTTGCCGATGCATATGCTCACCGGCTCATACTTTGCCTTGGCATCGTAGAGGCCGCTCTTCTTTGCGTCAGCCTCAAGAGTGGTGTCAAAGACGATGTTGTCATCAACAATCCTGCCTGTGTATTCAAGCTCAACAAAGTCGCCTTCCTTAATCACGTCTGCCATAAGCGAAAGAAAAAACAAGCGGTTTAAAAAAGTTCTTGTTTTTGTTATTTACTTTTGAGAAGGCCCAGTTGGATTATCGTTGCCAAGAAGCCCTGCAATGCGCATCCTTTTTTCCCTCCTCTCCAGCCACCCTTTACGTGGAGTGTAACCCGTGACAATAACTCTCCCGTATTCCTCAAGCATGTTGTCGGTGAGCGTTTTTTTTGCTTGGGTTCCAACAATGGCAGCGGCTTCATTAAGCAGCATTCGGTATAATTTAAAATTTAATGCAATTTCATCAAGCGTTTCAGAAACGTGAGTGCCTTTGAAAAGAGGATTTTTTGCCGTTGATTTAAAAGCTGAAGAACCAAACCGTTCATAGTAAGGTATGTCAACGCCTCCTTTATCCCGTGTTCTCATTAACACATCTGGCATTATTCCTGATAGAAACATCGCATAATTGCCAAACTGTTTTAGCAACTGATAAGCTGATTGGCTTCCATGCATTACCGAAACTATCGGAAGATCAGAAATAACATCGCTGTAATACCAAAATCTGCGCTTGCCATCTTTTTTCCCTTCATCTTCCTCTTCAACAGGACACAAAATTTCAACGCCCAGCTTTGAAGGAACTACTCCTGCCAGCATCAAGAGAAGCGGAATATCATCAAGTCCCTTTCTGGCATAGCTTACCGACAATATGCTGAATTCCATTAGCTTCAGGAAATCTTTCATCGAATAACTCTGGAGGCTCGCTGCTGTCTTTTTAAGAACGCCCTGCAGCTCATCTTCAACATTCTTCCTTGCCAGTTCAGAAGTAGGATTCTCTAAAATAGTCGTCTTAATGCGAACCAAAGCGTCTTCAAGACCTAAGTCAGCCATTAATCTGCGAGAAACAGAATCTGTTTATATTTTTTGGCATATATTCTATAGTAACTGACCTAAATATTTATACAAAGTGTCAGTTACTATATTCGGA
>CAZBPE010000082.1:0-5551 GCA_964493685.1 uncultured Methanosarcinales archaeon
ATACTAAACTATTACGGAAAAGGAGCGTTTGCACTTTTGGCACCCGTTACAAATCTTTTATGAAATCGTTAACGTCTTTTCTGTTGTCTTTTAAAAATTGATTCGAGTGATCAACAGAAGTTTCATTTAGATTAACTTTTGATAAGATCTCATCATTCCCTAAATTATCAATACACTCTTCGAATTTTTTAAGCATTGTCGCCATTCTTAAGACGCTAGGTTTTACATCTTTTATATCGTAAACTTTCGCTTTAATTGGGAGTAATTGCGTTTCCAAAAATAAAGCACGAGAACTAAAAACATTTTCTCTGTTGGTCCTAAGCATTTTTTCTACAGAGGATTTCGATTTCATTATAACACTATCAATAGGATTAATATAATCAACACACGTATCTGAAAGTTTATCGATGAAGTTATCTTCTTTAGCTAATGTCCTGCCTAAACTAAATCCTATGTTGCAACCATAATAATTCTTGAATGTTGATGTTAGCAACTCCCTATTACTCTTATTTAATATAGTCTTAAAGTCGCTTAACACCCCTGCGTGGATTAGGTTTTTGTTAAATACACTTCCACTATTTTGATTAAATGTGATGGCATCTAAAAAATTATCCAAAACTTCCAATTCATACGTTCCTTGATCCCGTGTTGTTTTAATAATATTAAAATTAACACCACCTTTCACTTCATTATGGAAGTTTTCTCCAGCGATTTTATTTAACAAAAGTAGATCAACCCTACTCAGTTCAAAACCACGTTTCGACCCCCGGGCTATATCACTTAAATAAAAACCATAATCAAATCTAAAAGAATCCGTGAATTTTTCATAATCCAAAAATAATAGCGGAACCTTGGGCTCAAACTCTATCGGTTTTATATTGTTGGCGTCTACAAAAAAAGGTTGTTTGTCGTTTTTCTCAAATTCAACTTCTGCATAAATCCCGCTTACCGAATCTCTTTTCTGAGAGGTTCTTATGAAAATCGGTTCAGTATTAAAATGACGATACAACGATTTCGGGTCTGAAATAGTAAAAACAAGTTGATTTTCTCCGGTTTCCGGGTCCCTAGTAAGGCCTTTATATTCCAATTTCCCTCGCAAAATTATCTTATCTTTAACCTTGGTGATAAATTCACCAAATACGGAATCTATTTGGTAAAGAAATCTCTGAAAAGCCGCTTCGCTATCTGGCTGAAGCATAGATTTTTTATTTTTTAAAACATCGTTAATTTTCAAAGATTCTGCTGTTGTGAACGGAGTTGGCCTTATGAATACGTCGTTTCTAGAATAACGCATCTTTTCCCTCACTTGTCTAATTGTAGGAAATATCATAATCCTCTTTTCTATAGTTATACTTACTCACACCCTCGACAAAAATCCGTATCTCGGCTCGAAGATGTCTCCTGAGCGCTTTAGCTTTTCTATTACCTCTTCTACCTCTGACGCGCTCATTCCCTTGTCAAGCGCTATCTTTTGGATGTCCTCGAGCGGTATTGTCTTTCCTATCTGCCCTTCCAGCTCTTCCAGTATTTCCCTTATTATGTAGATTCTCTCCCTCTGCGATGCGCCTATGCCGGTGGCTATCCTGTCTATGTCTATTCTTCCTGTTTCCCTGTCAAGCCCGACCTGCAGGAGGCAGTATGTCAGGAGCTCTATTGCCTTTCTCGCATCTTTTTTTGTTACCTTGTCGGCAAGCCTGACCTTTGCGTTGGCTTCCGCCAGCCTGACGAGCGCTTCAAGCTGCCGCGCGCTTACTGGTATTGCCCTTGCCGCCCTGTCGTCGGTTGTCTCCCTGTTTCTCATCTGCACATAGAAGTCCTTTATCTCATTTATTGCTGAGTCTGTCAGCTGCGGGCGGCATTTCTGCCTTGCGTATGCTATATATTTTTTGAGCAGCTTTGTTGATATTTCCGGCTCAGAAAGTTCTGTGCTTCTGTGCAGTTCAAGTATGTGCTTCGCAAGCCTCTCGTCAGCTGCCGCGTCAGGCATGTCCTTTATCGGGAAGATTAAGTCAAACCTGTTTATTAATGTTGGCGGCATGTCTATCTGTTCTGCTATTATTCCGTGCGGGTCAAACCTTCCGAACTTTGGGTTTGCCGCTGCAAGGACGGTTGTTCTCGACGAGAGTGTTGCCTGTATGTTTGCTTTTGCTATGCTGATGGTTTGCTGCTCCAGCGCTTCGTGCATTGCAGCCCTGTCCTCCTCAGTCATCTTGTCCATTTCGTCTATTGCGACTAGCCCGTTGTTGCTCAGAACCAGGGCGCCTGCCTCAAGGCTCCATCCCCCGAGAAGCTCGTCTTTTACAACTGCGGCGGTAAGCCCTGCGCCTGAGGTGCCTCTTCCAGCCACGTATCTTCCTTTTGGCGCTATTGAGCTTATTCTTTTGAGTATTGCTGATTTTCCGGCTCCAGGGTCGCCAACCAGCAGAATGTGGCAGTCGCCCCTTGATTCCATCCCGTCGCTTCTTTTCTTGTGCACTCCGCCGAGCATCTGGAGAAGCAGCGCTTCCTTTATTCTTTCATAGCCGTGTATTGACGGGACTATTGATGCCACGAGCCTGTCGTATGTTTTCGGGTCTTGCGCCAGCTCCAGTATTGTTTTTTCCTCTTCTTTTGATATCTCTATCTGGTAGAAGTCTTCAGCTACCGCTTCGCTGTAGTTCGCTTCAAGAAGCAGCTCGAACTTTGTTGATTTGGTTCCTTTTACGAATATCGGCGTTTCTTTCAGGACGCCTACAACAACGACCCTGCTTCCCGGATTAGTCCTCTTTTCTGATATTGGGCTTACAAGGTCTTCCTTTAGAAAAATGTGGAGCCTTTTCGGCAAGCTCGTCGGGAGATTCCTCCAGAACCATTCCCTGTGCGTCAACGAGTTCCTTGCTTATCAGCCTGAATTTTCCTTTTCTTCCGCACCCGCATTTGTCTGGCTCCCTGAATGAGCTTTCAATCTGCAGCACAGATATCACGTTTCCGCAGTTTGGGCATTCGAATCTTGATGTGGTAACCTGCGGCCTTACGTCTGTTTTCTGCCTTACTATGCCTGATATTGTCAGGAGTTTGCCAAGGTGGGAGCTTCTTATCTCGTTTATCATCACTTTTTGCGTTTCAGGCAGGTTCTTGAACCTTACCCTGAAGTTCTTTATGTCAGACGGCAGCTCAATAGATTCGACAGCGGTTTCAGCTGCCTTGATTACGTCGTCTGGGTTTTCGAGAAGGTCTTCGGCTATTTTAGGGTCAAACGCAAGAAGGTCCTTGAAGTCAACTATTGCGAATTTGTTTCCTTTTCCTACTGACTGGAGAAGGTTCTGCTTGTATGGCTGGTCGAAGAACTCCTCAAGCCTCTTTACCCTCTCTGACGCATCCATTATGCCCCCTTTTAGCCAGTGCTGTCATGCAGCATGGAAAAATTCCGGCTTCTCTCCTATTTCTTGACAGTCTTAAGGTTTGCTATGAGCTTGGCAAGCGCGATGTGCACTTCCTTCTCGCTCTTTGTCCCTGTGCACACAACCTTTCCGTTGCTGAACAGGAGAAATGTCGCTTTTATTGCGTTGTCAACGAGCTTGTAAACGAGCCCAGGGAACTGCTCCGGTTCGTATTCTGTGTTGCGCAGCTTCATTGCGAGGACGTTCAGGTTCAAATCCATTCCGACAGTGCCCGAAGCTACTATATTCTGTATCTTGACTTCCGGCTTTATCTTGATTCTTATGCCGATTTTCTCAAGGCTCTTTATTATCTTCTTTATGCTCTCATTAACCTTGTCCATTGACCTTGCGCCTGTGCACACAACCTTTCCGCTGCTGAAGATAAGCGCAGACGTCTTCGGCTCCTTTATTCTTATAACAAGCCCAGGAAACTGCTCCGGATTGTATTCAGTGTTGGAAAGCGTCGCAGCCATCTTCTCAAGCGGAATGTCATGCTGTAGCGACGTGCTAACGACGATGTTAACGACTCGGATGTCCTGTTTCATGAAACCACCCCTTTTTAAAAGGTTGCAGGGCTTTATTTATAAATACTGCTGTTTTTAAATGAATATGCCGTTGTTAGGATAACCCCCCCATTTCCTGTGGAGATTTGCCATTTCAAGCCTCTAAAAGCTAATTTCTTCATACTTTCACTATTTTCCATCTTTTCTTGCCGCAATCTGCTGCAGTCTTCCAGCTGCCGCAATAGTCTTAGTTCTTTTACTCCCTTTTAAACCCTATCCGAAAATGTCCAGTGTCCAGTGCAAAATTTTTTAAAATCCCTTAATTACGGCATTTCTTATGAAAGGCATCGAGCTGATAAACCACAATCCGCGCCATCAGGACGAGCGCGGCGACACATTCGGCTATGTAGGCGGCCCTTATGGAGAGATAATGATAATACGAAGGAAAAAGAGCTCAATCGCAGGCAATCATTACCATACCGGCTCTGACCCTACAAGAAATCCTGAAATCCAGTTTGTTGTTTCAGGCAGAATCAGCTTTTACGCAAAAAACCTTGACACGAATGAGGAATCCACTTTCATAATCAGCCCTAATACGGAAATTCGCATCTCGCCAAGAGTCTTTCACAGGATGGAGATGCTTGAGGACACTGTATTCTTGGAGTTTCACACAGAGGTCAGCGACTGCAAGGATGTGGTAAGAATTGATTCTTAGCGGAAATGCTTCTTTAGCTTCTCAACAGCGTTTCTTCTGAATGGGTGAAACCCGTCAGGATATCCAAGCTCGCCATAAGTCTTCTTTTTCCCTTCCGGTATGAATATCGCATCCTGCCCCCAACCTTTTGTTCCCCGTATTTTCTCCGCAACCCTGCCTTCCTCAATTCCTAGAAAGCATATCGGCTGCTTGCCAGGGCTGCATACAGCTACCGCCGACTTATAGAAACATCTCCTGTTCTTCACGCCTTTCATCAGTTTGAGAAATCCCTCAATTCCTATCAGGTTGTGTATGTATTTTGTGCTTGTTCCCGGAAATCCCTTCAGGGCTTCTATGAAAAACCCCGAGTCCTCAACCAGCACAGTCCTCTTCAGTCTCTCGGCAAGCATCTTTGCTGCGGCTTTTGAAATCTCGCACGAGTCCTCAAGTTTCAGCTCAGGATACTCGAACTTCATCACTTCAACCTCAAACTCATTTCCAAGAAGAAGCCGAAGCTCGCCTATCTTTCTCTGGTTGCTGCTTATAACGGTAAGCATCATCCCTACCACTTTTTCTTCTCAGCAACAACGTAGTTGTCCTTCCTTGCAGGCGCGTTCTTCAGCATCCTTTCAGGAAAGCCTTCCGCGAACTCGCATTTCCCTGCTTCCCTCACAGATTCTTCCCTTTCAATGCCAACCTTTCCGCCTTCTTCCTTCACGCCTTCAAGAGCTGCCATAAACTCGTCCATCAGCGCCTTGGCAGCCTTCCGCACCTTCTCTCTGTCCATGCGCTTTGCGAACCGTCGCGAATATAAATAGTTTTGGTAGCATAGACTTTTGCGTTTTACTCACAAACCGCACCAATATTTCATATATGAAACGCATCCATGAGAATTCTTTATGCTTGACCTTTCTTTGCTGACCTCCTATATAAAA
>CAZBPE010000083.1:0-5292 GCA_964493685.1 uncultured Methanosarcinales archaeon
CTGCGCTGATTAGTGCAAAAACTTATAAACGAGCCAGAGGTAACTCTGCCGAGAAGGGCTCGTGGTCTAACGGCATGACGCCACCTTCGCAAGGTGGAGACTGCGGGTTCGATTCCCGCCGAGTCCATAAAAATAAAAATCCCAACCGCCGCAAGCGATGGGGGTATCATAACAAATAAAAATGAACCTTAAGAAAACGCTGGCATTGATTGACGCAGTTGTTTTAGCGGCAAGCTTTCTCCTTCTCGTATTTGGGCAGATGCACTACCTTGTCTTCCTGATAGTTGCGGCAGTAGCTGCGCTGTTTGCCTACAAGATTCTGCCTAAGATGAAATAAAAGCTCGGAGGGGGACTCGAACCCCCGAATAATCGCTCTGCAGGCGATCGCCTATCGACTTATTGATGGTTAAACACCAATAATTAGCCGCTTGGCTATCCGAGCATAGCGGACCCGCAGGGACTTTCGTCATCTCCTCACATTCGAGGTCCGTGGGGCTTTACGCCCCACTTGAGCACCTTCTTTGCTCATTTCTTCTGTGAAGAAATGTTTCGAACCCTGGACCTAAAGCTTAGAAGGCTTTCGCTCTGTCCAAGCTGAGCTACGAGTCCAGCACGCCATCCGAGTGCTTGTAAAACGTATATAAAGGTTTCTCACGCCCAGATTTCCCCGAAGTAGTGCAAAAGTAATATAAACGAGCCCGTAAATAGAATACGTGGGGGTTTTAGGCCCCTACGCTGTCGATACCATGAAACCGGATATCGACAAAATGCGGAATGAGTTCTTTAAGAAAAGCCTTTCGGTAGGCTACCACAACGTAAAATACACGTGGATGCAGATTATGCTGATGATTATCAACTGCATCCGAAGCTTGGAAAGCTTTGAAGAAGGGGCAAAAAGCCCTTCAGCACAGACTTTGCGTGACAGACTTAACCTTGAAGGAACATGGCTTGCGAGCTTTCACGCAAGCGTGCTGAAAATCGCTCAATTCACCCTGAAAAAGTTCGGCAGATACCTTTGGTGGATTAGCATCGATGAGACATACGTTCCGTTCTTTGGCAATAGAAAAAAGCTCAATAGCCAGCTTCAACGCAAGAAGCTGGGAGCGTTCGTTCACGGATACCGGGCGGATACTCCCGGCGCTGCCGGCATAGCAATCGGGACTGCCCTTGCCCTTGGCGCCGGGTTTGCTGCAAAGTCTTTCGGCTTTCCAATGCTCAGCATAAGGGTTGACTACGTTGTAGTAATAGCTGCGCTGCTTTTCAGCTTCATAATAGGAACTGTTGCAGGCTTTGTTCCGGCAATGCAGGCTGCAAAGCTAAAGCCGGTGGACGCGCTGAGATGCGAATAGCGTAAAGCTACGAATACTAATAAGTATGCACTGAGGTATGAGTGAAAAAAAGATTATTTTTGAAGGTAAACGCCACCGGAGGAAGGGCTTATTATATCCAAGTCTGGCTCGCCCATATATTTCTGAGCGTTAGCTCCAAAAATAATAGCAAAAGGGTTCATAACACGCCGTATTTCCCGCACAAGCTCATCAATATAACGCCGGGTTAGCTGACTTGTAATCGCATTTCGCTCGCTAAGAAGAATAGTATCGTCAATAACTCCAAATGAAACAACAATTGCGCTTTTGTCACTCATCTTTCTTAGAACCGAAAGACCATCCTCTGGATAGCTTGCTTCAGCAGAGATGTAATCTTTGCATTGAAAATGGTTAGTTATAGGGTTCGTGCCAGGTCCAATCTCAACAACAAAGTGATCCCGCAATTGGGCAAAGTAAGGAGCAACTCTGCGCATACGACGAATAGTCTCAAAATAAGAAACATGAGATCGGCTACGCCACAAGGATTGCACCTTAAAAATATCGTCAACTGTAAGAGGCTCTTCCATTTTTGTGACTGCCCTATTTGGTTGTCTCTATCTCAATTATGTTCTCTTTAATTCTTTCTATAGTTTTCTCATTATCCTGGTGCTTCATAATGTTTCCGCATTCGGGGCACCTGAACTCTGCCTCGGTGGCTGCCTCAAATTCCATCCTGCTGCAGAACTTGGGGCATATGTAGAACAGTCCCTTGTTCTTCTCCTCGTTTCTTAGGCGCTCCTTGAGCATCTGAAGCTTGTTTCTTTTGATTGCAAGCGCAAGCTCAGGAACTCCCTTCTGGTTGAACGTCCAGTAGCTTATGTACCATCCTTTCTCGCGGTCCTTCTTCCTGAAGTAAGTAACGAGGTTGTGCGTCTGAAGCGCGTAAAGCGTCTTCCTTACAAAGCCAACCTCCGCCCTTATTTTGCTTGCTATGGTGAATTCAGAAATGTCTTTCTTTCCCTTGAGATAGTCAACTACTGGCATTGCCTCCTGCCCTATTGACTCGCCAACTACACGCTCCGTGAGCTTCTGGCTCATCCTGTTTATTCCGGTTTTCACTTTCCTCGCTCGTTTATCTGTTTTCTTAGCCACCTTAACCCCCAACTGTAACTACTCAAGAGAAACAACTACTATATAAACCTTTCGGTTATACCTATCGTTCAGTAGTAAATAAAGAGTAAGGGCTAAGCCTCAAAAGACGAAAACATTACGTATCTGTGTCCGGCGATTGCGGAGTCAATCCTGCGGTCAAGCTCCTTAACGCAGGGAAGTTCCCTCACTGGGGTTCCAAGGCCGCTTACAAAACCAGGTCTTCCTTCCTCAATGTAGCCGTCTTTCAGGTATCTTAATTTGAGAAGCTGCTCGGCGCCTTTTTTTGTCAACTTAGGCTTAATTTCCTCGCGGAATTTACCATATATGCAAGCCTCGTCTAATATTGAGTTATATTCTTCCTCAGTTCCTGCATTTAACGGGGGAACAGGCACCTTTATTTCACATTGAAGGTAGCCTTCCCTGGCAAGGAAGTCGCGTTGAACGCCTATGCCGTCATTGAATCTCGCTACAACTGCTTTAGGGTTTGTAAATTGAAGCGTTGCCCGCGCCATTATCTCTGGCACAGTCATTGGTGTGAGCAGCTGAGAATCACCACTGCCGCCCAAAGCTGACGCCAGAACCATGTATTTTGTGAAACTTTCAAAGGCGGGAACAAGCGGAGGGAAGTAGTCCAAAACAGCAATGCCTTTTATTCCGGAGATTTTGTACTCCTCTGAAGCCATCATCCCTATGAGTTTCCCATTTCGTAAAACATAAAGGTGCGAGTATGGTCTTCCTTCATTAAGCGCTCCGGGGTCTTCCGGGCTTCCAACGCTCTGGTCGTAACTAAGGACTCTCTTATCGGGCTGACTCACGCCTTGCTCTCTAAAAACATCAACTTGCAGTTTAACGCCTCCCCGTACGACATCCATTGCTGAACCATCTCTCTCAAAATCTATTGATTTAACAAGAACCAGCTCAAGTCCGCTTCCAAAATCTATTCTTTCAGCCATTCAAAAGTTTAAAAAAACTCCAGTATATAAGCCTTTTGTTTTTATCTACTGTGCAGTAGCGATTCCAGAAACTGTGAGATAGTGCGGGGCAGAAAGCGCTACCCCAGCCTTATTCCTTCCTGCGTAAAGCGCTTTTTGATTTCAATGAGAAGCTCCGAGGTGATTCTTGCCCTTGCCCTTATCCCAGTTATCCAGCAATGGAGCTCGAGCGATGTCTTTTCCTTGGAGATTCCAGTAACGATAACCTTCGGTTCAAACTTTTGGATGTTTGTCGGGAGGTCAAGCATCGTCTGTATTAGCGATTTCCTTTTTATCTGCGTTTTTGGAACTACATCAGGGTTCTCTACTGCAGTCTGGTAGAGAACGCTCTTTGCTTTTTCAATGTCAGCCTCAGGGTGTATTGGAACCTCAATGCTAAGGCGGTAAAATGAGCTTTTGCTGTAAGTGGTTAAGCTCGCCGTAACGAACTGGGCGTTTGGGACAATGATTACCCTGCCATCCATAGTCCTTAAGCGCGTCTTTCTCAGGGAAACTTCATCAACCTTGCATAGCATTCCGTTGAATTCTATGTAGTCGCGCTCCTGTACTGAGCGGTCAAAAAGGAGGATGACGCCTGCGATTATGTTCTGCAGCGTATGTTGGGATGAAAAGGCTACAAGCAAGCCGATTATTCCGAAAGCCGCGGCAAATGCCCTGACGTCAAACTTGATTATCTTGTATGTGGCGTAATAAAAGCCGGCAAAGTATATCGAATACATCAAGACCTTTGGCAGAAGGACGTAAAACCACGATTTTTTGTTGCGAAGGTTGAAGTGCCTGCGCAAGTAGGCGGAAAGGATGCTTCCGGCTGTGAGGCTCAGTATTATAACCGCCAGAAACAGGACAAATTTATCAGGGCTTACTTCACCTATCAATGCCAATTTGGTTCACCTTATGTTATTTAAGCCTCCCTTAAGATTAGCGCTGCTGTGCGAGTCCCTTAAAGGCTTTTAAGCTCTTCTTCTGAATTAATTTAGGTAAAAGAAGAGGAGTTTATTAAAGGTTACGCTGATTTTTGAGGCTTTTCGTTGCTCCGGCTCCATCCAATAATTCTTTGAAGCGGAATTTCTCAAGAAGGACGATAACAGTTCTCCATTATGTAGGCGATTGCTTCAGAAGGCAGTTGTTTAGGGTCGTGGTGGGTGAGCAAGTCTGTAGGATTAGCTATCTCTGCTATTTTAGCTGGCAGTTTCAGCGGATTGGCAGCTTTAAACTGCGTCATGTCTTCATCAAAACTCCCCCATTCGCATGTTGCCGCAATTATCCTTGCAGTTAAATCTTCGAGGTTTACCAGTATTGAATAAGCCTTAAAAGGATTTGAATCAAACGGATGAAAGGCGGCTGACTCGTCAGACTTATCCACTAATACTACCTCTAACAAAGAACGGTCCCCATCATAGCTGTGAGCCCTTACGAATGCAGTAATTAGCCCTTCCTTCAGCAGCCTGTTGAACCTGTTCTGCTTTCCCTCACTGTTAATTTTCTCAATAAAGTCGCGTAAATTCCCGTCCACCTTAATAGGCGCCCCTCCTGTACGAGTAAGATAAGTTTCACCAGTCTCTTCAGAAGTTACAAATTCCCCGTTTTCCCAAATGTCGCGAACATACCGCTGCCCTGCTTTGTAATCAAAAGGCGCACACTCTTTTCTGTCAAATTTTGGCGGGAAGCAATCTGTTCTGACTGTGTCTCCTTCAACTTTTGTCACTACAAAATCCAAACAAGCTATAGCTTTTCCCAAGCCTTCTTCTATTCCCATAGCATTCAGCTAATCTGGAATTGCTTAAAAATATGTCGGTTCTTTGTAATTATTTAGCGTTCTGAAGCTGTTTTGTGATTTATAT
>CAZBPE010000084.1:0-5113 GCA_964493685.1 uncultured Methanosarcinales archaeon
GTACATAACGGTCCACGTCAGGCAGCACAAGCTTTTCACGAGAAGCGGAAATGACATTGATGTGGAAGTGCCAATAAGTTTTTCAACGGCAGCGCTTGGCGGCGAGGTTGAAGTCCCGACGCTTGAAGGCACGGCAACGCTTAAGATTCCGGAAGGCACGCAGTCAAACACTGTCTTTGCCATGCGCGGAAAGGGCATCCCTGACATTGAAACCCGAGGCAGGGGCAGCGAGAATGTCCGCGTAGTTGTTGAAGTTCCGGCAAGGCTCAGCAGGAAGCAGAAAGAGCTCCTGAAGGAATTCGCAAAGGAGGAAAAGAAAGGGTTTTTGGGAAAGATTTTCTGATAGAGAACTTTGAATAACCCTTATTTTCATTCTGCTTCAAAGTTCTCTTAGAGGATTTTGATGCGGATATGAGAAATATTAAAAATCCTCGATATTCTTTTCTACTTGGATTCTATCACCAGCTTGTCCTTGTCAGGATGGACGAACGCCTCCTGCCCGACTTTCATGTTCAGGAATGCGGCTATCTGCTTAGGAATCCTTACTGCAATTGAGTTTCCCGCCTTTGCAATCTTTGTAGTCTTGCCCAAACCCCATATGCCTTTCTTCTTGGCGGCTTCTTCAATAAGCCTTGTTGTCGCCTCATCTGTAAATGATTCGCGGCACTTATTGCAAATAAGGGAGGGAAATTCTCCGAGGTCCACTCCGAACATTATCTCTCTTGTTTTTCCCTTCACCAAATTTCCTTTTTCGCACACAGGGCATTTCATTTTTACCACCTCGGCTTGACCGTTATTACGAAACAGTCTCTTCCTACCTTTCTGTACACAACGCTGAAGTAGCGGTACTCTGCAACAATCTTGTCTGGATTCTGCAAATGCCTGCTGCCTCTTTTAATGGCTTCTTCAACAAGCGCTTCGCTAATTCCTCTGGCAGCCATCTGCTCTCTTGCATGCCTGCTGAACAACAAAGCCATTCAGTAACACCTGTAATTACAGTATATACCTGTAATATTTAAATGTTTCTTTTCTAATCTTCTCTGTCAAGAACTACATCAGCCAGTCAAAATGAGGTTTTCATCTGATAAGCTGCACGTTCGGAAGCCCCCTGAATTCGTTATCTCCCGTCACAAATTTGAGCCCTTCATCTTCTGCTATCGCATAGCCCAATGCGTCTGTATAGGAAAAATGCGTTTTTTTGCCCTTTAATTTAAATGCCGCGGCTGAAAAAATGTGGATGTCTTTTACTTCGATAAGCATTCTTTTGAAGATTTCAAATTCTTTTTTGGCCGTTTCTTCCCCGTAACTTTTTAGCATCTGGACGTAAAGTTCATATAGGTTGAACAAGCTCGTATAAGCTTTCGCTTCCGCAAACCTTCCGTAAGCCGGATTCCCCTTCGCAATTTCAATCAGCGCATACGTGTCAAAAAAGTATACTACCATTTGCTCCACTCTTTTCTCAGCTCATCCTTCACTTTCTGGGCGTCAGCTTTCCAGCCTTTAAGGGAGCCAAATGCCGCTTTTACGGGATTCTCAGCCTTTACCTCTATTGTTATTTCCTGGTCCTTCACCAGGCCAGCTTCCTCTACCTTCTCCCGCGGGATTATTATTCCTAGGGAATTGCCCCATTCCCTTATTCTTCCTTTTACGATTACCACATTAGATTATACGTTAGATATAACTACTATAAAAACCTTGCGTTCCTATGGCATTTAGCGCGCTGGTGGGGCAAGAACCCTGCGGGCTGAGCCGCAGCGAAACCGAATATAGAAACCTTTAAATAAGAGCTGCACTTTACTCATGGCAAGGGTTTCTGTGATTCTAGCTAAACGAAAATGGAAGCATCGGACGTAAAAATAAAGAAGGGGACAACCACTGTAGGCATAGTCTGCAGGGATGGCATTGTCATTGCAGCTGAAAAAAGGGCCACAATAGGCAGCTTCATCGCCGACAAGAATGCGGAGAAGATAGTCCTGATAACAGACAAGATGGTTCTTACTACGGCCGGCACTGTAAGCGATGCCCAGCTGCTCGTCAAGCTTATACGCGCTGAGCTCAAGCTCAAGCAGGTTCGCACAGGGCACGAGCCAACACTGAAGGAGGCAGCCAACCTTCTCGGCGGCATGATATACTCCAACATAAGGAAGTTTTCAGCAATTCCTGGAATAACGCAGTTCCTTCTCGCAGGGCTTGACGCGAAGGGCGCTCACCTCTATGATTTGTTTGTTGACGGCTCTGTGATGGAAACAACAGACTACGTTTCTTCAGGCTCAGGAAGCATAGTTGTTTACGGCATTCTTGAAGCGCTTTACAAGAAAGACATTTCTGTAAAGGAAGGCTCTGAGCTTGCTGTCAAGTCAATCAGCGCGGCAATCCAGCGCGACTCAGGCAGCGGCAACGGAATTGTGGTTTTCAACATAACGAAAGAAGGCGTCAGGAAAGTAATGGACAAGGACATGGAAGTCTCGATTAAGGCCTGATTCAAGTTTAGTTTGTTTTCAGTAATTTGGTGGCATTCTAATGGCTGACATAATAAAGGAAATAACCAAAAACCTGCCGGAAGAAAAGATAAGCGCTGCAGCTTTTGAAGGCGCTAACATAGTCCTCTACACGAAAGACCGCGAGTTTTTCCTTGACAATGAAGGCGCTATAAAGAAGGCTGTTGACGAGGTGAAGAAGCGCATAGAGCTGAGGCCTGACCCTGGCATTACGCTTGATCAGGAAAAGGCGGAGGATTCCATACGCAGGCTGATTCCTGAGGAAGCAAAGGTTGGAAACATTCTTTTTGATGCCGAGCGAAGCCAGGTTGTCATTGAGGCTGAGAAGCCGGGGCTTGCGATAGGCAAGCAGGGCTCAATCCTTCATGACATACGCCGAGAAACAATGTGGGTTCCTGTGATAAGGCGGACGCCTGCCATACGCTCAAAGCTGATAGAGAATGTCCGCGCAGTCCTTTACCAGTATTCTGATTACAGGCGAAAGTTCCTCGACAAGATAGGGCACAGAATCTACGACGGGTGGATTCGCGGCAAGAAGAACGAATGGATACGCCTCACCTATCTCGGCGCAGGAAGGCAGGTTGGGCGAAGCTGCATCCTTCTCCAGACTCCCGAGTCAAGGGTGATGCTTGATTGCGGGGTTGACGTCGCCTCAACAGCAGAGCCTTACCCTTTCCTTGAGTCGCCTGATTTCAAGATAGAGGAGCTTGACGCCATTATCATCACGCACGCCCACCTTGACCACGTAGGTTTCCTGCCATACCTTTTCAAGTTCGGCTACCGAGGCCCTGTTTACATGACAGAGCCAACACGCGACATAGCAGCGCTTATGCTTCTTGACTTTGTTAAGATAATGAAATCTGAAAACAAGGAGCCTATTTTTGACGTTGACGACGTGAAGGAGATGGTAAAGCACACTGTCGCCCTTTCATACGAGGAAGTGACTGACGTTACCCCTGACGTGCGCATAACCCTTTACAACGCAGGGCACGTCCTCGGAAGCGCAATGATTCACATGCACATTGGCAATGGGCTCCACAACCTTGTATACACCGGAGACATGAAGTTTGGAAAGACTTCCATGCTTGAGCCTGCAGCAACAGTCTTCCCGAGGCTTGAAACTTTAATGATAGAGGCAACTTACGGCGGCAAGGACAACATAGGCACGCCCCGCGAGGAAAGCGACGAGGCTCTCGCCGACTTAATAATAGATGTTGCAAAGAGCGGCGGCAAGCTTCTTCTCCCCGTCCTCGGGACAGGGCGCGCGCAGGAGATAATGGTTACGATACACGACCTCGTTAAGTCAGGCAGGCTTGAGCCGATTCCTGTCTACATAGACGGCATGGTGTGGGACATAACCGCAATCCACACGGCATATCCAGAATTCCTGAACGCCACTTTGAGAAGGCAGATATTCCACAAGGACGAAAATCCATTCCTTATGGAGGTTTTCAAGGAAGTCGGAAGCCAGAAGGAAAGGCAGGAGGTCATAGAGTCAACAGGGCCCTGCGTCATAGTTGCAACATCAGGAATGCTTGTCGGCGGGCCTTCTGTTGAGTATCTTCGCGCTCTAGGCGACAACCCGAAAAACGCAATGGCGCTGACCTGTTATCAGGGCGAAGGCTCCCTCGGAAGAAGGATTCAGAGAGGCGAGCTGGAGATTGCCTTCAGCAACGGCTCAAAGCAGGAACTCCTCCAGCTTAAGTGCCGCATTGAAACGATTGAGGGCTTCAGCGCCCACTCAAACAGGAAGCAGCTTCTCAACTTCATTTACAAGTGCAGCCCGCGCCCGAAAAAGGTTATTGTCAACCACGGCGATTCAGCCCGCTGTCTGGACCTTGCCAGCGCCATACACAAGCTCAACCGGATAGAAACCTCTGCGCCAAGAAACCTTGAAGCGGTAAGGATAAGATAATCCTGAAAAAGCGTTGGCAGGGAATAATAAGAAAACCTTTATATACATGCACTTACATCCATGTATTTATGTCAACTAAGACTATAACCATAACCGTTGAGGCTTATAATGCCCTCAAAGGAATCAAAGATGAGAATGAGAGCTTCACTGACGCAATTCTGAAGTTTGTCCGGAAAGACCCTCTCTCGCAGTTGGTCGGCGTCTTAAGCAAGAAAGATGCTTCTGAGATGAGAAAGCATATTGCCGAATCAAGAAAACGTTCACGTGATAGGCTGGATGGGATTGTTAAGCGGTTCAAATGATACTCGACACGAGTTTTATTCTTGATTTGATGGAAGCGGACGAAAAGGCGATTGATCGTTATCATGAGTTTTCTGAACGCAACGAAGCTGTAAGAGTTTGCGCGCTGACAATTTTTGAGCTATGGACTGGTATAGCGTGTTCGTCAAACCCAGAGACAGAGAAGGCAAAAGTAACAGCCGCTTTGTCGCAATTTGATGTTATAAAACTGAATAGGCAATCTGCAGAAAAAGCTGGGGAGATAAACGGTGCTCTTATCAGGGCTGGCAGCAGAATAGACCCCGAAGATGCGATGATTTCAGGCATTGCCTTGCTTGAGAATGAAACCGTTCTTACAAGAAACGTCAGACACTTTTCCCGTGTCAAAGGCTTGCGTGTTGAAAGCTATTAACTATTAACC
>CAZBPE010000085.1:0-2442 GCA_964493685.1 uncultured Methanosarcinales archaeon
AATGTGCTAATTATGAAACTGCCCACGAAAAAGACCTAATTATGCAACACCGCACGCAAAAGAGCAACATATTTAAAGCTGATTCTGTTAGCAGAAACCAATGAAAATCGTCGTAACAATACCAGCATACAACGAGGAGAAAACAATTGCTTCTGTTGTTGAAAACGTAAGCGCTGTCCTAAAAAAAATAAAGCAAAAAAACGAGATAATTGTCGTTGACGACGGCTCAACAGACATGACAGCGGATGCTGCAAGGAAAGCAGGCGCGGTTGTATACTCCCATCCGAAGAACTACGGGCTTGGCGAGGCGTTCAAGACAGAAGTTGAGCAGGCACTGAAAAGGAACGCTGACGTGATTATCCACACCGACGCTGACGGGCAGTATTCTGCAGAGGAAATACCGCTTCTTCTCAGGAAAATAGCAGAAGGCAATGACCTGGCTCTTGGCTCAAGGTTCAGGGGAAGGATTGAGGAAATGCCATTCATCAAGAAGCTCGGAAACAGGCTTTTTTCGCTCATCGTCTCCTACATAATCAAGATGCGCATATCAGACGCGCAGACAGGGTTCAGGGCGTTCACCAGAAAAGTTGCTGAAGACGTTAAGATAACGTCAACATTCACATACACGCAGGACCAGATAATAACGGCAAGCAGGAAAAAATTCAGGATAGCGGAAGTTCCAGCCACATTTCTCAAGAGAAACGGGGAAAGCAGGCTGATGAAAAGCCCATTTGACTACGCAATCAGGGGAGGAATCAACCTGCTAAGGCTTTTCCGCGACTACGCGCCGCTGACATTCTTTGGTTCAATAGGACTGGCTTTGATAATCTCAGGGCTTTCAATAGGGAGCTGGCTCGTCTACAGGTTCATAACATTAGGAGCCATAGGGAAAACGCCGTCGCTGATACTTACAGTTCTCCTGATAGTTGTTGGGCTGCAGTTCATACTCTTCGGATTTTTCGCAGACAGAAAAAGAAAATAAAGATCCCAACCACCGCAAGCGGTGGGGTATCATAACAAATGAAAACATACGCACTGTCGTTCGTAGTTTTTATTTTGAAAAGCGAAGAAGCCAGAATATGTTCAAAATGAAAATCCTCGTCTTAGCAAAAAGGTTCACGTCTGGAAAAGACTCTGTCAAAGACAACTTCGGCAGGGTTATAAGGCTTTTTGAGCAGGTTTCTGGGAAGCACGAAGTAACCATACTCGAGGCAGACCACCTGAAAAAGGAGCGGTTTGATACGAAAATAGGCAGGATGAAAATAAAAGTTGTCCCTTTCTCGCCGATAAAGCTGCTAAGCTACTATCTCTGCGTAAAAAGGGAAGCTGCCAAGGGCTATGACATGATTTACGCAACATCCCATCCGGCTTTTGGGGCAGTTGCGCTATTCATGAAAAAAATCCATGGGATTCCAACAGCCTACGACATACAGGACAACTACGAGGCTTACACAGGCAACCCGCTTTTCAGCTACATAAGCGACTCGGCAGCAAAGCACTCGAAAATTGTAAGCTGCGCAAGCAACATTATTGCGGAGAAGGCAAGGCTTTTCAACAGCAACATCGTTTTAATACCAAACGGATACAACCCAAGCATATGCAAGCCGCTTGACAAGAATGCCTGCAGGAAAAAACTGAAACTGCCTTTGAAGGCAAAGATAATCGCATACACGGGAAGCCCCGAGCACAGGGGAATAGAAAGCCTCCTGAAGGCATTTGAAAAGCTCAAGCAAAAGCACAAGAACATTTACCTGCTTCTCGTCGGAAGCGGAATAAAAAAAGAGTTCCCTCAAGCGGAAGAAAGGATAATAATGCTTGAGTCAATGCCATACGAAAAGCTGTTAGTTGCGATAAACGCTGCAGACGCGATGGTAATGCCATATCCAAAAAACAAGTTCACAGAAGCAATGCTGGCGCCATACAAGCTTGTTGAATACATGGCGTGCTGCAAGCCCATAGTTCTGAGCGACGTGGGAGAGATGAAGAAGCTTGCTCCACGTTTCGTTTTCAGGGAAAACGACATTGACGACATGAACCTGAAGATAGAGGAGGCGCTGAAGTGCGAAAAAGTTGACTACAGAAATATTCTGAAAGAATTCACCTGGAAGGCGCTCGGAGAAAGGCTGAGCAGGGCAATAGACAAAGTCAATCTCCACTGAACCTTGCCATAACAAGCGCGAAAATTTTCGCAAGGAAATCTTCCCACGCACCATTACATTATGGTGATTCGCAAGATAGGTGGCCAGCGCCATTTGACTCTTTCCAATTACAAACCCACCATACTTCTGTTTCTTTATTTTACCATATTTACTCAAACATCCTTAATGCCAGTCTCGTCAATGTAGAATGCTGCCTCCGCCTCTGGCAAGTTGGGCGAGTCAACAAGCTTGGCTACGCGAGAGCCTTTCTTGCCGCGCCTAAGGTAAAGCCGGTAGGTTGAGG
>CAZBPE010000085.1:2545-5008 GCA_964493685.1 uncultured Methanosarcinales archaeon
GTAAACAGCAAGGTTGTGCATCTCCGCAAGCCTCATAAGCGTGTGCATGTGCTTGTTAATCTTCTGCTGCCTGTCAGCCAATGTTCCTCGCCCGATAAATTCTGCACGGAAGTGGGCAGTGAGCGAGTCAACAACAACAAGCTTCACGTTCAAGCCGCTCTTTATAAGCTCGTCAACCTTCTCGGCGAGGATAACCTGATGGTCGCTGTTGAAGGCCCTAGCAATCTTGATTCGCTTTAGCGCGTCTTCAGGGTCCAATTCAAGGTGCTTTGCCATGGCAATTATTCTTTCCGGCCTAAATGTGCTTTCAGTATCAATGAACACGGCTACTGAATCAGGATACTGCTTTAAGCAATTAACTGTAAGCGCATGGGCTATTTGGCTTTTTCCTGAACCATACTGCCCGTATGTCTCCGTAATTGCGCGCGTTTCAAAGCCTCCGCCAAGAAGAGTGTCAAGAGCCTGGCTTCCGCAACGAATCTTCTCGATGCTCTCCCGCTTCTTAAGAACATCAGTTCCTGACTCAAAGCCAAGCTCAAGCTTCTCACGGCAATACTGAATCATCTTTCTTGCAGTAGCGTCAGTAACGCCGGCAAGCTCAACAAGCTCCTTAGGAGAGGTAACTGCAATGCTGAGAAGCGTATCATGCCCTGATGCAGAAAGCTTCTCTGCAGTGGCTGCTCCTACTCCAGGAATGCCCAGAATCCCCTCTTGCTTATCATCAGACATCTCAACAACTCCCTCTTCCCCGTCAATAACAACCGCTTCCTGTTTTCTTGGCATAGTTCCACCTCATATAAATTTTTTGCATTCAAATTAAAAGAAAGGCAGAGGGCTAAACCTCTGCAGCCTTCTCCTTTTCCCTCATGGCAACATACTTGTACGCCTCCTGAAGCACGACAAGCGCCTTTGGGACGTCATTCACATTGAACGAGCTGGTTTCCTTCCAGTTGTTGTCCTTGTCGCGGTAGCTCTTGCCAAGCTGGATGCTTGGAAAGCTGCCTTTCTCATTGGTGTTAATCCACACCGTGGCAGACACTGCGCCTGCCCTGAACTTCTTCTCCGGATTCATTTTACCTTTTCCTCCTCCCCTTGGCAAACATGCCACCATAGTAGAACAAACCCCTTTATAAGCCCTATCCGCGCATGTCCAGTGTCCAGTGGTAGTTGGACACTGGGCTCAGAAGTGTCAGAAATCACTATTTCTGAGCATCATCAGAAGCTCTGCTTCTGAGACAGTGGCTTCTCGCTGTCCAGTGTCCAGTGGGTTGTTTATTGGAGAATTTTAAGTTATATGATGTATAGCTAATTGCCCAGCTCAACTACCAAACGCTTATTATCAGGGACTGACACATAGACTTCCTCGCCGCCTTTAAGGTTCAGGCTTCTGGCCACATCCCTGTTTATATACATGCCAAGCCGGTCACGGGAAAGCTTTATTATCTTCTGCCTTATTTTAAGCGAGGATTCTTTCAGCTTAATCTCACCAATGGCTTTATTTATGGACTCTTCCTCAAAGTCGAAATAGCCGCATTTGCCGCACTGGTAACTGCTCACTTGGCTTTCAGCATCCTGAATCCTGACTTTTACTTCCTTCAGCCTTGAATTACATTCCGGGCATTTCATTTTTGATCACTTCCTTTTCACGTTTATTACATACAAAATGCCATCTTCCAACTTGCATAAAATGTAAAATTTTTTGTTTTCAATCTGTATCTTATCGCCCCGCTTCCTCTTATTTTTAATTGTGCAAATCAGCCTTACAACATCACTCCATGCAAGCACGTCCTTATGATACTCCTCGAAGTGATTACTCCGCTTAATCTCTTTCCAATACATAAAATTGTCTCGTCAAACATACTATAAATCAATAGTCATAATGACTATAAATATTTATTGTTAAGCTGTTCATAGCCGCGCAAACAGCCAATGCACGCTTATAAGCCCTATCCGCGCATGTCCAGTGTCCAGTGGGTGTTATCAACTGAGAAATTCTATATGCTCAAGCTTTGAGAAGTGCCTATCCCCTGTAAGAAGCCTTGAATCAAGATGCATGGCGGTTGCGTACATTACCGCGTCCACGATGTAAAGGTTGTGCTTTAAGCGATAAACAGCTGCGAGAAGAGAAACTACCTCGTCTACGGGCACAACAACGCTTCTCAGCCGAACAAATTTAAGCAGCGCTTCTGCCTCAATCCCTTCCCGCTCATACTTGACTTTTAGCTCTGCCAAGCAAAGGGCTGAAACTGCAATCTCCTCGTTGCTCTTAACATGCTTGGCAACAATTTCGCCTTTAAGCGTGCCGTTGAAGTATTCAATCCAGGCGTACGTATCAAAAATGATCATAGCGCTCCCGCTCAAACGGCTTGCTTCCCTTGGTTGCGCCAAACATGCTCTTTTTCCCGCTCATATGCGGTGTTGCATAAATAATCAAGGTAATAAAGAAATTGTAAGTGCTGTTAA
>CAZBPE010000086.1:0-4988 GCA_964493685.1 uncultured Methanosarcinales archaeon
CGCTGTAGCAGATGAAATCCGCTTTAAGCTTCTTGCAGATTAATGCGATAATGGAGCTGTCAACCCCTCCTGAAAAGAGGATTCCAAATCTCCCCTTTGGAATGCGCTTAGCCACTGCTTCTGTCAGTTCCTTCTGCAGGCGTTTTTTCGCCAGGCTCCTGTTTTTAGCGGAAACCGCTGTTTTTAGCCTAAGGCGCCTGACGTAATTATACCACTCAATCCTTCTCACAAGCCTGCCATTCCTTAAAATGCCAGCCAGAACAGCCATTTCCTAACGAAGCGCTCCCGAAATATTTAAATATGCCCATTCAACTCGCTTTCAGCATGGCAAAGGCGAAAAAGGCTGATTCAGAGCAGAGCAAGGACGAGAGGATAGGGTTTCACAAGGGCTCGCTCGCTGTGCTTGCAAAGGAAAGGCAGGAGATGCAGCGCATTCTCGCGATAGTTGAGCAGCTTATGCAGATGCACCTGACAGAGCTTAAGGAGCTCGGCGTTGACTTAAGCGAAGAGGCGGAAAATGCAAAGGCGGAAACGAACAAGAAAAAGCCGCCGATTGACGAGCTTCTTTAATGTCTGATTACTCATTCAGGATTCAGGGGAACAAGAATATCCTTTCTACGCACGAGAAAACAATAGAGTTCACAAAAGACGCTGAACTTACAAAAAACGGCGACTGCATTCTTGGAGTAAATGCTGATTTTGAGCTGAGTCAGCTTCAAAGGTTTCTCAGCTGCGAAAAAGTCAGGATAACAATAGCAGTAGACAGCGTCTATGACACAGTCACCGCTGTTCCAAACAAAAAGTTCAGCAGCAGCCGAGAAATGGTAATACGCCTCAGCGAGTTTGATTCTGAAAGGACTTTCGCTGTACTGGCTGACAAGGCAGCCTGCAGCCTTAACAGGAGCCTTATTGCAGCGCTGCAAAGCGGCAGGGAAGGAAAAGTAACCATTTCTAAGATATAGCAAATATATATAAACAAATTTAAACAAGCTGCCACTGATTTATATAAATTATATAAACATTAAGGGGGGTTGGCAAGTTGGGAAGCTACACTCGAAAGGGATTGGAGAAGAAAATCAATTTTGAAACTGATGTAAGGCAAATCCTATTAATCAAGGACAGATGGCTTACCCCTGATAACATGAAAGCCGTATATGGGGCAGTCTTCAAAGAAGATATCCCTACAAAAAGGGATATGCAAATACAGAGAGATGAGCCTATGTCCGCCGTCGCCGTAAAAGAAGATTTAGGCGAGGAAATGCAGGCAACATACAACTATTTGGTTGAAGCGCAAAAATTCTTGAGCGCAGGAAAAAGACCGCATAATTTTGACGACGGTTTGCTAAGGCATTTATGGGAAACGGCCCACATAACAAATGTCATTGGATGTCCTATTGAAACCAAGCAACTGGCGCTAGTGCATTCACTTGTTGAACACAAGGCAAGAGGTTTGCCAGAAGCCAGAACCTGCATCGGCAGAGTAAGGGAAGGCGTAGGCGGAAAACTCGCTGATAACCTGGATGCGTTTACAGACCGGTATGCAATTTTACTTGACGTTGTGGAATATAAAATAAAAAAAACGGGGAACTTAAATAACGTAGGGAAAAAAACAAATCATTCCAGTTGGGAAAAAATTCTCGAAAAGCAAGGCGGATATGATAAAGAGGCCAAACTCATGGTTAATTCGGCTTTAGAGGCGGCAGTTAAGCGCTCAGGCTCAAAGGACAGATTAATCCCTGCAGAATTAACAAAAGGCCCTGACACGTACAAAGAAGCAAGAGCAATTTTGCACAGGTCGTATGTTGAAAGATTATACAGGACTTCACGCAAGGTTCTTGAAGACACTTACGGAAAAAAGGAAGTCTACAGTAACCCGTTACTTGTTGTAAAAGCAGTGTGTCTCATAGACAGGTTAAGGACAGCCAACGAAAGATTAGAAATAGAAAAAGCAACCAGGGAAACGCTTGACTTTCTGCCGTTTTTGGATACCATGCGGGGATTACTGGAAAACAGCGAAATTGTAGACAATCAGCTGGCATTTTTTAACGCCTCGCTTAAAGCAGAGCTGCTCACAGAACTGGACCAAAGGACGATTGAAGCAAAAAGCAGGAGAGATCAAACAACAGTTGCAGGCTTTGCAAATTTGCTGGAATCAAGATTGCTTGCAGCGAGAAGGGAGTATGGTGACACCGCAATTGCAATGGGTTATGCCCCCTTGCATATGAAAAGAGGCTAAAAATAGATTTCAGGTATTCATTCTTCTCGCCTTCGGCACAAAGTTAATCAGCTTGCCGTCTTTTATTCTTCCGCAGCCGAAGAAGTCATTGCTATGCTTGATTATTGCGTAGCTGTTGTTTTCGCAGTTGCTCGCTGCTAATTCAATGTCTTCTCCTGCCAGCCACTGCCTGAGCTGGCTGCCGCCTATTTCAGCCACGTTTTTCTTTGCTTTCTTTCCCGCTATCTGGCTGCCTTCTATGCTTAAGCGAAGTTGCCCGTGCCTGAGCTCTGCGAAGTAAAGCCCGAGGGAGTTTACGTTAAGCGCGCCAAGGTCTATCTTGCCTATGTCTTTTGTCACGAGAAAGATGTCGTTTTCCTTCTGCAGGAAGCCGCAGTCAGGCTTTTCTTCATAGCCCCACTGAAGGTTAAGAAGGCTTGCTATCTGCTTTATTGCCTTGCTGTTCAGGACTTCAAAGTTTTTTATTTTCATCATACGCCCCAGAGCGGGTTTTTCTTTCTCATAAGCGCGGCTATCTCGCGTAGGGCTGCTTTCTCGTCTTCAGAGAAATAGTCCTTGAGCTCCTTCATTTTCCTGAAGTCGTTTTCGGTGAGGAAGCTGTAAATGACATCGCCTTCATTGAGCTGCCTTCCTATCGTTGCCTTTTCGTAAGCGACTGAAACCTGCTTTCCTTTTCCCGCCTCTGTTACGTTTTCCTTGTTCTCCTGTATCTCTTTCACGGTTGTCAGGGGCGTGCCGTCCTTCATCATTCGCGCGCCGGTCTGGAGCGTTCCCAGAAGCGCCTCTGTTCCTGCTATTGCCGGGTTGCTCTGCCTGAAGACATAGCCGCGCAGGAGCGTTGCCTTGCACGGCTTTGAGATTTTCTTCACGGCAGCGCTCTCTATGCGCTCCTTCTCCTTCTTTCTCCATTCGTCAAGCCGGTCTATGAGGCTGTAGATTATGTTGTCTGTGAGCACCTGCACGCCAACTGTCACGAGTTCTGGTCTGCTGACGTTAAAGCCTATGACTGCCGCTGAAAGCGGGTCTGAGCTGATGCCTGCTGCAGCGTCGGAAACGTCTTTTCTTGTTATCTCCCCTATTGCTGCTTTTTTTATCTTTATTCCGTGCTGCCTTAATAGCGCGGCGAGCGCTTCGAGGGAGCCGAGCGTGTCTGCCTTTGCCACTATCCCCTCGTCGTCAAGGCTTATTGAGAGTTCTGCAATCTCTTTTTGGATTATGCCCTTTGCGGAGTCTGTGTCGCCGCCTGTTGCGAGCACTGGCATTCCTGCGACTGCATTTTCTATGCCAACTGCCGAGATTTTCACTCCCGTCGCTGCAATGGCTTGCTCGACGCGCCTGAAGCTTGTCTTTGAGTCGCGAATTTCTGAAAGGGGCTTTGGCTCAAGGAGCGCTTTTACTTTTGTGACAATTGGCTCTCCTGTGCTGCCTATTACAATCTCGTCTCCCTTTTTCAGTATTCCGTCGTATAGTATCACGTCGAGCGTGATTCCAAATCCGCGTTCCTGCTTCACCTCAAGGATTGTGCCCTTGGCAGGCGAGTTTTCAGAGCATTCAAGCCTGTTGCCGAGGAATCTTTGGGAAAGCCCTGCTGCCATGACAAGCAGCTCGGGTATGCCTTCTCCTGTTTTTGCGGAGCACGGGATTATTGCAAGGCTTTTTGTGTAGTCTTCAACGCGGTCATACCTGTCTGCGTTAAGCCCCAGCTCGGAAAGCCTCCCAACGAGCGTATACAGCAGCGTGTCAAGCCTGTCCTGCACCTGTTTGTCCTGCGAGGAAATGCTGCTGAGAAGGAGCTTGCTGCCCTGTTTCCAGCCGTTTATCTTGTCTATCTTGTTTGCAGCGATAAGGAATGGCGTTTTGAATTTTTTCAGTATTTCTATGGCTTCAAGCGTCTGGGGCATTATGCCCTCGTTTATGTCAACGACGAGAACTGCAAGGTCTGCAAGCGTCCCGCCCCTTTTTCTCAGGCTGATGAAGGCTGCGTGCCCGGGCGTGTCAATCATTAGAAGCCCGGGAACTTTCAGCTGTATGTTGAGCTGCTTAAGAAGCTCTCCGCAAAGCCCTGTTATTGTGCCGGCAGGAACAGCTGAAGCGCCTATTGACTGTGTTATTGCGCCCGGCTCTGATTTAGCGACAGCAGTGCGCCTGATGAAGTCCTGCAGGGTTGTCTTTCCGGCGTCTACATGCCCCAAAAAGGATATGATTGGAGTGCGTATCATGGCGAAAAGAAACTGGAAGGGGACTTTTAAACTTTACTCTAATCACTTAATAAGCCTCACTGCCATAAGATAGGGCATTACCTTGTTTCGTATGACAGGCGACAAGAGCCATTGGTTGTTTTTTGAGCCGAACCATACAAGCTTTTTGACTTCATTCCTCGGCTTTGGCTTTGTCTTGAGCTCTCCGAGATAAAGCTCAGCGGATAGTATCGCCTTTCCGTCTGCGGCTATGTCCTCAAATTTTCCTAGCGGCTTGAGGCTGCCTTCCTTTATTTCAGCGCTTAGCTCCTCCTTTATCTCGCGACGGAGGCATTTCTCGTAATTCTCGCCTTTTCTCGGCTTTCCGCCGGGGAGAAGCAGCTTGTCCTGTTTTTTTTCCACCTGAAGAAGAACCTTGCCATTTTTTATTACGATAAGGGCGTACTTGGTGATTCGCTTCATGAATGGCTAAATGGCTGCCCCCTATATTAAGTTTTCCATAGCGGAAGACACAAATAATTATACAAAATAGTTGTGTCTTCCTGATATAGCGA
>CAZBPE010000087.1:0-3764 GCA_964493685.1 uncultured Methanosarcinales archaeon
TTAGAATACTGCACGATGCCGGATACACATGGGGCTCTGACATAGAAATCTCATCTGCAGGTTTAGGAAATTATGTTGTCTTTGAAGAGAATGGCAAAGTTCTACTGGGGATGGTTGATCTAGACAGTTGCATGAGATGGGAAAACAAGGTAAATGCAATAGATGTGGCAAATAGGAAACCAGAAGTTATAAAAACCCTGCTTGAAGAAAGGTGTTTTATACCTACGCAAAACTTACAATACACACTTATTTTAGGAGAGTATGTGCGTTTATCAGCAGTGGAGCCTTGGTTTGATAAAGTGCGCAGTCAAGGTGTACAGCTTTTGCCTAAACAGCTAGGAACATTAGAGCTGGGAAAACCTGGGGACTACCCTTTTATAAATAGAAGAGATGCTGGACCTGCTTTCGGCTATGGATACGCAAACTTAAGAAAGTTTCCTGAAATTTCTTTAGAAGAAATAATTCATGCGAAAGAATCTGCAAGAAGAACTGGAGAAAAAATTTTAAATAAATGCGCTCAACAATAATGCTATTTGTATTTTTCGAGCCGACCCCCTCGTAATATTTCTGCCGGCAATTGAATATAACGAGTCATATACGCAATTATAGCAAATGACACAAATCTTTATACGTGGGTATGTCATTTGCTTAGTTTGCGTCAGCAAACCTAGAAAATCCTTTTTGGATTTTCCGCTGTTACGAACGGACAACTATTTGTATAAAAACTATTGTCCGTGAGTATAGCTGTTTTTTCTTAGAAGCGCAAAAGCCTTGCCTTTATCTGCTCGTATCCGCCTGCCTTTCGACTTCGAGCTTCTTTGTTATCGCGTTTGACGAGGATTTCAGGCTTGCAGCGTCCATTAGCTCCTCTGCAAGCGTTTCTGCCGCTTTTTTCTTTGAGTTGAACGACTTGTGATACGCGCCCTGCACCATGTATCTTAATGCGACGTCAATTCTTCTTTGTGGCGAGCAGTCAACTGCCTTGGGGTAGCGAGCTCCGCCGTATTCTATGCTGACTATTTCCTCGCGGGGAGCTGCGTTCTCAACCGCTCTTACGAGAACCTCGACAGGGTTTGACTTTGTTTTTTCCTCAATTATGGAGAACGCGTCTTTGACAAGGGCGTAGCTCTGCATTGCCTTTCCTGAGAGCGTGTAAGAGGTTATTCGGTGCTTCTTTCCCTTGTGCCCTGCAATCATCAGCTTGTTGATTAGGCGCTCTATTATTGATATTCTTGACTTGTAGAATCTCTGCTTTGCATACCTTGCCCCTGTTCTGGGAACAAGGACGGGCTTTACTGATATGAAGTCCGCAAGCCCGGCGTCATTTGCCTTGATGCCTTCCATGCTCCACTTTCCGAATGCCTTGATTTCCATTTTCTTTTTTAAGCTGTTAGTGAGCGGTTTATAAATCTTATGCCGCCATTGCCACGCCGTCAACCAGCTTGAGCCCCTTTCTTTGGCGCAGCTGCTCTGCAACCTTTGCCTGCAGCTCCATTGGGAGCTTCTCGAAAAGCTGGTCTATGACGTAAAAATGTCCTCTTCCTTCGGTGGCTGACCTTAAGTCAGATGTCAGCCCGAACATTTCTCCTACGGGGAGCTTTGCCTTGACGACTATGTGGTTTTCTTCCTGCCGCATGTCGAGCAGCTGCCCGCGCCTGTTCTGTATGAGCTTTGACATTGAGCTCATGTTGGTTACCGGCGCTTCCATGTGGAGAAGCTGGACTGGCTCAAATATGACAGGCCCTGCGTTAAGCATAGCGCCTCTTATTGCGTCTCTTACTGCAGGAAGCACCTGCGCAGGCCCGCGGTGGATTGCGTCCTCGTGGAGCTTTGTGTCCATCAAAATTATCTTGACTTTTGTGCATGGCTCTCTTGCTATGGGCCCGTATGTCATGACGTCGTTGAATGCGTCCATTATCATGTCTATTACTTCTCCGATGTGGACTATTCCGCGCGTCATGTCGATTATCATGTTCCCGTTGAAGACTGCCCTGACTTTTCTTGAGGTTTTGCTGTCCATGCCAGCTGCCTCAAGCTTCTGCCAGACTTCTGTTTCTTTTTTCTTGAATCTTACTGAAGGTATGTCGCCCTTTTTTATGAGGGCGTAATATGCGTCATCAAGCGGTTCTGCCACCATGTAGAACTTGTTGTGCTTGTTTGGGCTTTTTCCCTCTATTTCCTGGCTTGTTTTTGTTATTGTTTCGCGGTAAACGACTATTGGCGGCGATGTCTGGACTTCAACGTTTTTCTCTGTTTTTATCCTGTTTTCGATGACTTCAAGGTGCAGTTCGCCCATTCCTGACATGAGGTGCTCGCCTGTTTCCTCGTTGATTTGTATCACTATCGTCGGGTCTTCCTTGTTCACCTGCCTGAGAACTTCAACCAGCTTCGGCAAGTCTGACGGGTTCTTTGCCTCTATTGCCTTGGTTACAACTGGCTCGAATATGTGCTTTATTTCCTCAAAAGGCTCAAGCTCTGGATTTGTCGAGACGGTCTCTCCTGAGAATACGCCTTTCATGCCGACTATGCCCACTATGTTTCCTGCAGGGACATTGTCGACTATTTCTCTTTTTGGGCCGTTGTAGATTGAAATCTGCTGAACCCTGACTTGCTGCTTGCCGAGTATCATGTAAACGTCTTCGCCCTGCCTTAGCGTTCCTGAGAACAGCCTGCCTGCGGCAACTTCGCCTGCGTGCTTGTCATAAACAATCTTGGTGCAGACAAAGGCAACAGGGCCGTTTGGGTCTGCTGAAGCCAGCGATTTCCCTGTTTCGCTTTCCATGTCGCCGTGCCATATTTTTGGGATGCGGTAAGCCTGAGCCTGGACAGGAGTAGGGTGGTGCTTCACTACCATGTTGAGTATTACCTTATGGAGAGGCGCCTTTTTTGCAAGCTCCTTTACCTTGCTTTCATCTCCGGATTCATATGCGTCTATTACGTCCTTGAAAGTTATTTTGTTCGCCTGCATGAAAGGAACCGAGAGCGCCCAGTTGTGGAAGGCGCTTCCGAATGAGACGCTGCCTTGGTTGACGTCAATCTGCCATTTTTCCTTGTACTCCGGCTCTGCTATTTCCCTTATTAGCTGGTTGACGTGCGTGATGACTTTGAGAAGCCTTTCCTGCATCTTGTCAGGCGTAAGCTTAAGCTCCTTGATAAGGCGGTCAACCTTGTTGATGAAAAGGGCTGGCTTTACGCGCTCCTTGAGCGCCTGCCTGAGAACTGTCTCTGTCTGCGGCATAACGCCTTCAACAGCATCGACAAGGAGTATTGTGCCGTCGATTGCCCTCATTGCCCTTGTTACGTCTCCGCCGAAGTCAACGTGCCCAGGCGTGTCTATCAGGTTGATGAGGTATTCTGCGCCTTCAAAATCGTGAACCATTGATACGTTTGCTGCGTCTATTGTGATTCCTCTTGCCTGCTCGTCTTCGCGGAAATCCAGTTGCAATGCCTTTCCTGCGAGCTCTTCTGACATCATGCCTGCGCCTGCAATCAGGTTGTCTGAGAAGGTTGTCTTTCCGTGGTCTATGTGGGCAGAGGTGCATATGTTCCTTATGTTAGCCGGGTTTTTCATAGCCCTCATGACCTTGTCTGCCATTTTTTCAGCCATTTTTCAGCGCCTCAATGCAGTCGTCAAATATCGCTTCGACTTTTTGCGTTGCGTCGACATCGCTCAGAATCTCCTCGTTCCTGTAAAAATCGATAAGAGGCTCTGTTTCTTCCTGATAAACTGAAAGCCTTTCCATGATTACGTCGGGAGCTTCGTC
>CAZBPE010000087.1:3774-4976 GCA_964493685.1 uncultured Methanosarcinales archaeon
GGTAAAGCTCTGAGCCGCACCTGTCGCAAATGTTTTCCTTTTTCGGGGGGATGTTTTTTACGTGGTATATTGCGCCGCATTTTTTGCAAGTGCGCCTTCCGGAAAGCCGTTCAATTATTACTTTTTTAGGCGCTACGAAATTTATCACAGCGCCTATTTCTGAAAAGGCTTTAAGGGCTTTCGCCTGTGCGACGTTTCTTGGGTAGCCGTCAAGGAAAAAGCCTTTTGAAGCGCTTTCTTCACTTAGCTGCAGCTTAACCATTTCTGTCACGAGTTCGTCCGGAACGAGCCGCCCTGAGTCAACGAACTCTCTTGCCTTTATGCCAAGGGGCGTGTTGTCCCTTATGCTTGCCCTAAGCAGGTCGCCTGTCGATATGTGGGGCAGCTTGAAGCGCTCTGACAGCTTCTTTGCCATTGTTCCTTTTCCGACTCCAGGCGCTCCAAGCAGGACAACATTCATGAGAATCACTAAAACAGGTGGATGTCGTGAACCGACTTGTAGCTGTGAAGCTCATTCTTGCCGAACCACAGCTCTATCTCGCGCTTCGCGTCTTCCTTATCGGATGACGCGTGTATGACGTTCTTGACAGGGCCTTTCCTTTCGTCTGCATACTTGTAGCTCATATGCGTGAAATCGCCTCTTATTGTTCCTGGAAGCGCGGTTCTGGGCTCTGTGTCCCCTGTGATTTTGCGGACAACTTCTATTGCCATGACGCCTTCAAGAACTGCCGCAACTACAGGCCCGGCAGATATGTAGTCAAGCATGATGTTTCTTATGTGCGCTCCCCTGCGCTTTGCGAGTTCCTCTGTGTAATGCCGCATTGCCATCTTCCTGTCGATGCGCAGCATTTTAAGCGCGACTATCTTGAGCCCTGCCTCCTCAAACCTCGTGAGTATTTTCCCTGTAAGGCTCCTTTCAACGCCGTCAGGCTTTATCAGGATAAGGGTTCGCTCAATCATTTTTCAACACCTCTCTTTTTCCTTATGGTTCTTGCAGCCACGGTCCATTTGAAGTTGCGGGGGAGCCTGCTCAGCTTGAATATGTTCTTCTCGCACTTGTTGGAGCAAAAGTTTGTTATTTTGCCTGTGTTCCTCACGAAGATTTTTCCAGTTCCCGGCGGTATGTCGTGACCGCAAAAGCCGCATTTCATTTGTTATGATACCCCGCTGCTTGCAGCGGTTGGGTTTCCTCCTTATGTTTC
>CAZBPE010000088.1:0-4940 GCA_964493685.1 uncultured Methanosarcinales archaeon
ACATCCACTTCACTGCATCATTCCTCTCGTTGAAAATGGGAGCCACAAGCTCAGAATCCCTGTCAACCCCGAGCGTCAGCTGCGTCAAGTCATTGCTGCCTATGCTGAAGCCGTCAAAAACCTTTGCAAACTCTCCTGCAAGTATCACATTGGAAGGAATCTCGCACATCACGTAAATTTCCAAGCCGTTCCTTCCCTGCACGAGCCCGTTGCGCCTCATCTCTGCAATAACCTTCTTTCCCTCTTCAACTGTCCTGCACATCGGCACCATAATCTTGACGTTGTCAAGCCCCATTCTCCCCCTTACCTTCACAAACGCCTTGCACTCAAGCGCAAACGCATCCTTGTATTTCTCGTCATAATAGCGTGACGCCCCCCTCCATCCGAGCATTGGGTTGTCCTCAACAGGCTCAAAAGCCCTTCCGCCAATCAGATTCGCATACTCGTTGCTCTTGAAGTCAGAAAGCCTAACTATCACATCCCTTGGGTAAAATGAAGCCGCTATCGTTGCAATGCCCTCTGCAAGCTTGTCTATGTAAAACTGCTTCTTGTCCTTGCAGTTGCGCGTCATCCTTGCTATCTTCTCTTTTGCTTTCTTGTCCTTTAATTTGTCAAAATTGAGTATTGCAAGAGGGTGTATCCCTATGTAATCGTTTGTTATGAATTCCTCCCTTGCAAGCCCCACGCCGCTGACTGGCAGGAAGCGTTCAGCAAAAGCCTCCTCAGGATTCCCTATGTTAACCATTATCTTTGTCCTTGTCTTCGGGAGCTTTTTCAGGTCAACCGTTCTTACCTCAAATTTTAGCTTCCCGTCATACACCTTCCCTTCCTCGCCTTCAGCGCAGCTGACTGTTGCGTCCTGCCCGTTCCTGACCGCCCTTGTTGCATTGTCAGCGCCTACAACGCAGGGTATTCCAAGCTCCCTGCTCACAATCGCGGCATGGCAGCTCTTCCCGCCCCGTTCAGTAACTATGGCGGAAGCAACCTTCATAACAGGAACCCAGTCCGGGTCAGTCATCTCAGTGACAAGAACCTCGCCCTGCTTGAACTCCTTTATGTGGGCAACAGACTTTATGACGTGAACCTTCCCGCTTCCAATCTTGCTTCCGACGCTGCTTCCGGAAGCCAGAACTTTTCCCTTACCCTTTAATACATACCTCTCAAGCTTTGCAAAATCCTTTCCAGACTGCACGGTTTCAGGCCTTGCCTGAACAATGAAAAGCTTTCCGGTGATTCCGTCCTTAGCCCACTCTATGTCCATAGGCATGTATCTCCTGTGCTTTGCGCTGTAATGCTCCTCTATCGTCCTGCCCCACTTGGCAAGAGCCATTATCTCGCTGTCGTTGAGGACGTAGCTGCTTCTCTCAGCCTCGCTGGTGGAAACGTTCCTCACCCTGCTGCCTGCATAAATCATCTTTATTTCCTTGCTTCCAAGCTTCCTGCTTATTATCGGGTCAAGTTTCTTTCCGAGCGTTGTCTTGAAAATGTAATACTCATCAGGATTTATCCTTCCTTTCACAATGTTCTCGCCCAAGCCGTAGCCAGCGTCAATAAGTATAACCTTGTCGAAACCGCTTTCAGTGTCTATGGTAAACATTACACCCGAGCCTGCCCTGTCTGACCTTACCATCTTCTGGACGCCGATTGAAAGCGCAACCCTGAAATGGCTGAAGCCGCGCTCCTGCCTGTAGGCTATTGCCCTGTTAGTAAACAGGGAAGAAATGCACTTCCTGCACGCTTTAAGAAGATTCGCTTCGCCTCTTACGTTAAGGTATGATTCCTGCTGCCCTGCAAAGCTCGCGCCAGGAAGGTCCTCCGCAGTCGCTGAGCTCCTCACAGCAACGTCAGCATTCTCCACCCCGTACTTCCTGCTTAGCTTTGCGTAATGGCTAAGAATCTCCTCCTTGAGCTGTTCAGGAAATTCTGACTTAAGGATGAGCCTTCTTATTCTGCTGCCCGCCTCCGAGAGCTGCCCATAATTCCTCACGTTCAGGCCCTTAAGAATCTGCCTTACTTCCCTCTTGATTCCCGCCTCCTCAATGAACTTGAAATAAGCGTAAGAAGTTGTTGCGAAACCGTCAGGAATGCGAACGCCCTTTTTTGTCAGCGAGCAGAACATTTCTCCAAGAGAGGCGTTCTTGCCGCCTACAATCGGCACGTCCTTTATCCCAACCTCATCAAAACAAAGAACCAGCGCCCTCTTCTTCCCTTTTGCCGCCATTGCCTAACCTTTTGGAGATGATGTTTAAAAACTTTACCGATTTTATATCGCAAAAATTTAAATGAGCTTTTTTTACTTTTCCCGCAATGCTTAAAAAATTGGACGCCTTGATTGAACATGGAGTTCCTGGCGATATCGTTCATAAAAGCGGCACTGAATGGCTTTTTGAAGACCCCCTCCGTTCTTCATTGATCTGCATTTTTGCAAGCTATCTCAAGGAACAGCTTTTTGTCAAAGGCGAAGGCGTTCCTGTCAGCTGGGTTTTGAAGGAGATTTATTGGGACTACCTCTCCGGACATGAAATTTACCGGGAAGAGTCCCTTTTGGAAAAGATAAAAACCTGTTTCGGGCGCGGTTTTGTTGTCCAGACATTTGGCAAGTCTTATTCGACATCTCTTAAAGACATTAATTGCGGCGTCATAAGCCTTTCCGAGGATTGCCGCTATTTAAGCTGGAAGCCATTTTTCGGATGACTCTGCCGATACCTTTAAATAATCGTGTCCTGTTACGCAAACCAGTTTTCAGGGGGTGAAAAATATAATGGCTTTGTTGTCAAATGTTGCAGCGCTTTACGCTATTTCTATCATTGGAGCCGTCATTTCGCTTCTGTTCGCTCTCTTTTCCGCGCTTTCTGTTCTGAAGCAAGATTCAGGAAACGAGACAATGCGCAAAATATCCTCTGCAATAAAGGAAGGCGCTGTCGCTTACCTAAACAGGCAGTACAAGACAGTAACAGTCATAACAATAATACTCGCCGTCCTGATAGGCGTTTTCCTTCAATCATACCTCGTTGCAGTTGCTTTCGTCCTCGGAGCTTTGCTGTCCGCAGCTGCAGGCTACGTAGGCATGATGGTGTCGGTAAAGGCTAACGTCAGGACTGCGCAGGCTGCAACGCGAAGCCTAAAAAGCGCATTCTCAACAGCATTCACCGGCGGGGCGGTAACAGGCTTTGCGGTCGCAGGGCTCGGACTTCTTGGAGTTACGGTACTCTCCATAATCATCAGGGACCCCAAAATCCTCATCGGCTTCGGGTTCGGCGCAAGCCTCATAAGCCTTTTCGCAAGGGTAGGCGGAGGAATATACACCAAAGGCGCTGATGTCGGGGCGGACCTCGTCGGAAAGGTTGAGAAAGGCATTCCTGAGGACGACCCGAGAAATCCGGCAGTAATAGCAGACAACGTCGGCGATAATGTGGGAGACTGCGCAGGAATGGCGGCAGACCTCTTCGAATCATACACAGTCACGATAATAGCAGGCATGCTCCTTGCGTGGACTGCATTCGGCTCAGGCGCAACAAGCGAGCTTTTGCTGCCGCTTGTTCTCGGCTCTGTCGCGATAATCGCCTCAGTAATAGGAAGCTCTTTCGTGAGGGCTTCAAACGCGAGCCAGATATGGGCTGCCCTCAACAGGGGAATAATTGTAAGCGCGCTTCTTTCAGCAGTCGGCTTTTTCATCGTCAATTACCTCATGTTTGACCACTTGAAATACTTTTACTCTGCTCTGGTGGGGCTTGGCGTTACAGTGGTAATAAGCTACGTTACAGAATACTACACTTCAGCAAACAAGAATCCGGTAATGCAGATAGCAAACGCTGCAAAAACAGGGCCGGCAACCACAATCATAATTGGCCTGGCGAAAGGAATGGAAAGCACGCTGATTCCTTTACTGGCAATAGTGGCGGGAGCGTTCATCGCATACACAGTCGGAGGAGGCTTCTACGGCGTTGCAATAGCGGCAACAGCAATGCTCGCAATGACTGCAATAATAGTCTCTGTTGACGCCTACGGCCCGATAACAGACAACGCAGGCGGAATCGCAGAGATGAGCAAAATGCCGGCATCAGTAAGAAAGATAACAGACCCCCTTGACGCAGTTGGCAACACAACAAAGGCTGTCACGAAAGGCTTCGCAATAGGCTCTGCAGGGCTCGCAGCATTGTCGCTTTTCGCGGCATACAAAGACTTAACTCACGTTGACGTCCTGAACCTCTACAACCCCGCTGTCGTGGCAGGGCTCTTCATAGGAGGCATGCTCCCATTCATTTTCTCTTCATTAACTATGAGGGCAGTCGGAAGGGCAGCCTTCATGATGGTTGAGGAAGTAAGGAGGCAGTTCAGGCAAATCCCCGGGCTGATGAAAGGAAAGGCATCGCCAGACTACGCAAAGTGCGTTGACATAAGCACAAAGGCAGCTATAAAGGAGCTGACGCTTCCTGGAGTAATCGCAGTGGCATCTCCTCTTGCAGTAGGCTTCATCCTTGGCCCCGAAGCGCTTGGCGGGCTTCTCGCAGGCGCAATAGTAACAGGGCTCCTGCTTGCCATCACGATGACAACCACAGGCGCAGCGTGGGACAACGCAAAGAAATACATAGAATCAGGGAACCTCGGCGGAAAGGGGAGCGAGGCGCACAAGGCAGCGGTAGTCGGCGACACTGTCGGAGACCCCTTCAAGGACACAAGCGGGCCTGCGCTCAACCCGCTAATCAAGGTGCTTAACACGATAGCGCTGCTCGCAGCGTCATTGATTGTTAGCTACCATCTGTTTTAAATCAGCATCACGTCTTCAAGTCCCCTGAAATCGCTGACAGCTGTAACAAAAGTCGCTTTCTCGCTCAAGGAAGTGGCCAGGTGAATGGCATCCGAAGCTCCAAATTTGCCTTTTTCTTTTCGTATCCTATTCTTGAGCTTCGCAGCATTTAAGGCTGTGTCAACTGTCACTG
>CAZBPE010000089.1:0-2401 GCA_964493685.1 uncultured Methanosarcinales archaeon
TAAGGTAACTTTGCTTCAGGGCGACCTTCTTGACCAGACATCTTTGATAGAGGCATTGAACGAATCAGGACCGGATGAGGTTTACAATCTTGCTGCGCAGAGCTTTGTTCCTACTTCCTGGAACCAGCCTGTTCTTACAGGTGAGTTCACTGCCTTGGGCGTTACGAGGCTGCTGGAAGCCATAAGGAGGGTTAATCCTAAAATCAGGTTTTATCAGGCGAGCAGCAGCGAGATGTTCGGCAAGGTTCGCGAAACGCCGCAGAATGAAAAAACCCCTTTTTATCCCAGGAGCCCTTATGGCGTTGCCAAGGTTTACGGCCATTTCATTACGGTTAATTACAGGGAGAGCTATGGCTTGTTTGCGTGCTCTGGAATACTTTTCAACCATGAAAGTCCGAGGCGGGGTCTTGAGTTTGTTACAAGGAAGGTTAGCGATGGTGTTGCCAGAATCAAGCTTGGCTTGGCTAAGGAGCTGAGGATGGGCAACCTTGATGCGAAGCGCGACTGGGGCTTTGCCGGCGACTATGTTGAGGCGATGTGGCTGATGCTTCAGCAGCCAAAGGCAGACGACTTTGTTATTGGAACTGGTGAGAGCCATTCTGTCAGGGAGCTGTGCGAGGCGGCTTTCAGCCGCGCAGGCCTTAATTATAAGGACTATGTTAAGGTTGACAAGTCTTTTTTCAGGCCTGCTGATGTTGACCTTCTGGTTGCTGATGCCTCCAGGGCGGGGAAGGCTCTGGGCTGGAAGCCAAAAGTAGATTTCAGGCAGCTTATTGGGATGATGGTGGATTATGATTTGCAGAGGCTTAAGGCGAACAGAAAAAAATGATTTCTCTGGTTACAGGAGTTGGCGGTTTTGTAGGTCCTTACCTTGCTGAGCATCTGGTAGCAGGTGGTCATAAGGTCTTTGGGATTGAGAGGAATCCCAAGGCAAAGGTTGCCGGCTGCAGGGTTTTTGCATGTGACGTTCTTGACAGCGCAAAGGTTTCAGGCATAGTTAAGTCGTGCAGTCCTGATTTTGTTTTTCATCTTGCCGCTGTTTCGTCTGTTGGCAAGAGCTTTGAGGATCCTGAGCTTACCATGAAAGTGGATGTTGACGGCACAAAAAACGTCCTTGAAGCTGTTTCGCAGCATAGCCCCGAAGCAACTGTGCTTGTTGTTTCCTCTGCTCATGTTTACGGCATCCCTGAAAAGCTTCCATTATCAGAAACCCACAGCCTTAATCCCCTGAGCCCTTATGCCAGGTCAAAGGTTGAGAAGGAAAAAACAGCTTTGGGTTATTTCAGGAGAAAGGGCTTGAAAGTCATAATCTCAAGGAGCTTCAACCACATAGGTCCCGGCCAGCCCGAGGGCTTTATCTGCTCTGACTTCGCGAAGCAGATTGCTGCTATTGAGAAGGGCGCAGAGCCGGTAATAAAAGTAGGCAACCTCTCTGCAAAGCGCGACTTCACTGATGTCAGGGATATAGTAAAAGCTTATGGGCTTGCTGTCCAGAAATGCGCGCCTGGAGAGATATATAATGTCTGCTCCGGAAGGGCTTATTCTGCCAGGGAAGTCCTAAGCCTGCTGTTGGGCATGTCCGGTAAAAAGATAAAAGTCATAGAAGACAAGTCTGCGAAGAAAGGCGACATTCCTGCCATGGCTGGCGATAACTCCAAATTCACAGCTGCCACTGGCTGGAAGCCCGGGATTCCTTTTGAGGAGACGCTTGGGGATGTGCTTGGGTGGTGGAGAAGCCGGTAATAGCCGCAGCTTTATTTGTCTGCCTTTTCTTCCCTTACGGGTTGGATAAGTATGTGTTGCAGTGCTTTATGAATTCCTTTGCGTTTTTTATAGACTCCTCTGCCGGCTCTGCATTAGCTTGCGGTATTGTGTTGTATGTGAAATCTCCTCTCTTTTTCTTTTCTGCTTTGAATATCTCAAGAAGTGTTTCTGCCCTTATTATCATCTGCTTGTAAATTATTAACAGTCTGGCATCAAGCAGTCCTGAATCAATAAATTCTTTTTTGAAAGCAGCAAGTGTTTTCTTGTGCACTTCTGGAGCTTCTGTTTCTATGTTTTTGGCAAGCAGCATTGCTTTGGCTGAGTAGAATATGGCATAATACGCATGGGAGATTACTCCGCTGTAATATGTTGAATCCGGTGAAATGTCAAAATTCTGTTTGGCGTCTTTGTTTTTTGACACTGCATGGAGAATTTCAGCAGTCTCAAGCTCTGTTTTTGCCCTCCTGAAATGCATGTCAGCCTTTGAATCCGTTTTTCATCGCCTCGAATAAGATTTTGTAATATTGCTCTGCACCATAATAAAGTATGTGCTTTCTTGCCAGTTCTTTTCCATAATTGAATTCATCATTTATCAGCATTTGGTATAGTTCTTCCATTGTAAATATGTATCCGTGAA
>CAZBPE010000089.1:2507-4805 GCA_964493685.1 uncultured Methanosarcinales archaeon
TTGCTTTGCTTCTGCATAGCTGCCGCCAATGATTAAGGAATGGAAGGGGTTTTTGATTTTGGCTGTGATTTGCCTTATATTTTTGTATGGGATGTCTGTTCTTTTCTCTTTTATGATGGATTCCGTGATTGCTAAGTAATGCGTGTCGTTGTTTTCTGTGTTTATTGCGTAAATGTTTGTGTTTCCTTTCTTCCTTTCTGTAATTATGCCCAGCTTTGTAAATTTCTTTAACGCCTCAAAAACATAATGATGGGATTTGTTTTTTGTTATTGTCTTTATTTCAGTCAGCGTAAATTCTCTCCATGGTTCTTTTATGAACGGCTTTAGGAGCAAGATCCCCACCTTCAATAATCCAGTATTGTGGATAGTTTTATCCATTTTTATGGACTTCATTAGTCTTCGCTTATATAATGCTTTTTCTTTTGTGCGAAGAAGGGTGACATTCCTGCCATGGTTGGCGATAACTCCAAATTTACAGAAGCAACCAGCTGGAAGCCCGGTATTCCTTTTGAGGAGACGCTTGGGGATGTGCTTGATTTCTGGAGGCATCAGCAATAGGGCTGCTTTATTTGCCTGCCTTTTTTAGGTCGTTAAGCATCCGTTCCACTTCTGGCTTTATGAGAGGGAGGCTTTCTTTGACTGTTTTCCATACAATTTCATAGTCTATCCCGAAATAAAAATGCGCTACTTTATCCCTCATTTTTGCCATGTCGCTCCAAGGAAGTGATTTGTATTTTTGTCTTATTTCATAGGGAATGTTTTTCGTGGCTTCCCCGATTATTTCAAGCTTTCTTACTACGGCGCTTGCTGTTTTGTCATCCTTTACAAACTGGGCATAGCTCATTCCTTCTGTGAATTTCTCAATTTGCAGAATCGAATTGTAAATGTCTTTTGCAAAGAGCCAATAGCTTCTTTTCATACCGGTATTGCCTCTCTTAGAATTTGTTTTTTAAGCTCTTCCCTTATGGTTTTCTTCCTGACAAGGTCTGTTCTTTTTCCCAGGTATCTTTGCAGTTTCCTTTCCAGCTCAATAAACTTTAAGAGGTCGGGAACTTGGTTAAATTCCACAAATAGGTCTATGTCGCTTCTTTTGGTTTGCTCATTCCTCGCGTATGAGCCAAATATGCCTATTTCTTTTACGCTATAGTTCTTCTTAAGCTCCTCTTTATGCTTCTTGAGGGTGCTTTTGATTTCCTGTATGCTTTTCATTTTGCCTTTCACGATGCTACAGTAGCGGTTCTTTAATAATTTTTCTTTTATGCGAAGAAAGGCGACATTCCTGCCATGGTTGGCGATAACTTCAAATTCACAGCTGCCACTGGCTGGAAGCCCGGGATTCCTTTTGAGGAAACGCTTAAGGATGTGCTTGATTTCTGGAGAAGGCAATAACACTTGCTTGATGAAGAATTTAGACCGACTCCTGTTATTCAAACCTCTCTATAGAATTATCACTCTCCTTTTACTGGCGGTGGAGTGGTGGGCTCCGGCGGTAATTTTGCAACGCAATCTTTCGCTGTCGCATCGCAAGTAGTTCCCGCATCGCATTGTTTACTAATAACCCATTTCAGTGTGACTCTGTCGCAGCTCAGTAGAGTATTTGTATCAGAATCACACATGACAGTTATTTCATTGCAGTCTGCTAATATGGCTTTTGCTGGGTTTAGCATCCACTTGTTGCCATTGCAATCCCAAGCGTTGTTGGCTTTTTTGCATGCGTATGAGAGAACCATTATTGATATTTGTCCGCCGTGATCTATGGCATCTTTTCTATTTATCGGCCCGGTCCTTACTGAGGCTTTTTCCTTAATCCAATTGCTGTTCTCTACTGGAGTCTGGCCAAACTGGAATTTTTCCCACTTAAAGCCCTTTAAAATGTAACCTGTATTATATACATAGTCATAACTCCCATCTGACCCCGTATAAATCTCAATGGGGTTTAACTCATCTTTACCTGCCTGAAAAATTATTGGTGAAGGAGCAACCCTGAAATCTTTGGGCTCAGCATAACCTTCCACAGCAGCTGTTGCCTTTCCGATAGCTCCTGGAGAGCCAGGCTCCGGTGGCAGTTGTGCGCAGCCTGCTATGAAGACTGCTAATACGAGGATGGTTAAGGATAGAATTAATGCGTGTTTTCGCTTTGCTCTCATTTATTCGCACCTTTTTTTTGTCTTTGCGCTTTCTTGCGAAGTGTATATATAAATTTTTTGGTCGCCTTTTCGTTCCTGTTCAGCTATGAAGCTACAGGGCAAAGTCAACTTAGATGTCTTGGAATGCTGCGTCTCGTTTAGTAAAAGCGAG
>CAZBPE010000090.1:0-2582 GCA_964493685.1 uncultured Methanosarcinales archaeon
CAATGCGCCTGCGTGAGCGCCGGTTGCGTCAAGGAAAGGGGCGTGCTGCCTGTTGAAGTTGTCAACAACAAGCTTGGGAGCTCTTCCCCGGCCTTCTGTTCTCCTTCCAATGTTCATGAAAATGACAAATGAGCTGAGGAAGACTATGCCACCGATAAAGAACGCGAGAAACATCATGCCGCCGAGAAGCGGGCCGCCAATAAGCGAATAGTGGTTGAACGCCCACCACGGGGTTACCAAGGCGAGTATAAGCAGGATGAACATTATTACATTCTGGTGCCTGAAAAGGCCGGTTGACTGCATCCTTGACCTTGCAACAACGTCGCGCCCCTGCCCCGCTGGCAGCACCCTTATCATTGGCTGGTTTTCGTCATTCGGGTTGGCAAAAGAAACGATGTCAACAAGCTTCTCCTTCGGAAGAAGCTCTGCAAGCCCTAACCCGAGAAGGCTTTTGCCTGTTCCAGGCTCGCCAATGAGAAGGACGTGCCTCCTCTGGCGCGAAGCCTTTCTTATTATTTTGACAGCGCTTTCCTGCCCGATAACCTGCTCAATTATCTTGGAAGAAATCTTCAGCTCCTTCGTTGACTTGAACCTAATCTCGCTTGCCATAATGTAAGAAATTACTATGTTGTTTAAATAAATATCGGAAACGTTAAAGTTCTTCAGGCATCCGCTCAGCATACTCTGTGGGGACGTATCCGCGTTCTTCAACTGTCCTTAAGCGATAGCTTTCATACCATAGTGTTGCTCTTTTTTTAAGGTCGTCAAACCAGGCGTAAGTAACTATCCTGTTTTTAGCTTCAATCCCAAGCTCGTTGCATGCCCACTCGTAAAGCCTTATGAATTCCCTGTAACGTCTCGCTTCTATCATCGTAACGGCTTTCTCAAATGCTTGGACAGGAATCTGTGTTATTGAGAACGTCACATGAGCATTCATGGCAGAGTTCAGCCAGTTTAGCGGTTCAACTTTTTTATTTGGGAGCAGCAGTGAAATCTGCCTGTCAAGCCCTTCCTTCTTTGCAACGGCCAAAGCTATGGTCTGCGCGGCAAGCCTACCGACGTAATAAATTCCCTGATGCGATATGCTGCCAAGGTTCGTTTCAAAAAAGTTTTCTGCATCGTTAACCCTTCTTATTGCTATCAACTCTTCAACAAGTTTCCTGAAATTTGCAACGTACGCCATGTTTACCACTATCCGTTCCATGTACCTTTTTCCTGAAAACTCGTGAAGCCCTTCAACACGCAGGTTTTCAAAAGTCAGGTAAAGATAAAAAAGCGAGTAATTGCCAAAGCGCCTGCTCAGTGGCCTTATGCGCTGTTTAGCATAGTCCTCAACAAAATAGCGCTTGTTCATCAAATCCTTGTGGTGGCTCAGCTCATGCTGGAAGAAGCCGTGCAGCAGCTTGTAGTCTATTCTCCTAAAAACAATCCATGGAAGAACTACCGTATTGAGCAGCCACAAGCCGTTGTATTCAACATACGCATGCTCCATGTCTGAGATCGAGTCGTCGTAGGAGCCGTACCATTCCCTGTTTTCGTTTCTTGAAACCTTGAACTGTATCTCAAAAGTGTCTGTCGTAGTCGTAACTATGCCAGTGTTTTCGCGCAGGACTTCATAAATCACTTTCAAAACAAAGCGCCTAACCGTCTCCTTAAAGTAGTCGTAAGAAATTTCCGGAAAATTTTTGATTGCATGGTGGAACTTTAGGTCGATATCGCTAAGCGGATTCCGTATCTCTGCCTTTTTTTGCTGGTATCTTATCAACTCTTGATAGTCGGACTGGAGGTATTTTTGCCAGTAATTCCTGAACAAAAAGATGACGATAACCCTCTTCCCGCCTATTTCAAAACCATCTTTAAGAATCTCGTAGTCTGTTCCAGCCATGCAGCGCTATGCTGAAGCGCACTCTTTAAATTTTTTTCTGAAAGGTTTCTGAAAAGAAAAAAGCACACAAAAATAAGCGCACACAGGCGAGCACACTGGCTTACGCCAGCATTGTCCACACAATTTCCGGGTCCAAATCCCGGCGGTGGCGTCTTACATCCTTTCCGGCGTTTTGGCTGTCAATAAGCATTGCTGGAGTTAACGCTTATGGCGGTTTATCATTGACCGCTTAGTTATTGCCTTTTTGCTGTTTTGAATCACGCTGCTCCCATTCAAGCAGAATTGATCCTATTTTCTTTTTCAAATCAGGAAGCTCCTTTTTGACAATTTCCCAAGTGAGGTCCAAATCAACACCAAAATAGTGGTGAATAAGCTTGTCCCTCGTTCCCGTTATTTTATTCCATGGAACCTCTTTGTGCTTCGCTCTGAACTCACCGGATAAGTTTTTCGCAGCTTCTCCTATTATTGCGTCTTGGACGTCAACATTCCTTTTGAAACCTGTCTTTGATAAAGCTCTAACCGAGTTCTCTATTTTTGTTATCTCATCAAGCATGTGCCCTATAAAAACCAAGGCGTCTTTTTTCATAATATTCTTACCTCTTCACCAAGTATTCTTTCTTTCAGTCGCGGATTGATTGAGCTATAGGTCAACAAATCTATCTTCCTTTTCAGAGCTTTTTTTAATTCCATTTCAAGC
>CAZBPE010000090.1:2592-4297 GCA_964493685.1 uncultured Methanosarcinales archaeon
GATCAAACAAGCTCTTGCTTCCCCTGAACCTTATTAGAATGTCAATGTCGCTATTCTTCTTAGAATCCCCTCTGGCGTAAGAGCCAAATATGCCTGCTTTGGTCACATCGTTCTTTTTAAGTATCGGGACAATGCTTCTTTTTATTCTTTTTATGCTTTCGGTTTTTGCAGTTACCACAGCCATCACCAAGCTTCATAAGCTCGCTTAAGTATTTAAATGTTTTATTTGCGAGGGGATGCTGTGCAACTTTTTTGTACTATTACATCCTTTCCGGCGCTTCTATCGCAAGCAGTTCCAGCCCGTTCCTCAGGACTTGCCTGACGGCGGAAATCAGCAGCAGCCTTGCATTTCTTGTTTTGCCGTCCGCTTTTATGATTTGGCGCTGGTGATAGAAATTGTTGAATGTCTGGGAGATGTCAAGAAGGTAACGTGCGATGAGCATCGGCTTGTAGCTGTTTGCGGCAGCTTCCACAATTGCAGGGAAGCGAAACAAGAGGCGTATAAGAAGCTGTTCCTCTTTCTCATTTAGCAGGCTGAAATCAGCTGATTCAGGCAGCTTCTTCCCGTATTTCTCAATTATTGAGCAGATTCTTGCGTGGGCATACTGGACGTAAGGGCCTGTTTCGCCGTCAAAGCTTATTGACTCCTCAGGGTTGAAGACAAAATCCTTCAGAGGGTCATATTTGAGTATGAAGAACCTTATTGAGCCCATCCCAATCTGCATTGAGCGCTTTTTTATCTCTTCTCCGCTTATTTTGCCATAGCGCTTTCTTATCTCCTGTTCTGCTACCGCGTTCATTTCCTCAACAAGGTTATCTGCATCAACAACCCTCCCTTCCCGCGATTTCATCTTGCCTTCGGGAAGGTAAACCATTCCGTGAGCCAGGTGGTATGTCTCTCCGCTGTAAATTTTGAGGAGCTGCAAAATCTTAAACAGCTGCTTAAAGTGCAGAATCTGCTCAGAGCCGACAACGTAAACAGACTTGTCCATCTTAAAGTCATTGTATTTAAGGCGGGCAAGGTTGATATCCTGCGTAACGTAAATTGATGTTCCGTCAGCCCTCAGGAGTATCTTGTCCGGCATTCCGTATTCTTTAAGCTCAATTAGGATGTTGCCTTTTTCGTCCTTTTTCAGCAGCCCCTTCTTGCAAGCGTCAATGACTATGTTCTTTCCCTCAACGTAATGCTCTGACTCGTTGTAAACCTTGTCAAACTTTATTCCGAATGCCCTGTAAGTTTCCTCAAAGCCTTTCAGCGCCCAGCTGTTAATCTTCTTCCACAGCTGAAGCGTTTCATTATCTCCGAGTTCCCATTTGCGCAGCATTTCCTGAATTTGCGTTTCCATTTCCGGATTTTCAGCAGCCTTTTTTGCATAAAGCACGTAAAAGCCGCCGACAAAATGGTCTGGTTTCTTGTCAGGCTCTTTTCCTTTCCCGAACAGCTTGTAGGCGAGCATAGCCTTGCATATGTGAACGCCCCTGTCGTTGTTAAGATTAACATGGAAGACTTTAAATCCGGCAAAAGAGAGAATCCTTGAGAGGCTCTGGCCGAGAAGCATGTTCCTGACGTGACCAAGGTGCAGCGGTTTGTTGGTGTTTGGCGAAGGGTATTCTATGACGACCTTTTTCTTCTTGTCATTTCCCCTGCCGTAATCGCCTTTCTGTTTCAGAATGTTTTTGATTGCGGCTGCTGCAATCTTTTCGT
>CAZBPE010000090.1:4307-4689 GCA_964493685.1 uncultured Methanosarcinales archaeon
CTTTTGACGCGGATTTGCAGGGCTTTATCCTCTCTGCAAGCTCGGCAGCTATCTGCTGGGGCGCTTTTCTGAATTCCTTTGCCAGGGAAAAGCAGGGAAAGGCGTAATCGCCGAAGTCCTGCTGCGGAGTCTCAAGAAGCCCTGCAACTTCGCTTTCGCCCAACTGCCTGCTGTCAAGCGCCCTTGAAAGCAGCCCCGCAACCTCCCCCCTGAAAGAATCTGACGCCATGGCAGCAGAATTGCGGGCTCATTTATTAAATTTATTGAAAATCCTTCAGTTTTTTTTGGCATAGGCTTATAAAGGCAAACTTGCAGAAAGCTGTTTATGCATCCATGAGAATTCTTTATGCTTGACCTTTCTTTGCTGACCTCCTATATAAAA
>CAZBPE010000091.1:0-4664 GCA_964493685.1 uncultured Methanosarcinales archaeon
GCGATAAAGATATCTGAAATCCACAAGGAGATGGTTTTGAAGAAGTTTGAGCGCTACATTGTCAGTTATGTTCTTGCAGGCTCCTTGATTCAGGGCAGGGCTACTTCCAAGTCTGACATTGACGTTTTCATAGTTGTTGACGACACTGATGTCAAGCGTATGACGCGCGCTGAGCTGAAGGACAAGCTTCGCGCTATAATTATAGGAATGGGCATTGAGGCTGGAGAAGCCACAGGAATAAAGAACAAGCTGAACATTCAGGTTTACATCCTTACTGATTTCTGGGACAGCGTTAAGGAGGCAAATCCTATAATTTTCACTTTCCTTAGGGATGGCGTTCCATTGTATGACCGAGGCACGTTCATGCCGTGGAAGCAGCTCCTCCAGATGGGGCGCATACGCCCTTCAAGCGAGGCTATTGACTTGTATATGAGCTCAGGAGACCAGCTTATCAGCAGGGTTAAGTTCAAGCTCAAGGAGATTGGGATGGAGGACACTTTTTGGGCGATACTCACGCCAACGCAGGCCGCAATTATGCTTTATGGCGTGCCTCCGCCAACCCCAAAGGAGACTCCTGAAGTTATGAGGGAGGTTTTTGTCAAGAAGGAGAAGCTGATTGAGGAGGAATATGTAAAGATTCTTGAAAGAAACATCAAGATGAGGAAGGACCTGGAGCACGGCGACAAGAAGGAGCTTTCCGGCGCAGAGGTTGATTCCCTCCTTGCGGATTCGGAGCGCTACCTTAAGAGGCTTGACAAGCTGTTCAAGGAGATAGAAAAGATAAAGGAAGAGGAGAGCGTCGCCCAGACTTATGATGCTGCAGTAACCATCATAAGGGATGTCCTGCGCCTTGAGGGCGTTGAGAAAGCAAGCGATGTTGAGCTGATTAAGGTTTTTGAGGACGAGCTTATCAGCAAGGGCAAGGTTCCTGCAAAGTTCCTCAGGGTTCTGAACAGCATAACAAAGGCGAAGAAGGATTATGATGCTGGAAAGCTTACTAAGCCTGAAGTTGAGGGCGTTAAGAAGGATTCTTCTGAGCTTACAAGGTTCCTTATTGAGCACATTCAGCGCAAGCGGGGCCGCGAATTGGAAAAAGCCAAGATTCGCGTAAAGCACGGAAACAGGTATGGCGAAGTCCTTCTGGTTGGCGATGATGTTTTCATAATCCATGACGTTGACCATGAGGAGAAGGAGATTTCGCAGGGTAAGCTTAGCGAGTCTGGCTCGATAACCGGCATTCACCGCTCTTCGCTTGAAGAGCTTGAAAAGGTTCTTGCAAAGACGGAAATCCCGCCGAAGGTTTTCATCAAGGAGAAGATTTTTGAGGACCTGAAATCAATCTTTGGCAAGGATGTTGAGATTCTCGTCAATTACTGACTATGTGCTGTCCCGCGAACGTGGACCTCTTATTTTTGCAGGAACAAAACGCCTTCTTTTCCTTTGAATTCCTTGTCGCCGGTAACGAACGCGCATCTGTTTTCCTTTGCATATTCATAACCTACTGCGTCAAACACGGAAATATCGTCTTTCTTGTTGTCTTCCCTGAAAACCAGCGCGTTAATGATGGTTTGCCTCGTTACTGGCTTGCAGAAAGCTGCCAGCTTGCGGTGCCAGTACTGCGCTGTTTGTTCGTTATGCTTTCTCCTAATCGCTATGTAGAATTCCGCCATTGTTAGGTCTGTTATCACGAAGCCTTCCTTCATCAGCTCCGAGAACTTCGGGTTGCCCAAGCTTATTTCTATGAGTGCGTATGTGTCGAGGCAGTTCATATGTGCTTGCTCTCCCTTCCCCTTATTTCTCTAAGTATCTTTTTTGTTGGTTCTTTGAACTTTAGCGCTCCAAAAAGCTCCCTCAGCGGGTTTTCCTTTCTTTCTATTTCCACCACTACCTCCTGTTCTTCCTTCAGCCCCAGTTCCTCAGCAACGCTTTTTGGTATTCTTATGCCCAAAGAGTTGCCCCATCTTTTTGTTTTGCTTACCATCATAGCAATCACCTTTATACTTATTGTATAATTATTATACGATAAGGATAACTAATATTTAAATGTTTTTGTCTTTCCATGAACAAATATTTATAAATCAATTAAGAGTGGCTTTTCCAATAGTGCAATCTCTTTTTCTGAAAATCCCTAACTATCATCAAACTGGTATTGTCCCGCGAGAGGGGACTTAACCGGTATTTGTGTTCAAGTCGCTGTCCTGAACGTATTTTATTCCGAGTTCTTTGGCTGTTTCAGCTTTCATCGTTTCCCTTCCGAGGTATCCCGCATGCTCAAGGCTCGAGACTATGCCCGCTTTAAGGATTGCCTGCATCAGCTCTTTCGAGTTGTTGCCTGAGAAAACTCTTAGTATGGCGTTTTTTTGCCTGCAGTATCCGGCTTCTATCTTCCGTGTTTTGGGATTTATCCTTATCAGGAAATAGCCTTTTGGGTCCAGTTGGAAAGCTTTTTTGTCGTATGCCACAGCAGCATCTACTATTTCCGCATCTTTGCTTATCTTGGCTTTCATTTGTTATGATACCCCACCGCTTGCGGTGGTTGGGATTTTTATTTTCATAAGTCCGAGCAGTCTGTGCTGAATCCGCAGTTTAGGCAGAGGAATGTGCAGTGGATTTTTTTCAGTCCGGAGCCGCATACCTCGCATTTTCCAATCTGGTATTCTTTTGCATCCTCCACTTGTTTTTGCTACTGCTTTTGTTTTTATTAATGTATCGCATTTTTGCATGGTGCACGGGGTTGCGACATATGTCGTGTTCCAGCACATGCATTTTCGCATAGAAAGTTTTAAATAAGCATAAGACCGATTCGGAGGCATGGCTGAAGCTGCTAAAGGGGCCTTTTTTGGCTTGTTCGGGAAAAAGAAGGCTGAAGAGGCTCCTATCGACCCTAAGGCTCCGATACCGATTCACAATCCAAGCGCTCCTGAATACAATCCCCAGGCTGTTGGCGGTCTCTTTGTTACGCGAATCAAGTTTCGCGGCCTTTATGACCTTGACGGGCTTTACAGCTTCATGGCGAACTGGCTCAGGCAGCGCCGCTATGAGGTTCACGAGACGCTTTACAAGGCAAAGCCGCCTGAGCTTGAGATAAGAATCAGGGCTGAGCGCAAAAAGACGGGGTTCGTGATGGATGTTCTTACTATTTATTACCACAGTTGGGGCGAGTACGACCTTGATGTCATGGTTAACGGGGCCAAGAAGAAGATGACAAACGCGAGGATGATAATCACGCTTGGCGGAGAGATACGCGCTCCTTACGAGGACATTTTTGGAAGGCCAAGATGGACCGCAAGTGCTGTTGAAAGGCGCCTTTTGGACCTTTTCAGGAACTGGTTCATGAGGCGCGAGCTGGAGTCTGTTTACTGGGACACGCTTTATTATGAGATGTACAAGTTCCACGGCGCGATAAAAGACTTTTTAAAATACGAGGCTAAAGGTAACGTTTACTGATGAAAGATGGCTGAGCGAAGGCTTGTAATTGACCATATGCGGCTTAAGTACGAGGGTCTGTTTGACCTGTTTGAGTTTTACAAGCTGGTAGACTCGTGGCTTAGGGAGAAGGCGTTTGACAAGCGCGAGCTGCGCAATCAGGAGATTGTAAAGCCGGACGGAAAAAACATTGAGCTTATCCTCATGCCCTGGAAAAAGATAACGGATTATGCGCGCCATGTCATAAGGCTTGAAATCAGGGTTTTTAACCTGAAGGATGTTGTCATCGAGCGGGATGGGCAGCGCGTCAAGATGAACCAGGGAAGGATGGACATCATAATGGACGCTTACCTTGATACTGATTATGAGGACAGGTGGGAGCAGAAGCCCTTTTATTTCTTCATGCGGACTTTGTTTGACAAGTTCATCTACCGCACGTATTCAACCCAGTTTGAGGAGCTTCTTGTTGAGAACGTCACCCAGCTGCATGCAGTAATGAAGTCTTTCCTGAATCTTTACAGATACGAGTTTGGCTTGATGCAGCGCCCGGAAATGAGCAAGCTGTAAATCAACTCATCGTGATTTTCTTGACAGCCTGTTCCTGATTCGTTTGTATAGAAAGCGTATCGGCAGGTCAATCGTGGCTGCTGCTGCAGAAACTGAAATGGCAATTACCAGAGCTGCGGCATAGCTTTCCTGAAGCCCAAGATATTCAAGCGGCTTTTCCATCACTTGCCAATAATACAGCTTTGAAAAGATAAGCAAAGTCCCTGCAAAAACAACAGTTCTCAGGAAAAGCTGAACTCTCAGCAGGATGATTCTCTCGTAGTATGCTTTTGCCGAAGCTTTGTTCATTCTCGTTGCAAAATGTCAGAATCATCAGAAATCTATAAGCTTTCTGATGATTCTGAGCATGCTCAAGAACCACCTGTTACCGTAGTTACACTGAACATTCCATCACTCTCTGACGGTGGTTCTTGACAAATGCGGGGAGGAGGATTTGAACCCCCGAACCCACTAAGGGACGGGATGTCTTCTTGACAGCTTAAGTCCCGCGCATTTGACCAGGCTCTGCCACCCCCGCATAGCTTATTGAATTTCATACAACGTTTATAAACTTTTTCAGATAACATTTAAAAACACTCCGTTAATTCGCTTGTTTCATGCCTCGGTAGCGCAGTGGTGGCGCGCGTCCTTGGTAACTTCGCTGAACGAAGGCTTAGGGCGAAGCTCAAAGG
>CAZBPE010000092.1:0-4285 GCA_964493685.1 uncultured Methanosarcinales archaeon
AGGTCTGCTTCTGTGAAGTTTTTGAATGGCTGTTTTGTCAGGGTTGCGATGCGCCTGAGGTGCTGAACTATGATTGTCAGGCGGGTGTTGGTTACTCCTTCGGATTTCTTGTCCTCTATGAATTGTAGAATGAAGTCTTTGTTTTCCTTGCTGATGCGCTGGTCTGCTTGCAGTCGCCGGGTGCGGTGTTCAAGTATGCTGTCTGTGTTGTATATTTGGTTTTTAATGTCGGCTTTCATGTTATACCTCCTTAGGCAGCACAAGTATTTATACATTAAAGCCGTTCTTTAACGGAACAGAAGGGGCTGCTGCTGGGAATTGAACCCAGTCCTAAGGCACTCTGCAACTTTGCGTTGCCACAGGCCCACATGCTATCCGGTACACTACAGCAGCCATAACACGAGCGTTTTCCTATTCATATTTAAAGCTTCGCTATGGCTTTCTCACAAGTTTTATAAAATGCGGGAAAAACGCATTGCACATGGAAGGCATGCTTGGTGGCGATGAACTGCTTGAGCACGTGAAAGGGGCGCTTCTGGCATGCTACAAGGCTGTAATCAGCATGGGTGCCGAGGCAAGGGCTAAAGTTGAGACGGCTATTGACATCAAAACAGTTGGCGATTTAACCGCGCGCCAAGCTTTGGTTGAATATTTCAAAGAATCAAAGCTTCCGCTGGTTCTTTACACTGAAGAGCTTGAGCAGCCCCTTCTGTTTTCGCAAAACGCAGTTTATTCGGCTGTAGGCGACGAGATTGACGGCACTTACAATTTCCATCTCGGCTTTGGAATGCTGCCTTGCGGAACAATAATCGGCATTAGCGCCTCAAAAAATCCGAAGTTCAACGATTTCATTTGCTGTGGCTTCTTAGAATTCAACAGCGGCAACCTTTTTTACGCTGTAAAAGGAAAAGGGGCTTACGTAATAGAGAAGTGGGCTAAAGGCGGCGCTGTTTCCGGTAGGTTAACCACTTCCGGAAAGAAAAAGTTAGGTGATGTTGGAAAAGTTCTTCTTGACTTTTACATGCTTTCCGAGCTAAGCAGCCTATTCGTCGTTTTTGGCAGGAAAATTGGCGATTACGGTCTTTCGCATCGCATTTGGCGCTGATTGCGAATGGCTCCGCTGACCTGTTCGTTGGAGCAGACAACTGCAGGAACAAGAATAAGCTGAAAACAGGCGAGGAGCTCGGCCCATTGTATCTTCTGGTGAAAGAAGCGGGCGGGGCGGTTCTTGACTGGAACGGCAGCGATTTGGGAAGCGAAGAAGTCGGGCTTGAAAGGAAAAAGACGTTCCATACGATTGTTGCAGCCACGGAAGAGCTTGGAAAAGAATTCACAATCAAAATAAAAAAAATCCCCGAGATAGCGGCTTACCTTGATTCAAGGCGTTCTTAGCACTTGCCGCAGCAGCCTTTTTCAGAACTTCCCTTCTTGGAAGCTTTCTTCTTCGCTTTAGCCATAATCATCACCTCAGCATCTGTTTCAAAAATTTTTTGTTTAAATACTTTTTGGAATTGTTGTGGCAATGTCAAAAAGTCCAGAAGCGTAACTTCTGATACTTTTTGGAATCGGAAATTATAAATAGCAGGCTGTCTGCTTTTTTCATATGAAGTTTTCAAAAACAGAGCTGCAGCACCTCTTCAGGGCATGGCTGATAGTTTCCCTCGCGTTTGCTTTTGTCATAAGCGGCACTTACCTCATGAACGGGAACTTCCTGCAGTCCTTGGCAAGCGTTCAGTTTCTTCAGGCTGCAATAATATCATTTGTAACTGTCGGGACCGGCTTTCTTCTCCATGAGCTTGCGCACAAGTTTCTGGCGCAGCGCTATGGCTGCATTGCAGAGTTCCGCGCATTCGACTCAATGCTGCGCTTTGCCCTCCTGATTTCAGCGACTGTCGGCTTTATCTTCGCCGCCCCTGGCGCTGTCTTCATACACGGCAACGTCAACAACGCAAGGAACGGCAGAATCTCCGCAGCAGGGCCTTTGGTGAACATTGCGCTTGCGTTCCTGTTCTTCATCTTTCTGGTTTTTTTCGCAGTTTCCTCTGTGGAACACCCGCTTCTAACGGCTGTTGCGCGTTACGGGCTTATGATAAACGGCTGGCTTGCGCTCTTCAACCTGCTTCCATTCTGGCAGATGGACGGCATGAAAGTTCTCAGGTGGAACAGGAAAATATACGCGCTGATGGTGGCTGCCGCAGTGGTTGCGATGATGCTGCCGGGGCTTGTTGCTTAGGAGCTTAAGCATAGTTTGTCGCTTCTGCTGCCTTGCCAAGCGAAAATTTACCTTCTTCAGCGCATTTTAAGTTATCAGCCATTTCCACAGCGGAACGAACCTTATCGTTTTGCCTGCGGCTTTTTCCTCGGCCTCGTAATCGTTTGTTATGACCAATAGGTTCCTGCACCGGAGTTCCCTGCTCCCTTTTATCAAGGCGCTCAGCTCCCTTTTCTTTACTTTTGCCTCGCCAATGTCAGAGCAGACCTGTATCAGCTGGAGCGCGCTATCTTTAACGACGAAGTCGATTTCTTCCTGCCGCTCGTTTTTCCAGTAATAAAACTCTTTATTTCTTCTTTTGAGCTCAACCGCTGCCACGTTTTCAAAAAGCCTTCCCATGTCTCCGCTGAACCTGAAACTGATTGAGTTCCTGAGGCCGCTGTCTATGGCGTACACCTTGTAAGGATTGGCAATCTGCTTCTTCAGGGAGCGGCTGAAATAGGAGCACTTGAATAAGAGGTATGCTGTTTCCAGGTATGTGAAATACTTGATCGCCGTAGTGACGCTTTTAAGGCCTGTCAGCTTTTTAAGCTGGTTGTAAGTCATCAGGTTTCCGGCATTCGTGAAAAGATACCTTGCCAGTTCCTTGAGCTGCCTGACATTTGCGACCCTGTACCTTTCTACGACATCTCTTTGCACGATGTCATTGAAATATTCCTGCAGGACTTCTATCTTGCCGTACCGCACATACTCCGGGAAGCCGCCGCTCACGAGGTATTCTGAAAAATATTTCCTCAGCAAAGCCTTTCTCTCCGCCAGGTAAGCATCCTCCTTTTTTATGTCAAATCCCCTGAACCTAAGAAATTCCCTGAAGCTGAAGGGATAAAGGGAAAACTGCAAATGCCGTCCTGTTAATAAAGCGGCAAGCTCCCTGCTCATCAGGTTTGCATTCGATCCTGTTATGAAGAATTTAAAATTGTCGTCGTACATCCGCCTTACCCAGCGTTCCCATCCTGTTACATTCTGAACCTCGTCAAGGAAGAATGTTTTGGCTTCTCCAAACAGTTCAATGCAGACCTCGTGAAGCGTGCTGAAATCATCAAGGCTGAAAAGGGCAAGCCTCTCGTCCTCGAAGTTGACATAGTAACAGCGGTCCTTGAAAAACCGGTTTATTATCTGTGAAAGCAGAACGGATTTTCCGCATCTCCGCGCTCCTGTTATTATTATGCAGTGCTTCAGTTGCGCAAAGCTTTCGATTTCCTCCAGCTCTTCTCTCGCCACGAAATCAGCGCTTTGCGTTTCCTGAACTCTTTTCCTCTGCCGCAGCAGGATTTCCTTTAACAGCTCTCGCGATATCATGCAACCCCAAATGCAGGCCGCCTATTTAAATCTTTCCATTTTACTGGATGATTTCCTCATAAGTTATCCATTCTGGTGTACGGGCTGCTTATGGCGCAAACAGCCAGTTCACGTTGCTTGTTGGCTTGAAGCGGATTTTCTCGGTTTATGCGTAAGAGAGGCAAGCTTTAATATTGAGCAATCTTCACAGGTATGCGAAAGGCGCAATTGAGACGCTGCAGCCGCCAATCCTGGCTTTGTCAACAGAGCTCAGATTAAGCATCAGGGCTTTTCTTGGCTTGTAGCTCTGGATAAAGCTTCTAAAGGACCTGGTGATTTTCGGGATGGAAATCTTTCTATTTTATTCAAAACAACTTAGTTATTTTTAATATATTTTCAAAACTTAAGCTTTGCCCGAGAAGTAACCGAAAAGGGTGACTTTTCAGGCAGAAAACCAACTATTCGGGCAGATTGGAGGTTAAAATGAACGAACAAAAAGGTTTAAAAACAGATAAAAACAAACTACTTGAACTTATGGTTAAATATACCTATTCCAGAAAAAAGAGGAAAAAAAGGCGTAAGAAAAGTATTTGGGATTGGTTTTGATGGTGCAAGAATTTATTGACCAGCTTATTAAAGATTTAGATAAAATTCATCAAGATTCGGGTATCCATATTTCTGAAATGGATGATGAAGTTCTTAAAACGATTTCGGTAGTTAAAGGAAGCGAGAAAC
>CAZBPE010000092.1:4295-4615 GCA_964493685.1 uncultured Methanosarcinales archaeon
GGATAGGGTATTAAGCGACTCCAACAAATTCATTACGGAGATTTCAAGAACGTTAATCAATACAAAAAAATACAAAACGGGGTTAAACAATTTAAGGAGGGAAAAAGAGGAGTTACAAAGAAATATAAAATACGAAAAGGAAGATTTCGGCAAATTCTATGAACCATTGACTAATTCGTGGAACAAAACGATTGACTTTTGGAATGAACTCGTTGATTCGGAGTCAGATTTACAAAAAGAAGCGTGGTTAAAATTTATTCGTTGGATTTACTTACCTGTTTTAGTTGTCGTTGCGGCTATATATGCCGCTTATATTAGAT
>CAZBPE010000093.1:0-4500 GCA_964493685.1 uncultured Methanosarcinales archaeon
AACTTGGAATGCAGCCTCAGCCACAACCAGAGCGACGCATTGCAGTAGCTACCCGCCCTGCTTTGCCTGAAGCCCTTGTTCGCGAACTTGAAGGAATTCTTCGGGATTTTTGAGGCGACCAATAACAGCCTGCATACAGCATTTAGCAGCAATGTGCAGCCATTCTCTGGCTGGTATGCCATTAGAAGCCGTAGGATGAATATCTTTTAGTTTCAATAAAATTCCCATTTCTAAAAAAACTGGGCGATGCTAATAAAGTTTAGATTTACTTAAATCATAAGCAGCTTGTTTAAGCAAGTTGACAATATTTCTTGCTTTAGCTCCGCCAGCGTTTCTAATTTGCCCATTACCATTTCCTTTACCATATAAAGATAATCCGGCAAATTCTCCATGCAAAGTTGTAAATACTCCCCCACTAAATCCAGGAACACTATATGCATCCGTCAGAAAAGTATCATGTGTTGTTGATGTTACTTCTCCTGTTTCTTCATGATTTATTTGAGCATCACTACTCGCAAAAATAACTTTTCCATATTGATTATATTCTTTTTGGTCTCTTAAACCAAGCAATTTGATTTCATCACCAACTTTCAAATCAGAAGTTACCACTTTAAACTCAATTGGTTTTGGTTTCTTAAAAATTAATGCTTTAATGAGAGCAATATCTAAACCAGGATTAGTCGCCCAACCTGTAATGTCTATCGGATAAATATTTCTTTTCTGGTCAATAACAGCATACCTCAACGTCACGTCTTTCATCCAAGAATGAATGTTTGATTCGGTAGCAGGATTTTCTTTATTTATTCTTCTCCAATCATCTTCAAATGGTTGAATATTATGATAAGCTGTCAGAACAAATCCGTCTGTTGTTATTAGCAATCCTGTTCCTGAATGTGCACTTTTCATATTGACTGAACCATCAGCAAGTCTTTCATTTATTCCATCAAAACCCGCTACCGTAACAAGATTGTCAGCAATATTTTTTTCTGATTCTCGTCCAGTTAAATCTCTATTCCGATTACCCTCCATAGCCATATTTAGAGCTAATATGCTTTCTAATCCTGCTTGTGGATTTTCTTGTATCATGGTAATTGAAATAAAGTTCTACTTTATAAATCTTTCTATTTTTTAACCACTTAAGAGAGACAACGCAATTCAATTCAGTCCTCCAAAAGAAAAAATTTATATATTAGTATACTAATCCGTATATTAATATATTGCATATTTAAAGGAGGGGAAACCATGCCGCTTTCAAAGACAAGAAAATGCGAGCAGTGCACGATTGTAACGCCTTTGGAGAATCTAAAGCTCTTTCCGACAAAGGACGGCAAGGGCTACAGGTTTCTCTGCCTTGAGTGCGGCGAGCAGTTCAAAAAGCGGGCATCGCCCAACTTGGGCGCATCATCAGCCAAGAGCGCGCCTTCAGCAGCAAAAACAGCAGCGCCAAAGACGGCATTGGCAAAGGAGCAGCAGCAAAAAGACCAGCTAAAGGAGCCTCTCATTTGCATCCGCTGCAACTACAAGTTCAAGGCAGACCTCGACAAGGCAGGCGTTTCCTACAATCTTGTCTGCCCCTACTGCGGCAGGAAAGACCAGATTAGGGCTTACAACGGCCCGCTTATATGAGCGTTGAAATGCTGTCATTCAAAAAGATTTCAGGCGTGAGCAGCCAGTTTGAAGGCATCAAACGGGCAGAATTCACTAAAAAAAGGATTCAAAAGCTCGGTCTTGGCCTTTCTTCCAGCAGCGCATACGATTTCCTTTCAGGCTGCATTGTTTATGAGATGGCATGCCTTCGCTGCAATTACCGCTTCAAGGCAGATTTGAACAACGCATCAGTTTCATACAACAACAACCTCTGCTGCCCCTACTGCGGCAGGGAAGACCAGCTGAGAATTCAAAAAGGGCGTTTGATATAAGAAACACGGAAAATGCTCTACATCCACAAGCTTTCAGACCTGAACATGCGCCTTGCAGACATTGAAAGCACAGCGTTCATAAGGGAAATAAAGCCAAGCATGATTCTCCCAATTTCTTCCTGCAACATATACGAATACCTTTCAAGCTGCCTCGTTTCCGAACAGGACATCGGAGATGCTGAAAAGGCCTTAGCTGAACTCAGCTCGGTTATGGAACAGACAAGCAGCCTTCTTTCCAGAAAGGACGCCCTCCACGAGCCGATAAACCTTTTGAGGACGCTGCAGATGCTCCAGCAGGTTCCAACGCCTCTCGCGAATAACATACAATACCTCAGGGAGGTTCTTTCAATTCAGGGGCAGCTGATTAATGAGTCCGCGCCTATCCTCAACTCTATCCCATCCCTCAGCACAAGAGAGGAAAAAGCAAAGGCAGACGCAGCCCTTAGCGGCTTTTTCGAGAAAATACTGCGGAACAAGGAATTCTTCTTCAGGTATCAGGACATAATATCCGAAGCACAAACTAGCATTATGAGCGCGCTTGAAGAAAGCATGTCAAAAGGCTACTTCTTCCATGTTACGCTTGAAGAGGAGATGGAAAAGGCGGATTTTGACAAAATCAAGTGCAGGATACCTGCTGAAAGCCTTGCCGAAGTTGAGAGAATAAGGCAAAGCCTCTGGAAAATAAAAGAAGGCGTTGACGCCGCATACAACGCAAACATGAAAATGGTAACTTGCGCAGTCCTCCTGTACTCCTGCATAAAATGGGCTAACTCAAGGCAGGGCTACTGAGCAGCTGCCGTTTACGCCTACTTCATTGCTCATCTTTATGGTATAAGTCCAAGAAAACAATCTTATCATCTTCTTTTACCCACGCATAAGATAGCCTAAATGGTTTAAAATAAATTTCTCGAGTACCTTTCCTTCCGTATCTCATAGGCTTGCCTGTTTCGGGATTTTCGATTATCTTTTCAATTTGCTTCTTAAGCTGAACTTTTATGGCGATATTTTTTATTTTTCTGATTGTTTTTTCAAAGAAGAGGCTGTACTCGATACTTACCATTTTGCCAATTCCTTTAAGAAATCCCGTGAAGCCATGCTTTTGAATTCGCCTTTTTCATAACTTTTCCAAGCTTCTTCTGTTCTTTTAGCAAATTCTATCTCTTCTTTCAAAGTTCTGTCTAATTCGCTGGCTTTTTTCATGATTAGCTGGTTTTCAGTCTGAATTATGAGGAGTCTGTCGCCTTCCTTAAAATCCTTCCTCATATCAGCTGGTATCACAACCTGCCCTTTGGAACTGATTCTTGTCATAGCAACGTCCATTCATATCACCAAAGTAAGATTGGTCTTACCTTATATATAAATATTTTGGTTTTTTGTCTTTTCAGTATTTTTGCAGGCTTCAGGTTCAGAAATATAGCGACTGACATTAATTTTCGTACATGATTGTCAGTCGCTATATCAGGAAGGCACAACTATTTTGCATAATTATTTGTGTCTTCCGCTATAGTTGTATCGGCTTTCCTATCTCTTGCTCCTCATCCTTCTCTCGCTGACTTCCTTCGTTGGAGGGTTCCTGTTGTACCTCAGAAAATAGTTGATTTTGTCCTCATCAGCCATCTTCTGCTTCTGCTGCTCAGAAGTGAGGTCAGGAGCGACAAAAGTCAGGTTTGCAGGCTTATCCTTCCTGAACTTAAGGTAGCGTTCAGTCTTAGGATTCACTTTCTTCTTCTTGTTCTTGTTTTTCTTGCCCATAAATATCACTGAAACGAATCTTGGGGCTTATTTATAAATTTTACTTTCAGCATAAATAATAGGCGTTGTCTGGCCTGTTAGGATTCAGTAAAGCATGCCCAAGCTGGAGGTCATTCATCAAGAAGCTTATAGATTTCTTCAGATTCTCTCCCAAACAGCATTCAAAAAACCTTAAGCGTTTAAGCGCTTTTTTGGACGTTTATCGCCTTAGGCCCCCTATCGCCTTCTTCTACATCAAAAGTCACGGCATCGTTCTCTCTTAACGATACGCCTGCTCCCAAGCCGGATTTGTGCACGAAGTATTCTTTCGAATCCTCCCCTGCGATAAATCCGAATCTTTTCGTCTCATTAAAAAATTTCACTTTACCGTTCATTTTTCATCCCCCGCATAACTTAATCAACGTGAAGCGCACGCATTATTTTGTCGAGCTTTTCGTTTATCTTTTCCAGCTCTCCTGAACTGCTGGAACTGCTCCTTGTTTCAGAACTGCCGCTTTTTCTGAAGCAGTCACTGCAATATACCGGCTTCCTGTTCGTTGGCTTGAACGGAAGGCTGCACCGCTTTCCGCACTTGCCGCAAGTAGCTTCAAATGTTTCACGCTCATCGCTTCCTGCCCCTCCAAAACGCGAGCTTCCAGAATCACGGTCACGAAAACTTCCCCTGCTGAATTGCCTCTGCCGGCTGAACCGTCCTCCAGAACGCGGCTCCCTTCTCCTGAAATCGCCCATATTTTATGATAACCCCGAGTTTTTTATAAACTTATGGTATCCTTATGAAAGCTTAGGGCCGCTGCTGGGAATTGAACCCAGTCCTAAGGCACTCTGCAAC
>CAZBPE010000094.1:0-659 GCA_964493685.1 uncultured Methanosarcinales archaeon
ACCAATCAGACTGCATTGAAAAACTGGAAACAACCGTTAAGGCATTGCAGCAAAAAGCAAAAGCTAGTCCTAAAATAGTCACGAAAACCATAGTTAAGAAGGTAATCCAAAAAGTGCCTGTTAAAGTAAAAGAAGCAGCACGGCAAGGAAGAAAGCCAAAAGAATTCATGCCTAAGCTGAATTTAAAATGGGTGAGAAGCATACAACAACTTCAAACCCCGAAATTTATTGAGCAGAAAATAAGGATTGGAAAGCCAAGCGTCAGCCTTGCAGAAGTGAACAGAAGCCTTCAACAGGTTCGCGTTCCTGAGATACTTCGAAGACATTAAAGAAAGGGAGGGAAGAAAAATGCCGAAAACCAAGAAAATGCCAAAAATCCTGAGCGCAGAACAAGGAAAAATCGGGCAGGCTGCGTTTTTGCTTGGGATTGCAGTTGCAATTCTAGCTGGTTTCATTACAGTTCCGTACTTGGCAATAATATTGGCCGTAGCAGGCCTATTAGTTGGGATATTAAACATACAAAAAACAGAAGTTCAAGGTTTCCTGTTAGCGTCCATTGCTATACTGCTTGTTGGCTCAGCAGGCTTGCAAGCATTTCCGGGAATTGGCACTTTTGCAGAATCCATACTAAAAAATATTGTTGCGTTCGTAGCACCGGC
>CAZBPE010000094.1:697-4468 GCA_964493685.1 uncultured Methanosarcinales archaeon
TTGCATTAAAAAGCGTTTGGAGGTTAGCCAAATGATAGGCAACGAAACCGGAGCGCTGGATTATGAAACAGCATGCGGCATGTGCGGCAAGACCTTAGACGTAGAAGACGCGGTTTGCGACAACTGCGGGGCTTCAGCAAGACAAGCTATTATACTTTGATAATCAAAAAAAGGTGATGAAAAAATGGCTAGACAAAGTAAACCTGTTCTTTTGACTGCATTGGCAAAGTGGGATTTTACTGATAAAAAGCGAGGGTTCCTTTCTGTTTTAATTGGAATTGCTGCGGCTTTGCTTTTAGTGGTGTTTTCCGGCTGGTACGGCTTGACAGTTCAAGGAATCTACTTGCTTCTAATCTCGGGACTGGCAATAACCTTTATGCTGAGCGTGCTCGCAGGCTTAACAGTTCTTCCAGAATTTGCAACAACGCTCTTCAGTGCAGTCATATACGTATTAGCGCCAGCCAATGTTCTGGTTGGGCTGAAAGTGCTGTATGCGCTAGCAACCAAATGAATTAGTGCAAAAAATGGCTAAAGGTAAATTGAAAAAGCGGATCAAGTCCACTGCTGTTACGATAGGAGTGATAGTCTTGCTTTTGGTTTTGGTTGTTTTATTCGACACGTTCTTCCCTTCGGCAGAACAAAAAGAAATTGGTGTTCCAGCGAATGCAGAGAAGCAGGCTGTAGGAACTTCAGACGTTTCAGAAGAAGTGCCAACAGCAGCAGAAGCAGTAGTAGAGCAGCCGCAGGAGGAAGCTTCCATAGAACCTCAAGCTGGACCCGAAACAGAGCCTGCAGAAGAGGGAACTTTAGGAACTGCAGAGGAACCGCAGAATAAAGTATCTACTTTTAAATAGAAAATTATTTATGCTCAAAATATTCAATATATCTGATGAGCACTTGGTATGAAGAACTGAACTTTGATGAGAACCCGTTAGATGCCAGGCCAAATCCTAATTTAGTTGGGTTGGATGATGAAGCGGAAAGACTGAAGAACCATATTTTGAAAGAGGAATTGTGCTTTCTTAACGGCTTGACAGGCTCTGGAAAGACTTCTTTGCTGCTAAAAGTACAAAAGGAACTGAAGCACTACAAGTTTATTTACTTGGACGCCCAGGACATGCCAAAAAATTTTAATTTGGAAGAGGAGTTGAAGAGTAAGAGAAGCTTTTTTGACAGGCTTACATTCAGGCAGTTCCCTAAGAAAAAGGCGGTGCTGTTAATAGATGAGTTCCAATCGACAAATCCCAATCTTATTACAGACGCAAGGGGGAAGTGGGAAAGCCAGGATAGGAAAATAAAGGCAATAGTGATAGCGCAAATCAGCAAGTACCTGAAGAATGTTTCTGATTCTTTCAAAGACAGGCTGGGTCATAGAATAATAACGTTAAAACCGTTAGATGATGAAGATATGGAAGAAATACTGAAAAGAAGGTTGTATAACGAAAAAACCGAGTCCAATCATATAGAAAAATTTGATGAGGATGCTGTTAATTTGCTAGTAAAGGTGGCAGACGGCAACGCCAGGCGCCTGTTAGAATACGCTGACATGCTGTTTGACTTTCACCATAGAAGCTTCAAGGACAGCAACCCAATTACAGCAAAAGGCGCGTACCGCATAAATTACAATGCTGCGAAGCTAATTCTGGAAAGGAACAGCATCAGCACGGATGAGTTTGAAAAAGAGACGCCAAAGAAAAAGCGCGGTAATTTTGAAGACGTGTTTTCTCAAAGGCAGCAAAAGATTTTAGAATTTTTGAATGAATTTGACAGAGTTACAGTTATCGGTATAGCGAGAAAATTAAAAATAGCGGAAAGCACAGCAAGAAAATCCATAAGCGCGTTAAAAAAGCAGAAAGCTGTTATAGTTGCAGGCAAAAAGCATAACAGGGAGCTTTTAGCTGTTGCGCCGTATATCAGAAGGTTGATGAGCGTAGAATAGCTCCAGATTTCGTAAGATTAATCAGAAACCCTTATTCTCTTCGCAAGCAAGTTCGATATCAGCGGCTTTAACGGTTTTCCTTCTCCCGTGTTTTGCCAGTTTTACTGCTTTTTTGGCGATTTCCAGTGCTGTTTTTTCTAAGGCTTCGGCCAGCGCTTTTTTTGCGCCGGGAGATATTCTTGCTGCTCCTGCTTTTTTGAGGAGCCATTCCGTTGTTGTGAGAGGTATTGTGTTGCGTTTTTTTCCCGCCATTCTCCTTTTCTCCTTTTTTTAGGCTGTTTGCTCGGCTGTTTCCTGCTCTTTTTCTGTGAAGTCTGGCGCGGTGTTGTCTTCTTCGTATGCTTGGTAATTGGTTTTGTAGTAGGAATGGTAACCGTCGTCCCGTTTTATTAGTAAACCTCGCTCCACGAGTTCATTCAGGTATCCGGACAGCTTTCCTCCGCTTACTGGCGCTTCCTTCCTTATTTGGGAAAATGTCAGGTCCTTGAAATTGTGTTTTGAATCGTCGAACTGACTTATCATGAATTCCATCACTTTTCTTAATGGTTCGCTCAGGTTTGCGTCCTGCCTTATCAAGGCGAACAGTTTGTGCTGGAAGTCTATTTTATGGAGCTTGCCTTGTGCTTTGTATTCTTCCATGTGCTTCTTTTTTATTTCCTGTGCCCCGTATTTGAAAATCGCCAGGGATTCTTCGAGGCTTGCAAGCTTGGCTTCAATTCTGTCAAGCTTCTGTTCAATAACCTTTTTTTCAGTTTCTTTTTTGTTCGAATGATTCATTTTCGTCCTTATTTTTGTGGAATGGGCTTATTAATGTTGGTGTATTTTATACAGAAAATATTTTTAACATATTTTCTGTGTAGGGTGCTAATCTTTAGCATCCAAGGGTGGCAAAGACTTATATACCTATTCGTTTCTTATCAGTGGTAACACTTAACTGTTTTTGGGGTGGTTTTTATGGCAATTGATGACAAGCTGGAGCACAGCTTCAAGGAAATGGAAAGCAAAGTCATAGACGCTGCACTGTTCGGCAGAAAGGATGAGCTGCGCGCTACGGTGTCATGGATTGACCTTTACAAGAGCCGGCTGCAGCGCACAAAGGAAGGCGCTGTCGAGTTCGCTGAGCGTTACTTGGTTCCGCCCTACGTGAGGCTTGTGGAGGCTGCTACGGTGCTTGAAAGCCGCGAAATGAAGCACAACTACGACAATGCATGGCGCTTGGTTTTCAGGAAATACGCGCCTGATTTGGCTTATTACGGAGGCTTAAAGTGAGGTTTCCAGCAAAGGCACTGGTTATGATGGGAACTGTTCTTGCAGCTGTGATGCTTTTCTTGGCAGCAGTTGCAAACGCAGGGGACTATGCTGAAAGGCCTTCCCCTCACGACAGGCTGAGCGCCGGCCAAGTTCACGTTTACGATTCACAGGTAGTTGTGGATTTGGAGAATGCAACCAAGGTAGTTTTCACAGACACGAACTCAATGGAGCCCTTGCTTGATGCTGGCAAGACTGGCTTGGAGATTGCGCTGGCTGAGCAGGCTGACGTTCACGTTGGCGACATCGTTTCCTACAATTCAGGCAGTGCCGGCGCTGTGATAATCCATGAAGTTGTGGCTGTCGGAAGCGATGACGAAGGCTGGTATGCAGTAACTAAAGGCTACAACGCTGGAAAGGCGGACCCTGAAAAGGTAAGGTTCCATCAAATACGGGGAGTTTTGGTCGCGCTTTTTTTGTAAATGCTAAAAAAGGGGTGGTAAGAATGAAGCTGAAAGGGGTGATTATTTGGAACGGAAACCCGAAAGCAGAGGACTGGGCGCAGATTGGAAAACTCATAGAAG
>CAZBPE010000095.1:0-4455 GCA_964493685.1 uncultured Methanosarcinales archaeon
CTAAACAGGTGCCCGCCAAAGCTGCAAAACGCCCTTCTCCAGGTTCTTGAGGAAAGAAAGGCGACCATCGGAAGCTACAGCGTTGACTTTGAGGCAGACTTCATATTCATAGGAACCCTTAACCCTGCTGACTCAACAACAGAAAGCCTTTCTGATGTTTTCCTTGACAGGTGCGACCTCATTTACATGACTTATCCGGAACCGCCTGAGATTGAGAAGGAAATAATAACGGAAAAAGGCAAGAAAGCAGCCGAATTTCCTGACGAGCTGCTGACGCGGATGATTAACTTTGTCCGCAGCCTGAGGGACAACAGCAAGCTGGAGAGGCTTCCAAGCGTTCGCGCTTCCATAGGGCTTTACGAAAGGGCGCAGGCAAACTCCATTCTCGCAGGAAGAAAGACAGTAGCAATAGAAGACGTAAAAGACGCCCTTGTTTCAGTGCTTGCGCACAGGATAGAGCTAAAGCCGTCAGCAAAATACACAGAAACAGCAAAGGAATTTCTTGAAGAAGAGATAACGGAACGATTCGGTGCAGCAAGCGGCGATTACCGGTAGCACAAAGCTTGATGAAGTAACGCCGATAGACGAACTTTCGGGGAAGCTCTCGTCAGACCCGGAAGAAAAAAGGCTTATGAGGTCTGTTCTTGAAAGCGACGAAGAGACAATCAGCGACGGAAAGCTGATAACTGCGGCAATAAACACCGGAATAGGCTCATTCACGCCAGACATGCTTTTTGACAGGCTAGTGACAAACTACAGGACTGCAAAAAGCATTTACGGCGAATCTTTTCTGCGGGAAATATCCGGCTACAGCGAAAGCCAGATTGAGAGAAACATTCACATCGGCGAGTTCAGGCAGGAACTAATGAAAAGAATAAGGGAAAGGGCTGAGAAGCTGAAGGAAAATGAGCTTATTGACGGCGAGGGAGCGCTGACAGAAAAGGCGCTGAAGCTCTCAAGGATAATCCTTTACACTGAAGAGCTTGACAGGCTTGCGGCGCGCGGCCTGCTTGGCGAGCGCGAGCACAAGAAAAGCTACTCCTACGGAATAAAAGAAGACACCAAGCAGTTCAGGAAAGACAAGTATCGCGACATAGCAATCAGGAAAACAGTGAAGCTGGCAGTGAGAAGGCAGCATCCTGAAATTGAAAAAAAAGACTTGGTGGCTTTTGAAAGGAAAAGCCGCGGAAAGCGCAACATAATATACGCGCTTGACGCGTCAGGAAGCATGAAGGGAAGCAAGCTAATCCAGTGCAAGAAGGCAGGGATTGCGCTTGCCTACAAGGCAATTCAGGAAAACGACAAGGTAGGGCTAATAGTGTTCGGAAAGGACGTTAAGAAAAAAACAGCGCCGACAAAAGACTTCAAAAAGCTTCTTGACGACATAACAGGCGCAACAGCAAAGGAAAAGACAAACATAGCAGCAACGATAAAAGAAGCGGTAACGCTCTTCCCCAAAGAAGAGGCGTCAAAGCACCTCATACTGATAACAGACGCCATGCCAACGTCAGGAGAAACGCCAGAAACAGAAACCATGGAGGCGGCAGCCATAGCAGCCGACAGGAACATCACGATATCAGTCATAGGCATAAACCTGAAAAAAGAAGGCGAAGAGATAGCAAAAAAGATAGCTGAAATAGCAAAGGGAAGGGTATTTGCCGCAAGAAGCCTTGAGGAAGTTGACAGGATAGTCCTTGAAGACTACTACAGCTCCTGAGCTTACCCCTACACTTTGAAGAAAATAGAAAGATTTATAAATAAGTAGGGGTAAACACCGGGCATGGTGACCTTAAAGGCCAAAAGGATAGGAAAAGAAACGTACTATTACATCCAGCACTCCATAAGAAAGGGCAGCAAGGTCCAGAAAAAGGAAAAATACCTTGGCAGGCGCTTGCCAAAAGACATTGAAGAAGAGAAAAAAAGGTTTCTGGAAGAATTCCGCAACGAAAACCTCTACTTGTTGTTCGAAAAAATAAGAGCCGGCTTTCTGCAAGAAAGAAAAAGGATGCCGAAGAGCGCCGCAGAGAAGGAAACAGAGACTTTTGCCATAAGGTTTACATACGACACACAAAGGATAGAAGGCTCAAAGCTTACGCTAAGGGAGACCGCCAACCTGCTTGAAAGAGGCATCAGCCCCCCGTCAAGGCCGTTGAGGGACATCAAGGAGGCAGAGGCGCATAAAAAGGTCTTTTACGAAATGCTGCAGCACAACAAGGATTTGTCCATGCAGGCAGTCCTGTATTGGCACAAAAAGCTGCTTGAGTCCACAAGCCCGGAGATAGCCGGAAGAATAAGGCAGCACCAAGTGGCAATTTCAGGCAGCCGTTTCATTCCTCCATTCCCTGCGGAAATTTTTCCGATGCTGAAGGATTTCTTCGGGTGGTGTGCGAGGAGCCGTAAAAAAATGCATATGATAAAGCTGGCAGCCCTTGCTCACCTAAAGTTTGTAACCATACACCCCTTTACAGACGGAAACGGGAGAATAAGCAGGCTGCTAATGAACTTCATTTTGCACAAGCAGGGATATCCGATGATGGACATACCTTACGATAACAGAACTGCCTATTATAACGCCCTTGAAAGGTCGCAAACAATGAAAAACGAAGACACGTTCCTGCAATGGTTTTTCAGGCAATACCTGAAAGAATTCAGGAGGTATATGCGAGAATGAAAATACTCGCCTTCTCGGACGTGCACAGCGATGAAAAAGCGCTGATAAGCCTTGAGAAGAAGGCAAAGAAAGCGGACATTCTCGTCTGCGCAGGCGACTTCACCTACTTTGAGCTGGGCATGAAAAGGATTCTGAGAAAGCTCAACTCCTTCGGAAAAAAAGTCGTTCTTGTGCACGGCAACCACGAGGAGCCGTTCAGCGTGAGGCTGATGAGCAGAAACCTGAAGAACATTGTTTACGTCCACAAGAAGCTGCACAGGCAAGGAAACTACGTCTTTGTAGGGCACGGCGGCGAGGGGTTCTCCCTGACAAGCAAAGACTTTGAAAGGTTCGCATCAAAGCTTAAGTTCAGGAAGGACGACAAGGTAATACTCGTAAACCACCAGCCGCCCCACAAGACAAAGCTTGACTTCATCTGGGCGCACCACGGCAACAGAAGCTACCGCAATTTCATACTCAGAAAAAAGCCAATACTTGCCATCTGCGGACACCTGCACGAAACAGCAGGAAAAAAAGACAAGCTAGGAAGGACAACGCTGCTGAACGCAGGAGAAAAAGGCGTCATTGTTGAGGTTTAGCCTGCTCTGCAGTGAACTACTACGGGTTTCGCTGCTGCTCAGCCCGCAGGGTTCTTGCCACACCAGCGCACTAAATAATTACGTGAAAGCGAAACATTTATATATCAATTGATATGGTATCAACTGATATGTGAAGGTGATGCTGTATGCAGTCTGGTCTGATAAGCGTTAAGAAAAGGGATTATTCCTCGCAAAGGAGTCCTACACTGAATACTGTGCTTATGGTAGAGGAAACTCTGAAAAAAGCCGGTACCGTAATCACCATTGCTGAGTTGAAGAGAAGGCTTCCCAAACAGGTTATGCACCAGACCTTGATGGCTGTTGTTGATTATTTGGATTACAGCGGCAAGATTGTGCTACACAGCGGCAGGATTCTCTGGGTTTTCACGGGCAAGAACAAGCTGAGAACGGCGAAAGGATTGAGGGTAAGATGAAATTTGGGAAGAAGGTTGGCGTAGAGATTAAAGGCGATGCTCTTGAGGCTTACGACCATCTTAACAAAATTGTGGGAGAGCAAAAAAGCAGGGGACTGAAGAATTCTGAAGAGATTGCGTTATGGAATGCAATTCAAAGAGCGTTTGACCTCGTAGTTGATAATCCCTTCTACGGCCGCAACGTAAAGAAGAGTATGATTCCGCAATATTATGCGAAGAAATTTTAAACTGATAACCTGTTTATTGTTAATTTGCCTTCATTCTGGAGGATGATTTACACGTTGGAAGGCAGCAAGATTGAAATAATGGCTTTCGTGCTTGACATATTTGACCATGACGATTACAATAAAAGATTTGGCTTTAAGGAAAAATAAACCAAAATGCTGTCTTGAATAAAATCCTGAATGAGCGAGTGCTCATCTTTTCTTTCTTTTGCCGCCCTTCGCCATTTTGGCTTCGCATACGTTGCCCTTTTTGTCCAAGTGATAGAGGCAGCCTTCTTTTCTCTTAATTCCGAGCTTGGCGATTACCTGCTGTCTTTTGCTTGTCTGGCAAGCTTTTCCGCTTCCTGAAAACTCAGCTTGTCGCTTGTGCTCATTTACTTCTTAACCTCTGTCGCGTTCCAACGCGCCTAACCTGTTAAATATCAGTTCCAGCAGGCTCTGCTTTTCCTTTTCAAACAGGTCAAGAAGATGCTGCGAGACTACAAGCTTCGCGCCCATTAAATTCTGCGCCAAGTATATCAGCAGGTCAGCGCTTTTTGCATCATTCA
>CAZBPE010000096.1:0-4439 GCA_964493685.1 uncultured Methanosarcinales archaeon
TCCCTGACATCTCTGATTTCAAAAAAAGGCTTGAAAATGCTCGGCTGCTCAAAGCCTGCAGGCTTCGCCTTTTTACCGCCAAACACTTCAATCAGTCCTCCACATGACTGGCGTTATGAACGACGTGTCAACATCCGGCGCGTCATTGAAGTATGAACTGTACAGCGACACCAGCTCATCATCGCCCAGCCTTGAAACTTCAACTCCAGTTTCTTCAAGCTTCTCCATGCAATCTTCAGCAACGTCGGAAAGCTCCCGCAAAGCAGCCTTAGCTCCTTTGCCAGCCCCTGCAGCGATTACCGCAGGCTTGCCAATAAAAGCGCAAATGAACTGCTTGACTGATTGGAAAAATGAAAGCCCCTGAAAAGTTTCAGGGTAGTAAGGAACTGCCATGTAAAAAACCCGGTTCCTTATAGTGCTTTGCTCCACCACTTCGCTAATCCATCCCTTGAAAGTCTGAAACTGCTTAAGACGAGCCTGCCCGTTCAGCTCAAGGTTGTCCCTGATTTTGGTTTCCGAATTGTGCAGCCACGTGTCCAAATTTATTCCAACAGAACGCGATGCAATCTGAACCGGGGATGACAAAGAATTCAGAAAAGTTCTGTACTTGCCAATCACTGCTTCCTGTTCATCCTCGCTAAGTATTGAAAAGTCTATCGGGTTTATCTTAAGCACTGCCAAAAGCGTGCCGTTCTTCAAAAAAACAGCATTGTCAGATATCCTCGCAATGTCAACAATTGAGCCAGTCTTGTGGTCGTAATAAGAAGCATTGCTCAGCCTTCTTGAAAAGGATATTCTGTTGCTGATTCTCTCATCAAGCTTCCCCATCAGAAAAATGCTTCCAGCAACCACTACAACCGTAGCAGCCGCTGCATTTATCTTCAGCGAGAACGGTGCCAGTTTGAAAACCATTATGGCCAGAAAAGCTGTTGCAAGCCCGAGAAGGTCCTGCTTCATCGTGCCAACAACAAACTTGTTGGCGTAACGCGTGAGCTGCTTAGGAATCTGATAAGTCATTTCCGCACCCCGCGCTTTCTGGAATCCAAAACCTTCACCCACTCCAGCTTTTCCTTCTGAAGGTCTGCTACCTCCTTTTTCAGCACGTCATGCTTGTGGGAAACGTGGTAAAGAGCAAAAATGTAAGCGGCAGCCAAAAACACGACAAAATTGTACACAAGCAAAAGAGCGCCACCAGTTGCAACAACTTTGAATGCGTAAAAAAAGACGACAAAAGCCAGCAGGTAAAACACCAGCCTTTTCAAGTTAACGTGCTCCTCTTTCGTGTAAAAAAGCCTGAAAAAAGGCAGCCACCTATCTAACCTGGCTAAATCTTTTTCTTTCTCGCTTATAGCAAGGTTCAGCTTAACAATCGTCTTCTCAACCATAAGCAGTCACCTGACAAACTTGGGCGGGTTCGCAGCCAGTTCTTCCTCAATCTCCTTTTCCGTCCAGCCCGCATCCTGCATAACCTTGATTTCCAGTTTCAGTATGCGCCGCCTATCATCCTCATTGCATAAGACTTTCAGCTTGCCGCTTTCATTATCCTTCACCATTCGCAGAAGCTTCCGTTTATTATGCTCGGGCAAATCTTTAAGCTCCCACTTGAACTCCTTCTCCAGCCGATTGCGCGTCATTCCCTGACGAATCAAGTCACGCATATCCTCATCGCTTAACTCTTTGGTACGATTTACCATGCACAACACCTCCAGACATTGCCTTGGCCTTCTCCACTTTCTCATAATTGTCAAAACTATCCAATATTTCATCATGCTTGTACTTCGGAATTTTTTCGAACAGAACCCTAGCGTGCTTAAGATTGCAACGCCTTTCCGCCAGCGTCATGTGGGGATTATGCCCAAGTTCCGTGTGCTGAACGACTCTATCATAATCTTTGTCAGAGTTGGCAGCGTAATTCAAGAACTTGTTAGACTTCCCGCTCTCGTAAATTCTCTGAAACCGCCTGCCATGCGGAGAAACGTTCTTTTGCCCGAAGTTAAGGTCAGAAGCGTTAAAGTGGTAACGCGTCACAACAGTAGTAGGAACCAATCTTCCTTCTGCTGGAGAACGCGCTCTGCCCTTTCCTTTTTCAGCCTGAACAGACTCTCCTCTCACATAAGGCGTTAACGCTTTTCTCTCAACATCCACCGCCGTCCTGCGCGCAACCACTGCCTGCCTGATGCGTGAGCCTGTTGAAGCCAAAGCAGCTCCAGCTGCCCTAATGGGAGAAGGCGGCACTATGAAGTTGGCAGAAACGCCGCCAAAAGTAAAGTACAGGTAAGCGTTCAGAGGGAAAGCTATCAGCACAAGCAGCGGACTCAGAAGCTTATACCCGCCAGGCATCTTGGCAGCTACTGCAAAAACAGTAATCCATAGTATTGGAATGAAAATGTTTGCTGCAAGAATGTTAAGCATGCGCCTTCCCACCTGGCTTGTGCGCTCCCAAAAGTACAGGAACAAAATCAAAGGCAGCATGGAAGTGAACGCTGTCAAAACAAAAATTCGAAGAAGCATCACGAAAATAAAAGACAAAAGCATAATGATAATGGCTGTCCAGCTTATTGGAAAAATTGGACTGCTCGCAACAAAAGCAGCAACAAGCCCCCCTACGAGCACAACGGCAAGCGAAGCAGGATCCACTGTTGCCAAAAGTATAAGCTCCGATATCAGCCTGACTAGGTCAAGCGCCCAAGTGACGATAAGCGGCGAAGCAATAACAGCAATAACCATGACAACAATGTTGCGAGCCTGCTTTTTAGCCTCTTCAACCGCCTCTGGATTCATGCTCGCCTGCAAGTACCTCACGCCAGTATCCACCACAAGAATACCAATCCCCGTAAATGCAAGCCACTGAAAAACGCTGTGAAGTTCAGAAACGCCAGTTGAACTTATCGGAGGATTAATCACCCAATTAATAGCGTCAGCAATTATGCCTTCAAACCATCCACCGATGCTGCTCACAGAAGACTTTACCTTGCACACCAACTTTCCAAACACGTCAAAAGTGCCAACATCCTCGCAAGAAGCGTCAGAAACCTTTTCAGCCCCACCTTCCAGAGCCGATACGCTTGCTGAAAATAGCAGCAGCAAAACCGCAGCCACAGAAAACAACGCCGCCGCTTTCATCATGAACGCCAATCGGCACCGCCTTGTTCAAAATTGAATGCGCTCAGCTTCCTCTTCAACACGTTCGCAATATCGCCTTCGTCATCTTTTGTCGTCCACACCAAGTTTTTCCCATGCTTCTGATACAGGTCAATCTTAACATTCATCACGCGCAGATAAGCAGGCGTGTCCATTCCAAAATGCTCGTGATAAACAATAACGCCTCCAAGGTCAAGCTCCCAGTCAGGCATCACAGTCCTGCCTCCCAAAAAAAGCGTAGGCTCATACTTGGCCTTTATGCCATGCGAGAAATAGAAGTTGTCAATAAGCGCCTCAGCCTTGCTCCTGACAAAAACACCCCGGTCAGTCCGGTACTTTCCAGCACTGCCCTTTTTGCCGCACTCAAACGCAACGCTATCCCCTCTGCTTTCTTTTATTCTCTCAAACAAGTCAACACGCATGAAATCGTTAGAATAAGTTGGTTCAATCATCAGAACAGCTTCAAAACTATCGGCAGCTTCTCGCTTGTGGTCCGTGAAAAAACAGCAAAGACCAAAATAATACCAGCAGTCAGCATTTCTGCAGTCAAGCTTAACCAGCCTGGTGAAGCAGTCAAAAGCCTTGCTCAAATGTTTTTTGCTGAAGTCGTGCCGGCGCTTAAGATCCAAGTACTCGTCAGCAACGCGCATCTTCTCCTTGCCGTTCAAAGCCCATCGCACCTTGCTCTTGAGCTCCTTCAACTCAACCTTAACATCATCTTCCAGCACTTCAAAATTACAAGCTGTAAGGTGCGCTAAACCCCTGCTGCGCAAAACTCCAAAGTCACTGCCGTCAAGCTTCAAGGCTTTTGAATAACGCTTCTCACCCTCGCCATACCTGCCAAGGTTGAAAAGGCAGTTCCCGGAATTCACCAAAACATCCTTCCTGCCGCCCTCGTCAAACAAGGACAGCTTTTTTTCGCACGCCAAAAAATCCTGAAGCGCCTCCTCGTACAAGCGCAGCTGGAACAAGTGCATGCCCCTGCTGAACGCCTCCTGCAATTCAATCCTTTGAGCTTCCCTTCTCTCTTCAATGCGCCTCTTCTTTTCCTCAACGAAATCTTTTATGCGTTTCAACATTTCAACCTTACACCTGAAGAACATACTTGTGCAACACCCGTTCAAAAGCGAACACGAACAGAACGGCAACTGCTAAAAAAAAGAAAAAGGAAAGCGGCGCCCCGCTGCTCACGTGAACCGGCTTTGAAGCTTCAGCAGAAGACCTGTTCAAATCAGTCTTGAAACGGGCCTCCACAACGTTAAAATCCCCATCAGCGGCAAAGCTGGCAAAGCCGCTGC
>CAZBPE010000097.1:0-4411 GCA_964493685.1 uncultured Methanosarcinales archaeon
CAGTTTTAGGGAAGTAAGCGCGCTGGAGGCGAGCAAGGCTATTATGAAAATGAACGGTATTGTGAAGCGAGAGGGCCCGTGCATTGAGCTGAAGAAGGGAATTGTCCTTAGCAGCTTCCAGACTGGCATTGGCGAGTGGTCTCCGAGCGCGAGCAGGAAGAAGAATAACGCTGTTAGCAGGAGCTTCCAGTTTCTTCTGTAGCTTATTATTGACAACGCTGCCAAGATAGAAACTATCAAGCCAATGTAAGCGGAGTATTCGTGCCACATCCACGGCAGTTTTCCTTCAAGGGTTGCGAGCTCCTTTTTTGCGCCTTCGGGAACAGAATCGCGTCCTGTTTCAGCGTCTTTTTTCTCTATGTTCTGGAATGGCGAGAATAGTGCCTTTGAGAAGATGCTGATGCTTGCCAGCTGCGTGTCTTTCTGCACTGGCACGCCTGAGGTGAATTCAAGCATAGGCAGGAGCTTGACTGCAGAGAGGATGAATGCAAGGAGGAATATTGCAATGGCAAGCAGGATTGGCTTGAGCTTCCGGGTTCCAATGGATTCGAGAAATGAGTAGCCGCCAATCAGCAGCAAAGCAGCATAAAAGGGGTAGATTCCGCCTGATAGGAACATTATTGCGAGGGTTAGCGCTGCTGCTGCCAGCCATCGCGGCTTTTGCACTGATTTGAGGTAAAGGTAAAAAGCCAACGGAAGGAGGGCGAAGGGGAAGAATGTTGTGTGCCCAACCCTCACTCGTAAGGCGAACCAGCTGCTTAGCATGAAGATTACGGCAGCCAATGAAGCAGGTATTGGCGCTGCTTTCAGTTGTCTGGCTGCCAAAAAAGTGCCAAAAAGCCCTAAGATGATGTAAAGGATTATCTGGAGCTTTAGCCCTGCAAGCGCTCCGAAGAGCAGGACAAGGAGAAAAAATGGCGATAAAAAGACTGACTGCGGGTTGGCAAGCAGTGGCGTGCCGCCGCAGTAGTGCGCGTTCCAAAGCGGGAACTGTCCGTAGTTGAGTATGCTTGTTCGCGGCGCTTCGTGGTAAAAGAGGTGCTGGTCCCAGTCGTAGAGCCCCCAGTTGCCGAAGTTGGCAAGAAGCGGCACAGCAAAGATTGCGGAAATTGCCGCAAAGAAAAGCAAAGGGCAGAGGTTCTTCATTTTGGAGAAAGGATTATTGCTGTTTTTTATTGTTTTGCATTCTGAGATTGCTGTAGAAAAAGTAGCCGTAGTGAGCAGTAGCTACTGCTACGGCGCATCAGTTTCGTCAACTGGCGCAAAATTGAAAAAGTTCAAATTAAGAGAGTAAAAGAAAAGAGGAAGAAAAGTTAAAAAAGCGGCTTGTCAGCCGCGTTAGTTTTACTGAGTGGGCGTCGTCGCAGCTGGAGTTGTTGCCGCTGGCGTTGTCTCAGCTACTGGAGCTGGAGCCGCTGCTACTGGCTTCGGCGCTGGCGCGGCTACGCTGATGTCAGTGAAGCTTGTGCCTGACACTTCCACTTCTGTGCCCTTGAGCTTGCCTGAGTCCTGCCACTGTGCGTAGTTGGCAACCACTCTGGCTGCCCTTCTCGTGTCAGCTGCATCGTAGCCTGCTACAAGCATTGCCACGTTGCCGTTTGCCTGCTCGTAAAGCTTTATCATAGCTTTTCCTACGCTAAAGTCCTTGCCGCAAGGCGTTGGCATGCCCATTACCTCTGCAGCTGCTGCGTTAGCGCACGGACCACCAACAACTATGGCATTCTGTGCCGCAAGGTTTGTAACTTCGCCTGCAAGCTTGGCTGTGCCGACTGATATTGGCGTTGTTTCGTAGTAGACGATTTGCCCGCCTTCAGATGCCTCGCCGGTTGATATCTCAGCGCCAGGCGCTGTAATGTAAACCAAAGGCAACCTCTGCACGACTGGGTAGTCTATATCCAGCGTGTCAGGGTCGTTTGACGGGTTGTCCCACTTTACCTTTGCGCCCATTGTCGTGTAAACGTAGTTGGTGTTGCTCTCGCCCTGCGGTGAGAGGTAGTTGTGGTCGCCTGCTGCTATGTTCTCACTGAACTGCACCTTGCCCGAAGCCGCGGTTATGTCCACAGCAACTGGTGTTGGAGCCAAGTTATCATAGTCGTCAGCGTTTGGCGTCTGGACAGATACGTTTATGGCAATCATTGGCACAGCACCTGACAGTTTCAGGTACGAGCTATTTGTAGGGAACGGCTGTACAACTATTTGCGCACCACTTTTTGTGGTTACGTTCATAATGTTCCCCGTATTAACCGGCAAGTTAACTGCTGGCGTTCCTGTGGCGTTTCCAATGCCTGCAGCATCAACAACACCGTTGCCATTCAGGTCAACCATTATGTTGAAGTCTGCGGTGCCCAATGAAGAGTTCCACACATTATAGGTTGCTCCGCCAAGCTTCAGCACTGCGTCTGCAGTTCCGATACCTGCGTCTCCTGCACTGTTGGTTAGTGTTTCTTCCTTGGTTGTAGAGTCGCCAAGCACCTGGAATTTAACTACAGGGGTGCTGTCGCCGAAAGCAGATGCCCCCTTGTATCGGATAGCATATGTTCTCCTATCACCCTGTTGCTGGCTGATATCAGTTACGATAAAGTAGTCGTTCCTTGCTATGGTTGTGTTTTCGGTAAGGACCAATGCGTTTGTGTTGTCACCAAGCGACAGGTTGGTTCCGCCCGAAGTGTAAGCCAAAGGCACGCTAATTTCATTGCCGTCTCCGTTAGTAAACACAAGGTCATACTGGTTTGAGCCGGACCTTGATATCTTTACCTTCTCGGTTGCAACATTCTCAAGCCCTTGGTATTCAAAGTCCCAGGCGCCCCATAAAGCATCCGGCTTCTCCATCTGTACGGAAAGCTTTCCGCCAGCAGGCACATACAAGTCATCATCTGCTGAGATGTTGAGCTGTATGGTGTCTATTTTGAAGGTTGAGTTGTCGTTGCTTCCGGTAATGATTGCCTTTGTGTCATCTACCTTTATTGAGCCGACTTCGAGAGACTGGCTTCCAGCTCCGCCCGAAACATCGGTATCTTTCAGGAATATCTTGTTGGCGCCAACGTAGAATTCTACGCTTCTTACTCCGCCAGCGAAGTCCTGAACAAGGATGTCCTTAACGCCAATCAGGGACTTGTCTGAAAGCGTGAAAGTGTCGCCTTCGTTCAACGAGTCCGTGAGTTCGCTATTAACAGTGAACTTGGCAGTTGTGCTTCCAACGAAGTCCAGCGTTACATCATAGTCTTTTCCGCCCACGGTGTAAGTCTTTGACTCGCCTTCTGCAAGCGTGTCCTTTTTAGCGCCGCCCATTAATGTAAGCTCTGCGCTGTTAACTGCAGCTGAACTTGTCCTTCTTGCCTTGACTATGGAATAGGTTTTTCCAAGCATGTTTATATCTTTCCCTTCATAGCTCCAATAGAATGTTCCAGTTGAGCTTGCAGTGCCCGCACTATCCGTTATGGTAGATTCAGCGGATGTCGTGAATTCCAAACTGTAGCGTGCAACCCTGTCGCTGTTCTTAACATAGAAATAATCAGCAGTCACATCAGAGTCAGGGTCTTCAGCATAGATTACTGAAAGGCTCGCTGAAGCTGTTGTTGTTTGGGTATTGACCGGGTCAAAGTATATATATTGGTGGTAGTCATAGTCCCCCTTTGAGTTTCTGAACGTGCCGTCTGCCAAGAGTGTTGGCAATTCGTCGTCAGTTACGAAGGTTGTTATGTTCCTTATGGTTTCCTGCTTTGCGCTTGATGCTCCTGAACCGAGGCTTTCTGAGAACTCCAGCTTCTTGGCTGATGTTCCTACTCTCCAGGCTTCGCCACTTACTGAAACAGTGCCCGCTGCTGATGTCTGCACAGTCTTCTTTACTCTTGCAGCGAACTGCAGGCTTGTAGCAATGTCAACTGAACCGAGAACGTCGGCTGCATTGGCAGAGTCGCCAACGACAAATAAGCCATTGAACTTGCCATCCTTAACAAACGGTACCGGATATTTTGCCAGGTCCGCAGCTGCGCTGGCACTTAAGACAGTAGCGCCAACCATAACAGCTCCCGTACCAAGAGCCATAATCTTCTTAACGGTTTTCATCAACTTCACAACAAACACCTCCGTGTTCTTTTGGTTAACATCATAGACGCCTATAGCGCCATCCTACCCATGATGCTGGGAGTATATAAACTTTTTGTTTTCATATATAATGCAAAATATTTGTTATTTTATATGCTTTTTTATCGTTTCTAACGCCGCAAACAGCGGAATTACAGGTTAATGAAACGGGTAGTTTATAAAGATTTGTGTTTTGCAGGCAACAGTTTTGATATACGCTCTCGTCGGAAAAACAGATGCGGTTTCAGCCATATAATAATAGTGAATCCTAAGAACGTAAAGCTAAGAACGTAAAGCGGAAGTCGCATTGATTAAAGGGGCTGGGTTT
>CAZBPE010000098.1:0-2780 GCA_964493685.1 uncultured Methanosarcinales archaeon
GTATGCTGTTGCCCCGCATGACAGGGGCGCAAAGAGTGAGGAGGTTCTGGAAGGCATCAGGATATTCCGCTTCAGGTATTTCTTTCCCGAGTCGCTTCAGAGGCTTTCCTATGGCCCTGGAATCCCGACAAACATACACAAGAGTCTTTTGGCAGCTGTTCAGATGCCTTTTTTCATCCTTTCAGAAATTTTGATGTCAAAAAAGGTTGCGAAAAAATTCAGGCCTGATGTTGTTCACGCACACTGGGCTTTTCCGCAGGGCTTGGCTGCAAAATTCACTGGTGTTCCTTATTTCATAAATTTTTACGGCGGCGAGTTCTTCATGGCGAAAAAGTTCAGGCTTATGCCGCTCCTCAGGGGCATAGTGAAAAATTCTGCAGGAAGCTTTACGGTCACAAATTATTATGTGAATTTAATGAGGGATTCTGGGCTTGACATGGTTAAAACCCCTATTCCGCTTGGAGTTGATACTTCAAAGTTCAGGCCTGGAATAAGGGGCTCTGAAGAAATAAGGAAGAGGTTCTGCAGGAAGGATGAGCTTATGGTCATGTTCGTTGGAAGGCTTGTTGAGAGGAAGGGTCCTGACTTTCTGCTGTCTGCATTCAGCAAAGTTGCAGGGAAAGTGCCAAATGCGAAGCTTGTCCTTGTTGGGGGCGGTCCCCTTGACACCAGCCTGAAAAAGCAGGCAGCGGAGCTTGGGATTTCGGAGAAAGTCATTTTTGCAGGCGAGATTCCAAATGCAGAGCTTCCAAAGTATTACTGCGCTGCTGACATTTTTGTTCTGCCATCAATTGTTGACAGGAACGGCGACAGGGAAGGGCAGGGAGTTGTTTACGCAGAGGCCATGGCCTGCAAGACTCCTGTGATTGGCACAAAAACAGGCGGGATTCCGGATGTCATTTCGCACGGCGAAGTTGGCTTGTTGGTGCCTATGGAAAAAGAGCAGGGATGGACTGAAAAAGATGCGGGAAGCCTTGCTGACGGGATGATAAGGCTTCTGAAGGATGCAAAATTAAGGAAGGCAATGGGGGAAAACGCTTATAAGCTTGTCCAGAAGCGCTTTTCGTGGGATAAGATAGCTGCAGAGTATGTCAGGATTTTCAGTGGGAGAGTGAAAAAATGAGGATTTTGGGCATCAACCACAGCCACGATTCAGGCGCAGCAATTATAGACAACGGCAAAATTATCGCTGCTGTCAATGAGGAGCGCCTGAACAGGATTAAGCTTTTTTGGGGCTTCCCGGTATTGTCAATCAGGGAAGTGTTCAGGATTTCTGGCATAAGCCCTGGGGAGATTGATTATGTTGCTGTTTCCAATGTAACGCCTGGCTCTGGGATAGGCAGGGACTACCGCGATTACAATTTCCGCCGGAAGCTTATGAGCTACATGGCTTACCTGCCTTTTATTTTCGGCACTAATGCGTTTGCATCTTTCTACAGGAAGGCATATTCATTGTTCAGGGAGAAAGGGACTTTCAGCGCTGCTGTGAAAAAGCTGGGAGTTGATGCTCCTGTAAGGTTCATAGAGCACCATGAAGGCCACGCAGCCTCAGCTTACTACACTTCGCCTTTTGGCACAGACACTTTGGTGGTTACAACAGACGGGGCTGGCGACGGGGTTTGCGCGTCAGTTGCTGTTGTTGCTTCAGATAACCGGCTCAAAAGGGTTGCCCGAACCCCGTTTTTCCACAGCCCTGCGTCCATTTACGGCTATACTACTTACAACATGGGTTTCACTCCGAACAAGGATGAGGGCAAGCTGACAGGGCTTGCTGCTCATGGCAAAAGCGAAAAGACAATTGGCATATTCAGGAAGGTTGAGGCTGTTAAAGGGCTGCAATACAAGGTAAGGATGACTCCTCCTTGGGGCTACAAGGCTGTCCAGAAGCTCCATAACCTGGCATGGGGCCAGAGGAGGGAGCACATTGCTGCCGGATTGCAGAAAAGGTCTGAAGAAGTTGCAGTCCAGCTGATAACTAATGCCCTTAAGAAGTATCCGAGGAAAAACATTGCTCTCGCAGGAGGCCTTTTTGCCAACGTCAGGATTAATCAGGAAGTATCAAAGATTAAAGGCGTGGAAAAAATTTTCATCCACCCTCACATGGGCGATGGCGGGCAGGCGGTTGGCTCTGCCTATGCCTTGTGGTCTGAGCTTCTGCTCAATCAGGGCAAAAATCCAAGGCCTGTTTTCCACGACAATGTCTATCTTGGCCCGGAATTCAGCGATGGCGAGATAGAGTCAGAGCTGAAGAAGGCAAAGATGAAGCACCGTTATGTCAGGAATATTGAGCAGGAAGTTGCAGAGCTGGTGAAGAATAAGAAGGTTGTCGGCCGCTTTAACGGCAGGATGGAATACGGGCCAAGGGCTTTGGGTAACCGCTCAATCCTTGCCGACCCTACTGATAAATCAATTAACGACTGGCTGAACAAGAAGCTCAGGAGGTGTTATGACGACCAAACTGAGGTTCTTACAAGCGAAGGCTGGAAGAACATATCAACCTTGTCAAGGGGTGAGGTTGTTGCCACTCTTAATTCCAAGAAAAATATGCTCGAGTATCAAAAGGTGTTGGATTATGTTTCCTATGAGGTCGATGAGGAGCTTTACTCAATAAAAAATAAAAGAATTGACTTGTTTGTAACAGCAGGCCACAATATGCTGATTAAGAGGAAGCATTCTGAAAAATTTGAATTTGCAAAAATTGAGGATGCTGCAAAAATTAAAACTTACCATTACCAAAAAAAGGGGGGTGTGGGATGGAATGGAAGGCGGAAATCGTATGT
>CAZBPE010000098.1:2790-3434 GCA_964493685.1 uncultured Methanosarcinales archaeon
ACGGAAGAAATTAAGCATGGAGCTCTGGCTTGAGTTCTTGGGCTATTACCTCTCAGAAGGAAGCTTTTATTATGATAAGCACGGCCATTACAGGGTTTCTGTTGCCCAGGCAATGAAATCCGACCCATTTATGGACATAAAGCATTGTATCGAGCTAATGCCTTATAATTTTTTCTATTCCAAGATGGAATTCATTGCAAATAGCAAGGAACTTTTTGATGCTGTAAAGGACTATGGAAAGGCTGCCGGAAAACACATTCCTAGGGAGCTCTTGAACCTTCCGAAGGACCAGCTATCGGTGCTGTTCGATGCCCTGATGAAAGGGGACGGTAATATTCGCGGAAGTGGTTTTCGGTATGCGACTACCAGCCCCCTTTTGGCTGACAACGTGCAGGAACTGGCGCTGAAGCTCGGATTTAGTGCTTACATATCAAGGCAGAAAAGAAGCAGCAACCCAAAGCATAGGGATCTCTACATGGTGAGGATAGGAAGAAGTCCTGTATCAACAGTCAGGGCAAGCCAAATCAGAAAAGTCCCTTATAAGGGAAAAGTTTACTGTGTGTCTGTGCAAAACCGCCTTTTATATGTAAGGAGAAACGGCAAAAGCGTCTTTTGCGGGAATACAGAGTTCATGCCTTTCGCTC
>CAZBPE010000098.1:3486-4393 GCA_964493685.1 uncultured Methanosarcinales archaeon
TTTTGACTGCACCAAGCTCTGCGCGAAGAGCGCGCCCGCAGTCACCCACATTGACAACACCGCAAGGCCGCAGACGGTTACGAAGGAGCAGAACCAAAGCTACTATAAAATCCTGAAAATCTATAAGGAGCTTACTGGTCTTCCTATTTTTGTGAACACTTCCTTCAACGAGCATGAGCAGCCCATTGTCTGCACCCCTAAGGATGCAATTGACTCCTTTAAGCAGGGTAACATAGATGTCTTGGCTATTGGGAATTATCTGGTGGAGTAAGTAGCTTAGAGCAAAATTAACGAACAGATTAAGAAGCGATACTACGGCTAAGTGACTAAGAAACAAAAGATTTAAATAGTTCTTTAATATTCCTTTTTTAATCGGTATTGAAATGAAAGCACTCGCAACAGTTATAGAATACGAAAAGCCCGGGCGCGCCGGTTCAGATTTAGCGCCATATCTGAGGCGGGTAGTTGATGGTATGCCTGTAAGTGCGCAGCAAGTTCTGGATGAAAGCCGGGGAAGATATTGTGCCGGTGAAATTGCTTTGTATGATGAATTAACACAAGGCGGTTTGAACCCGGTGGTTGCTGCACGGGCTGCTGTTCTTTTCCCAGACCCTTTAAAATTTCATCCACACGCTATAGCCGGTATAGGTCTGGATGCACAAAATACGTTTAGAGAAGAACGAGATAAAGGAGTCGGAACTCTTGCCGCCCTCGTTACAGCTGCCAGAGTAGCGCGCCCTTATATTGTTTCAGGTTCTGAATATAGAGAGCGGCTGGAAAAGCTTGCGGAATTTGTTGCGGCACAGAAATAAACAATTCTGACCTGACCGCTCTGAAAGCAAACGATTTTTGGTTATTTCTTCACCAAAAAGAACACCGCCGCAGCCCCAAGGTAGTTGAGCAGGAG
>CAZBPE010000099.1:0-3945 GCA_964493685.1 uncultured Methanosarcinales archaeon
AAAAGCCAAGCCGATCCCAGGTTCCGACGTATATCTCGTTTTCATCTTTTGGATTTACATACACTTCGCGCGTGGCAACGGAAATAACCCCTTTATTAAATTCTTCAAAACTATTACCACCATCTGAAGATACGTAAACTCCATCGCCAGCAAGACCAACATATATTTTCGAATCAAGACTCACCATTTCCCCAATCCAACCAGGAGGCAAACCCTGCGATGCCATCTTCTGAAAAGAATTGCCGTCGGTTGATATCCAGATTTTTGGATCCGGGCTCCATGTTCCAACAAATAAAGCGGTGTCATCCATTCCAATACCAGTCACCTGCTCCAGCCCAGGCACTTTTTCCCATGCTGATCCATCCTGAGTTAGATGGTACAAATTGCCACCCATACGAGAATTAAATTGCAGTTGAGCTCCCAGTAAATACAAAGTGTTTTTGAAATTTACAAAACGTGCTGTGGTTAGGTCTTTGAGGCCACTATTGAACGGCGTCCAACTCTTACCTCTATCAGAGGAAACGAAAATCCCATCATCACGCGTGGCCAGATACATCTTAGAATTATAGAAAAGGATGTGATTGAAATCGTAATGCTTATCGAAGGTGAAGCGTTTTTCCCAGTGTTCTCCTCCATCCGTAGAAACGATGAGCATGCTGGTTTGATCGTGAGTATGCCCTGGCACATACACTATCTTCGGATCTGCTGGATCGAGCGCTAGAGTGTGCGAGTTGAAATTAGGCGATCCAATATCTCTAATGACTTTAGGACATAAACCCTGCCAACTCACACCTCTATTGCTTGTTTTTGCCACACAGGCAATCATTTCTGGAACATAGACCGTGTTTACATTGCTTGGATCCTCCACAATATCAAAGGCACGCACTTCGGGAATGCCATATCCGACGGCAATTTGTTTCCACGAATCATCCGGTTGGAGTTCATATATCCCTCCCGAATACAACGAAGCCCAAATAGTTCCGGCATGGGAAATCATTCTAATTACTACTCCACCCAGTGGCCCAGATGTTTGTGTCCAACCAGAGGAATCCTGGTCTGGCGGAAGATTAAAAGCTAAATCATCTTTTTGCTTCTCTTCTTCACTTTGAGCAGTTTTAGAGCCCGGTGTTGGAGATGTTCCTTCGCTATTCGTGGGAGAAACTTCTGCAGGGGAATTTTGTTCTATGGTTTCTTCTTGAAGATCATCGCTTCCGGCAATAACCTGAACGTCGCTCACTACAAACTCACTTTCTTCGATAGTCTCAAAAGCTAATGTTCCCGTCGTGAGGGGCTGTGCATCCGCGAAGAATAGAACGCGCTGCCCATCCACCCTGACAACAATTTGTGAACCCACTGTTTTTATTTCGACGAGGTGAGGAGTAGCGCCACTCCAACTTGCTCCTGCCGGCAGCGAGACCTGCGTCAGTTCTTGAATACCGGCAGTATCCCCTGACTGCTTTTGAAGAATTAACTTGGTGCCATCAGCAATCGAGAGGATATAACGAGATACTCCCTCCTCTGTCGGAGTATTTTTCACATTAATGTTGATGCTGCCTTTTTGGCGCTGCAAGGCAAACCGCATCAGGCTATTGCCATCCATATTCCTAATAAGGGTGGCCCAAGTATGCCCCACTCCTTTAAAGGTAAGAGGGTTAGTGTTAGTAATGCTCCAGCCTTGATCAAAAACCCAATCAGTGGACATCGTCTTGTTTAAAGTGAGTCTAGGAGATGGAGGAATCACAGGGGCATTATTTTTTGGAGAATTATTTATTTCAGGAGCAGAGCATGAGACTAACAGCAAAGCAACTATAAATACAATACAAAGAAAAGCGCGCCTCATTTTTGGACTCATAAAGGGACTATCTTGTTTTACTATTAAAGCCTTTCGAAGAATATTGCCGAGAGCTAAGATGGAAGGTCATTAGAGGGAGAGGGAAAAAGCAAGATGTTATGAGCGCGCGGCAAAGGAATACGTAACCCTAAAGGAAAACTTTTAAAAACAGCGTGCTTATTCTCGTATAGTTATGGAAAACATTGTGATAATAGGAAGCGGAATAGCAGGGCTGACTGCGGCGATATACGCTGCAAGGGCAGGGCTTAAGCCAGTTGTTGTTTCAGGAAAAGAGGAAGGCGGGCAGCTGATGATAACAACCAGTGTCGAGAATTACGCCGGATTTCCGGAAGGCATAATGGGGCCCGAGTTGGTAAACAGGGCAAGGGAACAGGCAAAAAGGTTCGGGACACGGTTCATTGACGGAGACGCGGAGAAGGTTGAAAAGAAGGGAAAAGGATTTGCGATAGCGACAACAGAGGGAACTTTAGAGGCTAAGGCTGTAATCGTTGCAACAGGGGCGTCCGCAAGAATGCTCGGGCTTGAGTCAGAAAAGAAATACTGGGCAAGAGGAGTGCACACCTGCGCGACGTGCGATGGATACTTCTACAAGGGAAAGGATGTTATGGTGGTTGGCGGAGGGGACAGCGCAATGGAAGAATCGCTTTTCCTTGCGAAACACGCAGGCAAAGTAACCATAATGCACAGGCGCGACTCTTTCAGGGCTTCAAAGATAATGCAGGACATGGTGAAGGCAAACAAGAAAATAAGAGTAATCTGGAACAGCGGGATTGAAAAGGTGCTCGGCGACGGGAAAAAGGTAAACGGCGCGAAGATAAGGAATTACAAAACAAAAAAAAGCAGAGAACTGAAAACTGACGCGATTTTCCTTGCGATAGGGCACGTCCCAAACACGAAGTTTATTGCAGGAATTGCAGAGCTGGACGAACAGGGGTACATCAAGACATCAAATACAAAAACAAAAACGCCAGGGCTTTTCGCGGCAGGGGACTGCGCAGATAGGATATACAGGCAGGCGGCAACAGCAACAGGCTCAGGATGCCAGGCGGCACTTGAAGCGCAAAGATACTTGGAAAGCCTCAAGTAACGCAATTATTTTCTCAACATGTTCCTGCGCTCCCAATTGTCAAGCTGCCTCTCGAGAACAGGGTCCTTGACTGATTTCTTCCAAAAGGATACTTTGTCGCCGAAACTTTTTCTCCATGCAACCCCTGCTCCTGCTCCAAGGAAAAGCCCCGAGAGGTGGGCTGCATTGGCAACGCCTGAAGGATAAAAAAGCCCGAATACGTCCTGCAAGAGCCAGACGAGCCCTGCAACAATCATCGGCATGGGAATCCACTGAACCCAGACAACCATCGCAGGACGGAGGACTGCCAGGGCGCCTATTATTGCGTAAATGGCGCCAGAAGCGCCGAGTGAGCGCTCATAAGGCGAAAATATGCTGACAACAACGCCGGAAAGCAGGAAAAACCAAAGGAACCTCCTCGAGCCTATTCTTCCCTCGAGTATCAACCCGAATAATGACAGGGCGAAAATGTTGGAGAGGAGATGCGCAGGGCTGCTGTGCGCGAAAATGGACGTCAGAAGGCGCCACGGCTCGCTCCACTTAAGCAAATTCACGAGAATAAAAGGCTCTGTGCCGAAAATCGCCTGAAGGATAAAGACAGCAATGATGATTCCCGAAAGCCACAATGCAGCGAAGCGCATTACTACAAGGCATAGGGATAATTATAAAAAGGTGGCGGAAAAAGCTTCGTGAAGATGATAAAACTCGCTATATTCGACTTTGACGGGGTAATCGCAGACACCATACACCTTGCAATAAAAACTGCAAACAGCATGCTTGAAGGAGCGTGCCACAGCGAAAGGGCAAGCATAAAAGAGCTGAGGGAAAAGGGGCTGAAGGGGCTGACGGAAGGCATGAAGCTGCCTGTTTGCAAAGTCGCTTTTTACATAAGGAAGAGCCGTGGCGTATTCAGACGGGAAGCCGCGTCCGTGAAGATTTTCCCGAGAATGAAGGAAACGCTGGCAAAGATGAAAAAGGGGCGCAAGCTGGCAATAGTTACTTCAAACTCAAAAGAAAACGTTGACGC
>CAZBPE010000099.1:3968-4319 GCA_964493685.1 uncultured Methanosarcinales archaeon
ACAACGGCATGGGAAACGTTTTTGACTTCATAATAGCCGGAGTTGACGTTTTCGGGAAGACTCATAAAATGAAAACTGCGCTGAAGACTGCAGGCGTCAGGAAAGAGGAAGCTGTATGCGTCGGAGATGAGGTAAGGGACATAGAAGCGGCAAGAAAGGCGGGGCTGAGGATAATTGCGGTAAGCTGGGGATTCAACTCGAAGAAGCTGCTGGAAAGAAACAAGCCGGACTACTTTGCGGAAAGCCCTGACGAGCTTCTTGAGCTGATAAAAGGCGCCTAACTGTTAAGTCAAGTTGTTATAACGGAAGACATAAGTATCTATACGAATTTGTTATGTCTTCCGAATATAG
>CAZBPE010000100.1:0-3985 GCA_964493685.1 uncultured Methanosarcinales archaeon
GCATATAGGAACGGAATGTGCAATATACGAAAATTTAGTTCCGTTCCTATAGTTCTAAAGCCGCTTCCTTATCTCATTGGCAAGTTCTTTTATTGGAACCCGTTTCTGCTCTGTGGTGTCTCTGTCTCTTAGCGTAAGTGTTTTATCTTTTAAAGAGTCAAAGTCTATTGTTATGCAGTACGGAGTTCCTGCCTCGTCCATTCTTGCGTATCGTCTTCCGATTGAGCCGCTGACGTCAAAAAAGCAGTTGAATTCTGTTTTCAGCTCGTCGTAAACTTCTCTCGCCAGCTTGACAAGCTCTTCCTTGTTTGAAAGGAGCGGGAACACGGCAGCCTTTATCGGCGCGAGCTTCGGGTGCAGGTGCAGGACAATGTTTTCCCTTTTCTTGTCGTGCTCGTATGCGTCAAACATGACTACGAGGAATGTCCTGTCAACGCCGAGTGACGGTTCTGCAACCACATGCGGCACCACTTTTGATTTTGTTTCCTCGTCAAAGTAGCTTAAGTCTTTTCCTGAGCGCTTGATGTGCTGCTGCAGGTCGTAATCGCCCCTGTTTGATATGCCTTCTAGCTCTTTCCATCCGAACGGGAAGTTGTACTCAAGGTCCCACGTGTCTGTTGCGTAGTGGCTTTTTTCCTCGGGGACGTGCTGCCTTATCCTCAGGTTTTCTGCCTTTATGCCTAGGCTTGTCAGCCAGCTGTGCTCGACTGCAAGCCAGTAGGCGTGCCAAGGCAGTATTAGCTTAAGGGCAAGCATGTCTTTTGCTTTCATCTTTTCAGGCTGCTGTTTGTTTTTCTGCATGTCGCCTGTGAGAACGCTGAATGAATATTCCTCGAACTCTTTGATGTAGGGGCAGTTGTTAATGCTTTCGGGGTGAACGAAATACTCGAGTTCCATCTGTTCAAACTCTCGGCACCTGAACAGGAAGTCTCTTGGCGATATCTCGTTTCTGAATGCCTTGCCAACCTGCGCTATTCCGAATGGCAGCTTGAGGCGCGCGTTTTCCTGGACCAGCTTGAAGTTTGTGAATATCAGCTGTGCTGTTTCTGGGCGGAGGTATGCCTTCTGCCCTTCTTCCGGGCCGACGCCTGTTTCGAACATGAGGTTGAAGTCGCGGAGCTCCTCAAAGTCTTCTCCGTTGTATGTCAGCTTGTTCTTCTTTATCAGCTTGTTTATTTCATCTGCTCTCATCCCGTCCGCAGGTATTTTGAGCTTTTCCTCTATGAACTGGTCTGCCCTTATTTTCGTCTTTGACTTTTTTGTGGTGAGCATCAAATCAGAGAAGTTTGAAACGTGCCCTGACGCCTCCCACACTTTCGGGTTTGCGATTATGCTCCCGTCTATGCCGGCAACATCCTGGCGCTGGTGAACGTGCGCCTTCCACCATTCAGCCTTTATGTTGTTCTTCAGCTCAACCCCAAGAGGCCCGTAGTCGAAGAAGCCCGACATTCCGCCGTAAATCTCGGAGTTTGAATAGACAAATCCCTTCCTCTTGCAGAATACGGACATCTCATCTATAGTCAGGCTGCTCATCAGGCGGAAATACTTCAGGCATGTTTAAATTATTTGTGGTTGGAAAGGATTGCTCACAATTATTCAATTGAGCCAAAAACCATTAAATTTATTAAAATGTAGGCATAGGATGTTGCCATGAAAGTCGGATATGTGCAGACTTCCCCTCTTTTTGGGGAAAAGGAAAAGAACTTCAGTCAGGTTCGAAAGTTGATTGGGAATGCTAAAGCAGACCTCATCGTGTTGCCTGAGCTGTTTGCCACGGGCTATGCCTTTACGTCAGCAGAAGAAGTAAAAAATCTGGCTGAAACACGCCAGGCAGAAACAGCAAATTTTTTGAAAGGAATCTCAGCCGAAACCGGAGCTGTAATTGTTGCCGGTTTTATTGAAAAAGGGGATGGAAAAAGCTACAATTCGTCAATTATGGTATACGAAAACAAGGTAATTGACACGTATAGGAAAATTCACCTTTTCAATAAAGAGAAACTTTGGTTTGCGCCAGGCAACAAAAAACTGCAAGTTCAGAATATCAACGGGATGAAAATAGGTGTTATGGTCTGTTTTGACTGGATTTTTCCGGAAGTAAGCAGAACTCTTGCATTAAACGGCGCCCAAATTATAGCCCATCCTTCGAATTTAGTTATGCCTTATTGCCAGCAGGCCATGGTGACAAGGTGCCTTGAGAACAGGATTTTCGCAGTAACTGCAAATCGCATAGGAAATGAGAAAAGGGGAACTGATGATTTTACGTTCATAGGGGGGAGTCAAGTTACTTCATTTGATGGAAAAATCCTTTCATCAGCCCCGAAAGATAAAACTTCTGTTGGAATTGTTGAGATAGATATAACCAAGGCAAACAACAAGATGATAAACAATTACAACGATGTTCTAAAGGATAGAAGGACGAGTTTCTATAGCATTAGTTGAGTGGATGCCCAAAATCCCGAAAATCTTTCAATTTTATTAAAAGTTTTACAAGGGAAGTAAAAAGTTTTTCATTTTTTCAGGCAAAAGTTTATTAAGAAGTTATTGCAGTGGGAAAATATGGTTGAAATCGAGTTTAAAGAATACCGGTTTGACACAGGGCTGATAATCGTATTCGTAAGTGCATTCGTTCTGCTTGTTTGGGTTATACTAAAGCTATTCCTCGTCATTCAAACGCCATTGATATTTGAATTGACGCCGACAATTGCGGGATTTGTTGCTATTTTTGGATTCGGCGTTGCAGCTGGCAAGGCTCTGCAAATAATTGTTAATACGCAACAGGGGCTTAAGGAAACCAATACGAAGCTGGAAAGCCTCAGAAACGACCATGTGATGCTTAAAGCCGATTTCAAGCATTTTGCGCGTTACAGAAAGAGCCTTACTTCTTAAAAAAAGCAACTTATTTAAACAACCTTGTGCAATTCTCCATGCAACATGCCTGTTGAGATTTGCGCTGTTTCTGGATTCGGCGAGTTTGGCAAGAACATGACTGCCGTGCGCTACGGCGATGAGGTTGTCATAGTAGACATGGGCATTCACCCTGAGAATTACATAAAGTTCACTGAGGATGAGGAAGACCTTGCTGCTGTCAGCACCGGAAGGCTTGTTAAGGTTGGCGCGATTCCGGACACTTCTGTAATTGACGACTGGGCGCACATGGTTAAGGCATTGATCCCTAGCCATGCGCATCTGGACCACTGCGGCGCAATTGCTTACCTTGCCGACAGGTATAACGCTCCTGTTCTGTGCACGCCTTTCACTGCAGAGGTCATAAGGGGCATGATTAAGGACCGCGAGATTCAGTTCAAGAACAAGATAGATGTAGTTCAGCCAAACGGCTCAAAGAAGGTTTCAAATAACATTAAGGTTGAGTTCATTCACACTACTCATTCAACTCCGCAGGCTTCAACCATTGCAATACACACTCCCGAAGGCATAGTTCTTTACTCGGGCGACTTCAAGTTTGACATGACTCCTGTGCTTGGAAAGCCGCCGAATCTGAAGCGGCTTGGGGAGCTCGGGAATGAGAAAGTTCTTGCAGCGGTGATAGAGTCAACCTACGGCAGCAAGCAGGGACGCACCCCATCTGAAGCGGTTGCGAGGGAGATGATTAAGGAGGCTATTGAGGCTGCTGACACGAAGAGGAATGCCATCATCGTTACAACCTTTTCATCGCACCTTGCCCGCCTTAAGAGCATTCTTGAAATAGGGCGCCATCAGGGCAGGAAGATTGTTTTTCTCGGCAGGAGCATGGCAAAGTACATCGCTGCCGGAGAAAAGGTCGGCTTGGTTAGCTTTTCAAAGAAGGCGGAGATTGTGAGATACGGCAGCAAGGTTGAGCGCAAGCTTATGCAGATTAAGAAGGACGGCAAGCACAATTACCTGCTTGTCTGCACAGGGCATCAGGGCGAGCCGAAATCTGTGCTTTCAAGGATAATCACGAAGAATTTCCTTGACGCAAGGGATTACGTCATTTTCTCGTGCAAGA
>CAZBPE010000100.1:3995-4255 GCA_964493685.1 uncultured Methanosarcinales archaeon
GGAGCGCCTCGAGCGCGAATTGAAGCGCCTTGGCATTCACGTTCTTGTTGACGTCCACCAGTCAGGCCACGGCGCTCAGGATGAGCTGCGCGAGTTTATTGAGATGACAAAGCCTGCAATAATCATCCCAACGCATGGCGAGGAAAAGGAGAAGAAAGCAGTGCACGGGCTTGTTAAGCATCTTGGCTACAGGGAAAGCCAGATAATAATTGCAAAGGACGGGGACAGGATTGGCGTCTAAAACACAATGGATGTCAAGC
>CAZBPE010000101.1:0-4176 GCA_964493685.1 uncultured Methanosarcinales archaeon
AGCAAAGATCTTCTTTGGAGTATTTGCCTGTTTTGTATTTGCCGGTGATGTTTGTGAGTATGCCTCCGAAGCTGACGTCCATTCCTTTTATCACGTAAGGGAGTTCAATGTAAGTCTTTCCTTTTGCCGCAAGTTCCATTATTTTTGGCCCTGCAGGAAAGCCGAGACCGATTTCCCGCCCGAAAACGTCAAGAAGGTTGCCTATGCCGATGTCAAGCGTCTCCCCGAAAACGCGGTATTTTCCGTTCTCAAACGCTATTACCTGCGTGTTTGCGCCTGACACGTAAAGCAATGCTGGGTCTTTCGCGCCGGTCAGAAGCTTCCCGATTTCAAGATGCGAAATGCAGTGGTTAACTCCAATCAGCGGGATTTTGTGCTCGAGGGATAGCGTCCTTGCCGCCATAGCTCCAACCCTTAAAGTGTGCCCGAGCCCGGGCCCCTGCGAGAAGGAAATCAGGCTAACGTCTTTTATGCCTGTCTTTGCCTTTTCAAGCGCCTCATTTATTGCCTCGCCGCAGATTTCAATGTGGTGCTCTGCGGCTGCCGCAGGCACTATGCCGCCTTTTGTTGTCATTACAGGCTTAAGGACGTTTGCGAGTATCTTTCCATCCCCTGTTGCTATTCCAACCCCAAAGGTGTGGGCTGTGCTTTCAATGCCGAGGCATATCATAAGCAGAAAGTGCTTAAGGGCTTTTTTTAAAACTTGCGTTGTTTTGGACTTTGTCCGATTAGTGTCTTAAAACCTTGACTTTTTGGATACCTCCTGCACTTTTCGGAGAGAATGGAAACTATTCGGACAAGAACGACTTATCGGACAAAGCTGTTGTTTTGTTAAGGTTCGCAATCTCCTGGATTAAAAGTAGTCACAACCATGCTAACAATCCTGCCCCTGAACAAGACCGGCATCCTGACCGAAATGACGTTGTCCCCGCAAATGATTTTAACATCGGCCTTAACAGGAGCGTAAGAAGCGCCGGTGCAGCAGGTAATTTGTTTGGACGGGTCGCTCGGGTCGGTTATGATGCCGGGAACTGCCATGTCGCAAGCGCTTGCAGTCTCAGGGCTTGCAAAGCTGCAAAGCCCCTTTCCGCCGCATTCAGAATGGCAAAAGCCGTCTTCCTTAGTGCAGTCGTCATTACAGCCGGCAGAAGCCCTCAACAAAACAAAATCAGCGGAAAAATCCCCGTTCACAGAAATGCCCAAAGAAGCGGCATCTTCATACCCGTCCGAAGGCTTGCTCGCAACAAGGTCATAAGTTCCAAAAGGAACATCAGCAATGGAATAAGTCCCATCCGCCGCTGTTGTTGCTGAAAAGGCAGTTCCCAAAATTCTCACAACCGCCCCAGGCACCGGATCGTTTGTTATGTTCCTTACAGCGCCTGTTACTGACGCGCTGTCCGCCCCCCACGCACCTTCCTGGCCTCCAGGCTCAAGCTGAAAGTCAATCTGGGTCGTCTGGAATGGCAGAACAGGCACATTATTCCTGGTGCTGTTTTTATAGCCTTCCTTTGAAGCGGTAATGTCATAATTTACAGGCTCAATGTCGCTTATCGTGTAATTCCCTTCAACCGCAGTCATGCCAACGTACTCCAGCGCAGGGTTTGACGTTCCAACAGCATTTATCCACGCTCCGGATATGCGAGCGCCGGTTGTACTGTCAGTTACCGTGCCGTTAATATTCCCTTTCGGGTCAAGCCACTGACCAGGGTCGCACACCTCAAGCTTGCCATCAGCATCAACGTCAACAGAAACCTCATTCTTCCAGTTTGACTGCCAAACAGCGGCCTGGCTTGCGATGGCTGTGCCTCCAAAGAAGGTTGACGCTACAGTCTTAATGTCACTGAAGCACTTTCCATTAAAAACGCAGTCTGTGGACTTGTCGCACACTGCCTTGTCACTCTGGTCTGAGGCGCACGTTCCCCAGCTGCACTGCCTCGTCCTCAAAGGAAACTGCTCAGAGGCATCGCCACTGCTGCACCTTTCCTCGTTCTGAAGCAACTGCTTGGAAGCTGGAGCTTTTCTTTCTCCGCTGCTGTCACTAAACTGGCTGTTAACTCCTGCGCTTTGCTCCCCGCTTTTCACCCATTGGTAGCCCCTTACGGTGCAGCATTCGCTATTAAGCCCTTCTGCTGCCGAGGCTGCGCATTTGCCCGAAGGCCCAGGCACCGGAAAAGAGTAAAGCTTGTAAACCGCGATTTTCCTGTCAGGAAGCGAACTGCCTCCGCAGCTTATTCTGTATTCGTCATATCCTGTGTTTGCAGCAGCGATTATCGCGCCGCTGTTTCCTTTACTACGCCAGTTAAAGTCATTAACGCCGAAAGTAAGGCCGCTTGGAGCTGACTGCTGGTCGCAGGTATCACTACCATAAGTTGAAGTGCGGAAAAGGCCGCCGGGCCAGTTGGTTGAAGCAACTGCTGTGAAGCCGAAAGGCCCAAACCACTTTGATGACCATGCACTTTCAGTAGCTATGTTATTATCATAGACATCATCTTCCAAAATGCCTGCTGAGTTCCAGACCCTGACGCGCAGGCCCTTGCCGTTCAGGCAGTCGTCCATGAAATTGCTGCCAATGTCATCGCCTGCTGTATTGACAAATCCTGCGCACTGAACCCAGCCATAAGGAGGGCTCGGGTCTGCATAGCCGTACTTTGAAGGCGAAGGCTTGCTGTATTTGTAAATTGCAACAGTCCTGCCAAGGAGAGCCGAGCCTCCGCAATTAACACGAAGTTCATACTCACCTGTAGCGCCAGCAACGATAATCCCCGTGCTGCTAGATCCTGTCCCGAATGTCAAGCCGCTAGGCGCAGCCTGCATGAGGCAAGCATCCTGACCATTAGTGCTTGTAAAGAAAGGCACTGAGCCTGATGCCGAGTTTACCCAGTAAGTTGATTTGCCAACATTCAATACACTGCCACCAAGATAACTCCAGGATAACCATGCCGTCAACTTTGGCAGGTCCTTTGCATAAACGTCATCTTCCAGATTGCCATCCTTATCCCACATTCTCAAAAGCAGAGCATCAGCGCCAAGACAATCATTCATAAAACTGGTGTCAATGTCATCGCCAACAGTGTTGGTGAATCCTGCGCACTGAACCCAACCAGAAGGAGGAGTCGTGTCCACATAACCGTAAGTCACTGCAGAACTTGCTCCAGCCAGCAGCAATGCCATGGCAAACAGCATTAAAGGAGCCGCCAGCCTTCCTGCATGCCGAATGTAACTTTTACGCCCAGTCTTGCACACCATAAACACCATAACCACCGAAACTGATTTACGTTGCCGCCATTGAAGGCGTGCACAGCAAATAATCGCTTTGCCCTGTTAAAACGCCAGTCGCTGTTTTTCTTGGAAGTGCCTTCATGATTTTCTGGAGGGGCTGAATTGTGAGGCCAGGCAGCCCTCCCTTCTGCTCAATCTTGTGAAGCAAGCCTGCAATAGCCTTGCCAATGTCTTTTTTCTCAGCCTTTGTTTTTGCTGTTTTTTCTTGCTGGTTCAGCGCGAGCAGCGTCTGCAGCATAATGCTTTTTTCGTCTGTCTGCCCGGCGCTCTTGCCTGCCTCGCTTTTTACCCCTTCCACATCCTCAACAGCCTTGTCAGTCCTCGTGAAACATTTTTTATCAAAAACGCAGCTGTGCCTGCTCTTGCAAGCCGCATAATCGCTTGCATCAGTTTTGCACAAGGCTGTTTCGCATTCCCTGAACCTGTAATGTTCTCCTGCATCGTCACCAACACATTCTTCCTTGCCAGAGTCTACATCTGCCTGCGAAAAGCCTCCGAAAGGCGTTGTCTCACCGGCAACAGCCCACTTGTAGCCCCTAAGCAGGCATGCAGCCCTGTTATCGTCAAGCCCCTTAACCACGCACTTGCACGACGAATCGCACACGCCAAAGCTGCCTGTGCCGGTCTGGCAAGCTAAGCCGGGCGCCACGCCAATACAGGACGCTGCTGAGCCGCAAGATGCATCGCAAACACCGCCGTGAGTGTAAGAGCTGGAAGTTCCAAGAGCTGTATTTGCAAAAGCCGCCAGGAACGCCATCATCACGACAGCCATTGCAGCAACAGTGAAACCCTTAAACGTGAAAATTCGCATCATAAACAAGCCCCGTTTACCAATCATCTCCACCGCCCTCACCTTCACCCTCGCCCTCACCTTCACCCTCGCCCTCACCTTCACCC
>CAZBPE010000102.1:0-1377 GCA_964493685.1 uncultured Methanosarcinales archaeon
TGTGCTAATTATGAAACTGCCCACGAAAAAGACCTAATTATGCAACACCGCACCACAAACAGCAAAGAATTTAAACCTGCTGAACTGCCTTTTTTCATAGTTGCTTAATCGACAGAGGTGGGGGAAATGGAGCAGGAATCCAACATCGCAGAAACCGGCGCGGCAATGCCAAGGGACAACGGAATCTTCGTTGGCATGAAGCCATTCATGAATTACGTAACCGCAGTTGTGATGCAGTTCACAACCAGGAATGCTGAAAGCGTAGTAATAAAAGCAAGAGGAAAATTCATAAGCCGGGCGGTTGACATAGCAGAGGCTGCAACAAAAAGATTTCTTGACGGGCAGGCGGAGATAACCTGCATAGCAACAAACTCTGAGGACTTCAAGAACCGAGAAGGAAGGGACGTAAGGGTTTCAACAATAGAGATAACCCTCAGCAGGAAATAGGCTCTCAGCCGCCGGCAAGCCTGAAAACCCAGGGCGCTGCGAAAACAAACACCCAGATATTGAACAGTATGTGCGTCACCACAAAAAGAAGCGTTCTCCATACGCTGCTTCCTACGATTATGTAGCCAGGGCCGATTACGGCATCATAAAGCAAAGTCATCCATATGCCAACCCAAGTTATGCTGATGCCATCAAGCATCGGCGTAACCATAGACACTGCAAAAATTCCCACGAAAGAGACAAATGTTGAGTACGTGAACCTGTCTGTGATAACCTCTGCAAAGAAAAGAGAAACCAATCCAACAACCAGCGCAGGAAACTTGCCGTAAACAAGCCCGGTAATTACCGTGCCTAGCATAATAAACTCAATGCCAAGGGAAATCTTAATCCAGCGGTTATACATCATTGACGCTACTCCCAAAGCGATGAAAAAAGCCATGACAGCCAGCATTTCAACAAAATTTCTGAAAAGGAAAAGAAGAGCCGCCGACGAAATCACAAGCGCAATAAAAAAGCGCTTTTTCCATAAAAATGGAAGCTGCGATTTAGCCAACGCCCTTAATTCCTTCCTGTTATAGCCAAACATGATAACCATACAGCAAAACGCCTTTTTTTAATTGTTTGTTTTTTCTGAAGAAGCACTGGACACTGGACATTCGCACATAAAGCTTAAATAAATAAAGATGGAAAGGTGTAAAATGGCTGAATTAAGTCCGGACATGGCTGAAATATGCGGAATTCATGCTGGCGATGGTTATTTAAGAAATGACGGAAAACGGAAAGAATTGGACATTAGTGGTAATGTGGAAGAAAAAGAATATTACGATAACCATGTAATTCCTTTATTTAATAAAGTTTTTAATTTAAAATTGGCGGGAAAACTGTTTCCTTGCAGAAACACATACGGTTTTGTAATTAGAGAAGAAAAAG
>CAZBPE010000102.1:1387-4123 GCA_964493685.1 uncultured Methanosarcinales archaeon
ACAACTTCATGAATTCGGGTTTCCGTATGGGTCAAAATCCATAAAAGTCAATGTTCCATTATCAATATTAAATTCAAATAACCATGAGTTGTATAGAAGATTCTTAAGGGGGTATTTGGACACCGATGGTTGCATACGTTTCGATAAAAAAATAAAAAATTCCTCAATTTTCAAAAAGACCAAGAATTATTACCCCCGATTGATTTTCAATACGTGTTCCGCGAACTTAGCTAAAGATATTCAAGTATTCTCCAAAAAAGTCGGGCCAGAGCATTGTCTATAACATTCAAATCTGTGGTAAAGATGCATTAGAAAAGTGGATGAATATGATAGGTTCTAAGAATCACTCAAAATTCATCAAGTTTGAAATATGGAAAAAATTAGGCTTCTGCCCGCCAAACACAACATATAAAGATAGAGTAAAACTATTAAAAGGGGAACTGACTCCCGATGCTTTATAAGGGCCCGTAGCATAATGGACAGTGCGGTCGGCTTCATTAGTTCAATTATCGTTCAACTAAGGCCAGGGACCGATTGATTTGGGTTCGAATCCCAACGGGCTCGTTTCATTCTTTAGTGGACAATTGCGTTCAGAAGCGAGAAAAGCGGCGGGCCGAACGCCTTAAAGATGAGAATGTTAATCGGAATGTTCAGCATGACAAAATAAATCGCCTTAAGGCGCTTCTCTATGTCAACAAGAGCCATGAAAATCGGCTGCTGCACTGCATTAAAAGCCACGTTTCCCCATATGCCCAGCGCAACAATTCCCGTAAGCCCGAAAGAAGTGTAAGCAAAATGGACGAAAAGAACCTGAACTATCCTTGAGGGAATGTAGGTTAGCGTCATCTCATCAGGGTGCCCTGAAGCAACTTCTGAGGCGAAGTTAACGATTATCGTGTAAATCATTCCAACCAGCGGCCCGTAGAAGACCGTCGTCATTGTGGCTGTCAGGCTTACCAGCTCAAGCGCAGGCGGCAGCCTCACAATCCTCTTGTACATCGTAATAAAAGTGGAAGGTATCGCCATAAGAAGCAGAATAATCAGCGTAACAACCGTTTTAGTGAACATTACAAAAAGCAGCGTTATCAATATTACGGCTGCAGCCATCATTTTGTGCGTCCTGATAAAATCGTAGACTCTTCTTAGGAAGGAATGGGCTTTGTTCTTTGCCTGAAAACCGAAACGAAGCATCAACTCACCATTATTTAAGCGCATATTAATATTTTGCTCAGGAAATCCCAAGCAGCCTGACCGCAATCCTGCCAAGAACGGCGAATATTGCGAAGTTTGAGCCTATGTTGAAAAGTATGAAAAAAACAGACTTCGCCCGCATCTCCACGTCAGCCATGAACAAGTAAAACGGCTGAGCAAGCAGGTTGTAGAGAACGCTTGACACGGCGCCGGTTAGCAGGATGCTGCCGTTAAAATGGTGGAAAAAAAAGCCGGCTGTCAGCGCTATCACTGCCCTGGAAGGGACAAAGCTTATTATGAACAGGTCAAGCGCGTTAGTCATAATCTCTGCAGTAAAGGTTACCGTCGCGGCGTAAATCACACCAACGAGAGGCCCGTAAGCAAGGCTCACAATTATCGTGGTGAATGTGACAAGCTCCACGGCAGGCGGCATCCTGACGAATCTCTTATACGAAGTTGAGAAGCTTGCAACCACCCCCAAGGCTATCACAACTGCCGCCGGTATGGCTATGTCGATAAAAGCGATAAAAAGGACAAGCAAAGCAGCAATTAGCGCAACATATCGCTTGTTCCTCCACAGCATGCCAAAAAGCAAGTCGCTGCCCTTCCTGAAAGCAGGCATGGTTCTCCTTTCGGGAAACAGGTATATAAATATTCCCCGAAATATTCCCCCTCGCCGCATCAAAATATTTAAATAAGCGGCGCTCGCATCTTCCCGCATGGAAGGAAAGGATGGGGCGAAAAGCGTCGGCATAACAGCAAAAAAAGGGGAAGACTTCCCAGAATGGTATTCACAGCTCATCATCAAGTCAGAGCTTGTTGACTACACGTCCGTCTCAGGGTGCTTCGCGTTCAGGCCATACGGCTATTCTATCTGGGAAAAGATTTCTGGCGAGGTTGACAAGCGCCTGAAGAAGATGGGCGTGAAGAACGTATACTTCCCCCTGTTCATTCCAGAGAAGCTTCTCTAGAAGGAGCAGCAGCACGTAAAAGGATTCGCGCCTGAAGTGGCATGGGTCACTGAAGCAGGCAACACAAAGCTTGACGAGCGGCTGGCAGTCAGGCCAACATCAGAAACAATAATGTACGAATCATATTCCAAATGGATAAGGAGCTGGCGCGACCTTCCGCTCAAATACAACCAGTGGAATAATGTTGTTAGGTGGGAATTCAAGCACCCGACGCCACTGATAAGGACGAGGGAATTCCTCTGGTGCGAGGGGCACACCGCATTCGCGACAAGGCAGGAGGCAGAGCAGGAAATAACAGAAATGATGGCGCTTTGGAAGGAAATCACAGAAAACCTCCTTGCGCTAAAGGGGGTAAGCGGCAGGAAAAGCGAGGAAGAAAAATTTGCAGGAGCGGTTGCAAGCTACAGCATAGAGTTCCTCCTGCCGAACGGCAAGGCAGCGCAGGGGCCAGACGCCCACTTTGACGGGCAGAACTTCGCAAAAGCTTTTGAGATAACATTCCTTGACAAAAACGGCAGGAAAGACTACGCCTGGCAGAACACGTGGGCAATAACGACAAGGATGATTGGAATAC
>CAZBPE010000103.1:0-4092 GCA_964493685.1 uncultured Methanosarcinales archaeon
CATCTAAAGAAGGCTGGGCTTTCTCATTCGATAGGCTTTCTCAGCATAGCAAATCTCGGCGGCGCCCTGCTAAAGTGGTATGTCTTTGCGTTGTTCATTGTGCAGGCAGCCGGTTTCCTCAGGCTGGGCATATTGTCTGAGCAGCTTTCAAGGCTGGCAGGGTGGCTTCCGAACCTTTTCGCAGCAGTGATAATAATGCTTGCCGGCTTGGTTGTTTCCGACTTTTTTGCGGACAGGATGCTTCACGCAAAGAGGCGCGGCGTCAGGGTTTTAAGCTCGGTTGTAAGGTGGTTCACCATACTTTTCGTGGCGCTTATTGCCCTTGAAAAGATAGGAATCAACGTAAGCTTCGCAACAAACACGGTTCTTCTCCTAATCGGAGGGGCTGCCTTGGGGCTTTCCGTGGCTGTAGGCATCGGCTTTGGCTACGCGATGAAGGACGAAGCGAAGCTGGTAATGAAGCACCTTAAGAAGAACTGGTAACGCCAGTTCCCCTTTTTCTTTTTTTCTAATTATGTTTTAAGTATCCATTCTCGGCAGAGCTCTGAACAGCCACTTTTGCAGCGCCTGAATAAAGAACGAAACCTCCAACAGCGCCAAGAGTTGCTGATGCTGCTGAATCAACGCCGAGTTTTACTGCCAATGCAGCTATGCCTAAATCAGCGCTCGCAAAAGACAAAATCCCAGCAGGGATGGTAATTAAACAGACCTTCCCTGATTCCTTGATTGAAGAGAATATCTTCTGTGTTGCTTTTCTTCCGTCTTTTGATTTAAGGCTGGCAAGAGAAGTAAACACCGCGCATGCAAGAAAGAATGCAGCAGCTGTGGTTATTTCGCTCCCGATAAACCCGCCAACGCTCGCCTGGACATACCTGTTGTCAACAAAATGGCTCATAAGGCCGGCTCCTTTTTGCGCTCCGTAAACCAGAACTATTGTTTCAGCGAGGGCCAGGGAACGCGATAGTTTTTTATCAAAAGAAGCGTTGCAGCTGCCCCTGAAATAATTGTAAAAGTCGACAGGTATCTGGAAAACATTTTTTACAACATCCCCGAAGGCGTAAAAAGGCTTTTCAGGGTGTTTGAATATTGACGCGTAAGGGGCAATAATCTGCATAGAGCCGTTCTTAACTCCTTCCAGCGCTGTTTCTATGCAAGTCCTTGAAGTCTCAGCAGCCTCAAGCCTGCGTTCCAAGCCCCCTTTATAGCCATCTTCCATAGCTTATTAGCGAACCAGAATCTGCTTAAGAACATTTACTTTTGCCCAACCGCAAAGTATTTATAACAGCAGAACAAAGTTAATTCATGCAGATAATTCTCAAGGCAAGGCCGAAAAATCCGACAATAATACAGGGCTTTCCTGGCATCGGCATGGTTGGAGCCATAGCAGCGGAGTTTCTCGTCCAGCACCTTGAAACAGAGCTCATTGGCAAGATTATAGTGGACAAAACCCCTCCGCTTGTCGCGGTCCATGAGGGGCGCCTGATAGAGCCGTTCAGCATATACTACAACAAGAAGTACAACCTCATAATCATCCATTCAATAGTTTCAACTCCTGGAGCCGAGTGGAGCCTTGCAGATGCAGTGATTTCGCTTAGCAACGACCTTGAGGCAAAGGAGATTATAAGCCTTGAGGGCATAGGCTCGAGCACAGAAGAGATTGACACTAGCGAGGTTTTTTATTACACGATGTCGGAAAGGCTTGAAAAGCTCTTTTTGAAGGCAAATATAAAGAAGCTGAAGGAGGGGATAATAATGGGCATGACCTCAGCCCTCCTTGTTAAAGCGGCAAAGACTCCGATATCGTGCGTCTTCGCAGAAACGCATACGAACCTTCCGGACAGCAAGGCTGCAGCGGAGATTATAAAGGTTATTGACAGCATTCTGGGGCTTAAAATAGACTACAAGCCGCTCCTCAAGATAGCCGCGCAGTTTGAGGAGAAGTTCAAGGGAATAATGATTCAGAGCGAAAAAGCAAAGGACCTTCAGGAAAAGAAGCAGATGAGCTATGTTGGGTGAGTAAACGGGTTTATGGCTGTTATGCCTTCTATCTTTTCAAAATCCTTGTCTTCTGTGTAAATGGTTCTTATGCCATGCTCTTTCATGGTGGCTGCGATAAGGCAGTCCCAGTAGCTTGCTTTTGAACTTTTTTTAATCTGGATTGCGTCCAAGACATTTTTGGGTTTTACGTCAAAGACCGTGAAGCGGGGTGTTGTTGCAATATCCTCGACTATAAGTTCTGCAGACGCAACATCAAGAGGGTGGGTTACCACGGTTTTTTTCTTTTCTGCAGTAAGATTAACGAACAGTTCTGATAAAATCTGCGTTGAAACAGCCGCTTTGACTCTGCCTTCCATCATATCCTCAAGAAGCTCATACGCCAGCTCGTGCTTCAATTCGTATGATTCTTCAAACATGTAAATAAGCAGGTTCGTGTCTATTATGCAAAGCGGGTTATCGCTCATATAATTCTTCCCTTTTGAAGCCATTGGGCCAGGCGCCGAGTCTGTAGCCTTTTCTCGCGGTTGCCAGAAGTCTCTGTTTCGCCGCTTCTACTTTGCTCTCTTGAATAGCCTTGCTCATTGCTTTAGTTATTGCGTCACCCAGAAAGCCCTTTTTCCCATTCTTTTCCTCAGCAGCAAGCTTTCTGAAGCGCTCATAAACTTCATCATCCACGTTAACAGTTATTGTAGCCATAAACAGCATTTAGAAACAGCAAATATTTAAATATTTCTATTTTGTAAATACAACTCACGCAGGCGCAGCAGCTTTATAAGGAATCCTGCTGAGCTCTGCCGCCTCCCTCATTACAATTTCAGTTAATTCTTTCGGGCCCCTTTCGCCGATGTATTTCGGCTCTCCAAAACGAAGAATAACAGCCGTTCCAGGGCAGGGAAACATAAAAGAAGGCAGGAGAGGCATAATTTCTGGGAAATGTTTTGGAAAACGATACTCTATTCCAGTCGGAACAAAGGATACTCGCCGTCCACTTGATGATTCATATAGATAACTGCGTAACTTAGATGACATATGTTCCAACAAAAAACGAATTCACTATTCCTTTTTTTCGTTGAATGCCTTGCATTTTTCTCTTAACAAGACTCTTCAACTCTTCCGTTGTCTTAGCTTGATGCGCCTTTAACTGGTATGCTTTCAAATACTTCCAGACGTGTTCGTCTGGATTCAGCTCAGGCGCATAAGAAGGCAAGAGATAAACCGCAAGACGGCGTTTACGTTGCTCTACAAAATCTTTAACAAGTTTTGCCCTGTGCGCTGGAGCGCGATCTTCTACAACAATAATCTTTCGTTGAGGATGTTGTTTCATAATCTGTCCTAAAAACTCTATATGTTTTCCTGCATTAACCTTTTCCTTTTCAATTCTAAACACCAATTTACCAGCAGGACTTATTGCAGAAGTGACGCAGAAACCTCCGCGATTTCCTGTAACTTTCACTATTGGCGTTTTCCCTTTTGCCGCCCACGTTGTTCCCATAACAGGAGTCAATGAAACACCGCTTTCATCCTGAAAGTAAAGCATTGCCTGCCATCGTCGAACATGCTCTTTTATTTTTGGCCACTCTTCCTGCAGCCACTGTTCAACCGCTTGCTCATCTTTTTGCATGGCATTTCGCTGGGGCTTTTGAGGGGTTAATCCTGTTCGCTGCAGTAAGCGCATTATGTTAGTTGTGTGAAGTTTCTTTCCAGTACTCTTTTTCATAACCTCTTGCACACGCTTGCATGTCCAAAGGGGTGTTTCAAAACCGTGGCTTGTTGCTTCATCTCGTAATAACTTAAGAAGAGCATTGACTTCTTTTTGAGTGAATTTAAATAATGGACCATGAGCCTTTTTACTTCTTAATTTTTTCTTCCCATAACGTTTCCATGTTGAAATCCAAAGAGAAACGCTACCGCGATTCACACCAAAAAAATCGGCAATGTCGTTAATCTTTTTTCCTTCTTTATAGAGTTCAACTGCGCGAAAGCGGTAATGCTCAAGAACTTCATGCGAATAAGAACGGCCATCAATTTCCATAAGCCTGTAAAAGACAGAACCACTATTTAAACTTTGTCATATATCCTGTGCAGTTATCTATA
>CAZBPE010000104.1:0-4042 GCA_964493685.1 uncultured Methanosarcinales archaeon
GCATGCATGGATTGATGAAATTCCTGCAAATCCGGTGTAGGTCAAAGAAGGATTTTGCTTTTGAGAAACTTTTGAAATTTCTCATAACCTTAATGCGGTCGTCAAGGTTTTCGTTGTAACGTTCGACCGCATTATTGTTGTGCTTTAAGCCGTATTTTTTGCAAGCTATAGGCGCTCCTAAAACCAATCTTGAAACTCTGTAGAACAACTTGTTGAAAGCTGCTTTACCCCTGATTTATTGTATCGTTTACCGCGCAATACAACATCTGAAGCATCACAGTTAGGGCAGTTAAAAGATAGCATACAATCACCTCAAGAAGCATCTAAGCGCCACTACTATATAAATATCACGTTAAATAGACAATATCAATGAACACTAAACTTTATATATTAAAACCATATAAGTATGGATTTGTATGGTAAATTGAGGGCATTAGACTAAAATGGGCAAACTAAAGGTTTCTATGACCATTGACGAAGATGTCTTTAGCGCTTTCCGTTCCTACTGCCAGAACAATGGCATGAAAATAAGCACAAAAGTTGAGCAGCTTATGAAGGAAAACATAAAGAACTTCCCGCTGCAAGCTTTCATGAAATAATGTTCATTAGTTTTGGGGAAAAGTCAAGTCGTGAGGGCTAAGTCAACCTGTGGCGGTTGCTGCTTTGTTAGCCTTCAACTTCTTTTCTCCTCCCTACGCAAGGCAAGTGAAGGGAAAAGAAGGCAAAGCACACCGAGAATGGTGCAACTTAGCAAGTCGTGAGTAACCCTTAGGGAGTGTGTCGCATAATGCACTTTTGGGAAAAGAGCAGTGATGGTAGTATATTCAATAATGTTTTTGCTCATCCTGGCAATAGCCTTTCAGTCTCCTATTCTTCGAGTAATTCGATATGCGACATGCCCCTGCCTCTTTCTCCAGGCAGGGGATTATTCTCTCATGGACAGCGGTTCGTCGGCATGGCTCCACCGCGGCTCTCCGCAAGGGGAGTAGGCAGCTGTGCCCGCACCGTCCAAAAAAAAGAAGAGGCGAACGAAGAATTAATTTAGACAAAAGAGGGGAGCTGTACAGGAAAAAAGGCAAACTGTGCTTCAAGCTCTTAATAGCCGCAGCTCTCCTGTTCACCCTGACGCTTTCCATCTACACTCCCGCAGCCAACCCGTTCGCCTTTCCTACAATCGTTGCTGACAAGAACTTCTCAAACTCAAACATCTCACACGCTTTTGCCAACAATATGCTCTTCGGCCACGCCAACTTCACCAGCCAGAACGGAACGTTTGAGAGCAACAGCACCTTCAAGTGGTACAAGCGAACTCTTTACCAGCCCCAGAACCGCTCACTGGTCGGCTACTTGAAGCTGGATGGGAGCAGAAATGGAAGAGGTGAAGTTCTGTGAAGCGCGTTTTGCCGGATACAAACTTCTATACGCAAATGCTGAGAAATAGCGATAAAGCCGGTGAAGTTGTCGCCTTGGCCTCTAAACTCAGTTTCCGCTTTTACGGCTTTGATGAAGTGCGCTATGAGCTGAAAGCAGCGCCCCGCATAGCAGCCCCGTTCCTGGACCGCAATCTGCGGGCAGACCTGCTTCGCCTCTATGAGTCCCTGATAACCAAAGAGTACTTGTTTGAGCAGCGCATGATGGATTTGGCTGTTGAGTATTACAACCGCTACCGCTCTCTGGGCGGCACTGCCCCCCACACCGACATTATCACCGATTTTCTCATAGTGGCGTGTGCGTCTCTCAATGGCGTTGACGTTTTGGTTTCTGATGACGCTTCAACGATGCTGAATCGCCGTGCTGTGCAATCTTACATGGATGTTAATGGAAAGCATTCCCTCGGGTTGCCAAAACTCTGGAGTTACGCTGGATTCATCTCTGAATTAAGCCGCTTGAACAGAATACGGCCAGAAGGAGGCAGCGGGCAATGAGAACTTATTCTGCAAGCACAAGTTTCCTGTTTTCCTTGCGGGTAAGGTATTTGTGCGTATCTTCCAACGCTTCTCTGTACCCCGAGTCCTTTTTATGCTCTTCAACTTCCCTGAACAGCGCATCCAGCTCTTTTACTTCGCGTTTTCCTTCCATAAGCCTTGTTATCGAATCAACATTTATAAACCTTTCCATCAAAAAACAAGAGAGGCGATTCGGGAATCAGGACTGAACTGAGCAAAAAGGGGAGATTGTACTTTAAGTTTACCTTAGTCATAACCCTCCTTGCCCTGGCAGTCTACTCCTTCATGGCATTGGCAGCAAACCCCTCCGCTTCCCCTACAATCGTTGCTGACAAGAACTTCTCAAACGCGAACGTTTCGTCAGCATACACAGCTAACGCGCTCTTCGGCATTGCCAACTTCACAAGCAGCAACGGCACAACAGAAGCGAACAGCACGTTCAAGTGTCCTTACTTCGTTCGGGAATCGCCTTCGCTGTTGCTTGGCGAGTGGTTCAAGCGAACTTTATACCAGCCGCATAGCACCGGCCTAATAAATGGACTGGAAGTGATGTTGTGATGATGTTTTTAAACGCTCATCTGTCTGAGGAGTTCTGCCTTGACGCCAACCTTGAGCGCAGCCTCGTGCATTCCTTTGTCGTCAGTCACCAGAACAGAGCCTGTAATCTCTGCGCATGCTATGAACAGGCTGTCAAAACCGCTGATTTTGATTTTTGCAGCTATTTCGACGGCTTTTTCCAAAAGGGCGGCTTCGTCAATAATGTTGCCATTAGCCCTGATGTAAACGGCAGCTTCCATGCCTCTTTGTTCCTTTCCTGTAAGTCGCGCCCCCACTGCGGCAGTCTCTATGATTGCTACAGCCGGAACGTTCATAGCAAGCTGCCCTTCCTCAACCCTGCTCACTACAGCCTTTGCGTTAGTGTGGAGCCTGAGCTGCTCGTTGTAAAACGCGTCCTTCTTCCTTCTTCTTGGAGGAATGATTGCTTTAACAAGAACTGTGGTGTCCAAGGTGGCTTCCGTAAAGTCAAAACTCATGAGAGCGCCTACCAGTCATACTCCTTATCCCGCATTTCACGTATAAGCTTAGTGGTATCAATATCTGCAAGAACGTCTTTTTCCATGAACTTGTTTAGCTCTGACAGCGTCATTGTCCGCTCTTTGGGCTTTTCTTTCAGTTTGCTAAGTATGGAATGCAGTTCAGCATCCATCTTTTCCAGCCTTTCAACAGCAGATTCAGTCATTTTAACCGCATTCCATTGGACATGTTACATTTATAAACCTTTCCATCAAAAAACAAGAGAGGCGATTCGGGAATCAGGACTGAACTGAGCAAAAAGGGGAGATTGTACTTTAAGTTTACCTTAGTCATAACCCTCCTTGCCCTGGCAGTCTACTCCTTCATGGCATTGGCAGCAAACCCCTCGGCTAGCCATGCCATTGTCACCAGCGCCAACTGCACAAACGCGAACGTCTCGTCAGCCTTCGCAGCTAACGCGCTCTTCGGCATTGCCAACTTCACAAGCAGCAACGGCACAACAGAAGCGAACAGCACGTTCAAGTGTCCTCACTTCGTTCGGGACTCGCCTTCGCTGTTGCTTGGCGAGTGGTTCAAGCGAACCCTTTACCAGCCGCAAAACAAGTCATTAGTCGGCTACTGGAAGCTTGACGGCAACGCGAACGTTTTGAAACATTGGGACAAGGTGAGAATGTTATGAATTATGGCAAAGGCTCAATTTCAAACTTGTCTTCGTATAGCTTAATGAGCCTGCCTTCAAAATCCTGCGGCGAGTTTTTTGATTTTAGCAGAGTGGAAAATGACTCCGATAGCGCTTCTGGCTTGTCTTGCGGGATTCTTAGCCAAACAACCGAAAATATTTTGTCTTTTGGATACAAAAAAGAATCGCTAAAATCAACATCATTGGTAACAAACACCCTCTTCTCAGATTTGGAAAGCGACGCTAGTTTACCGTTAGAAAGCCCTTTTGGTTTAAAAGCGGCATCATATCCTTCCAAGCTTAACAATTTTAATAAATCTTTCTTTACATTTTCATCCAGCAGAAATTTAAGCTGTGAGCGGGATACTGACAGTGACATTGT
>CAZBPE010000105.1:0-3923 GCA_964493685.1 uncultured Methanosarcinales archaeon
ACGAGAATTATAATCGTGGACCCTGCTGCCACTAAAGGGGCGGCTCCGGAGTACAAGAGAATGTGCAGGGAGAAGGACGGCAGCTACATCTCCTTTAGCACCAAGTCAAAGAACATTCCTAACATTTTGTCGCTGTACGGGGATAGTTATGAAGATGCCATGTTTGACGTTGAGTCTTTGCTCAGTGTTTTGCTCGGGGGTGAAAACGGAGCGGTGTCTGATGCGCAGAAGCCGATTCTTGAAAAGGCGCTTGTCAGGACTTATGAGAAGGCAGGAGTTACTGAAGACGTTAAGACTTGGGAGAACCCGCCAACATTGGACATGCTTTATTCCACCTTACAGCAGGATATGCGAAGCGTGAGGTCTGAGCAGACAAGAATGAGCTACGAGGCTTTGATTAACCGGCTGAGCCGCTTTGTTGGAAGAGGGCTTTACAAGTTTATCAACCAGCGCAAGTCCGAACTGAACGTTGACAACCCTTTTACCGTGTTTGAGTTTAAGGACACGCCGAACGAGATAAAGCCTGTTTTGACGGGCATTGTTATGAATTACATTAAGGAAAAGGCGTTGGGCAATACTGACAAGACACTGATTGTTCTTGAGGAAGCGCACCTGTGGCTGAGCAATTCTGTTCTTGCAGAGTTTATTGGAAAGCTTGTTGTTCTGCTCAGGAAGTCAAACACAGGCATCATCTTGATTTTTCAGGGGGTTTCACAGTTGCAGAACTGCGAGCAAGGCGTAACCGTGCTTGGCAATCTCATGTTCACCTACATTCTGGGTTGTAAGAAGGCTGAGATGCCTTTGACTGCGAAGGCTTTCGGGCTGAATGACATTGAGCAGGAGCTCATTCTCAATTCCAAGCAAGGAAGCGGCGTGCTGATTTGGAACAAGAAGCACTTCACAGTCAACATAAGAATAAACAAGGAAATGCACCGTTTAGTCACCACTCATCCTGAAGAGGTTAAGGCAATTGAGGTGGAGGAAACTCAGAAGACGCCTGTTGACGATGAGTCAATGGAATCATTGAAAGAAGACTTGGGCTACGTGCCTCAAACTCTTGAAGAAGGCGCCAAAGCTCTGGCTAATGACATAGCAAGAGGCAACACTGACGAAGGCATAATTAACCATTATCATGAGCCCTGCGCCAGCTTGGTCAGAAAGCACTTGGCTGATTTTAGAAGGAAAGGCGTGGTGCCAGCAGACAAGCTGACAAAAACGCAGGACGAGGAATTGGAAAAACTGGCCAAGCGCATAGAGCAACGCCTGATAAGCAAAGCGTCAAAAAAGAAGAAAGGTGAAAATAAACGAAAAAAACAGGTATCGAAGAAAAAGGCGCGCAGAAGCTAGCTGAGATTTTGCGCAGGCTGCCTAAAAAAGAGCAGGCAAAAGTTCTCAACAATTTGTCTTATGGCAAAAGGAAGGCGGTTGAGAAAAAACTTTACCTGATCCGAAAGGAAAAAGCTGTTGAAAAGGCAGTTGCAAAAAACCACACGCAACTCGAGCATTTCGACAAAGCTCACCCTGATTACAAAAGGCTCTCAAAAGTCCACAAGCATGCTCACGCACTGCTTTTAAGCCGGAAAGAGAAAACACGGAAGAAACACGAACGATTCCTTGAGCAAAAAAGCGAGGAGCTCTATAATTATTTCAAAAAAAGGAACAGGAAAACCGGTTCCAGCCCTGACTTTTTCAAAGGATTCAGCCCCATAGACAGGCATGAAGTAGTGATGCTGGCAGAAGAAAAGTTTGAGTTGTTCTACAAGCACAAGAAATTCTTCATGAAACACGATGCTGACGAAGAACCGCCGGGAGGAGTGCCAACTCCTGAAAAACGCTTTTTCATGGAGGCGCAGCAGGAAAAACGGCAAGGCAATACGATTGCAAAGCAGGTAGAGGAAAAAATAGCCGTGCCCGTAAGGAAAAGCGTTGCAGACAAAAACAGCATCAAAAAAGAGTTGCTCAAAGATACAGCATTTTTAACTGAATTAGGGAACGGCACCAAAAAGAAAGGAGCAGATAAACTTAACGAGTTGACCAAACAGGACTGGCATAGGAGGGAAGGCTTAAGCAAAAAAGAATTTGAGGCTCTGAAGCGCATGGGATATGTAGAGTCCAGCAAAAACGTTTACGACTTTGGCAACAACCTACAAGCGGTAGTAGCCTACAAGCACGGCGGCTTTAGCAATGAGTCCCTTCACCATTTTTCCAAAGCTTACTTCACTAAAGAAATCATCCCTGAAACCATAATCAAAGAAAAGATTCCGGGAACGAACAAGGAAATAGATGCTGTCATTCCGTTGCCAAAGAACAAACGCATGGCCGTTGAATTTCAGGAAAGCCACAAGCTCGGCACTTCAAAAGTTCTGGAAAAAGTCAAGCCAATACTTGCGCAATTTGACCTTTTAGTCATCGTCTGCGCAGAAACAGCAAAGCCGAACTATGCGCATGTCGAGTCAGATAAGGTACACATCCTTAATAACAAAGAATTCCAGGACTTTATCAGGTCATTGAACCTGAAAGGCGACCCTCCGACGACAAAAGCCCAAAAAAGCCTTTAAAAGCCTTAAACACAAGCCTTACTTGCGAAATCAGTGCCGAACTCAGCCCCATTTCAGCGAAAAAGCCTTTAACTAGCCTTTAAAATGCGCTAAAGAGCTTCAATACACTGCTCTTTTGAGCTTTCGGCCTCATAATAGCCTTTAATTTTTTCCCTATATTAAGAGTGAATTGTACCTAATTGGATTATTTTGGCTGAGTACGGTTTTTGTTTTTGAAAAGATTTAAAATAACAGCGATAACGTGTATTGCATGAAACTATGGCACTTGCTTTTAGCTATGGCTTTGCTAATATTAGTTGGTTGTCAAGAAAAATCATATTATTCTCAGTTCGCTAATCCCGATTTAATCTACGAATGGGACTTTAATAGTTCTATGAAGGATTTTGGAGGAAACACATACAACAGTACTTATTTTCAGCTAAGAAAGTATGGCGTGATCGAAGAAATTTTGTCCCTTCGTATACCTTACTCTGTGCAATATAAGCATGAGGAAGGGCACATTTATCAGCATCGCTTGTTAAACATATCAAACTTTGACAAATTTATTTCTTATCGCTGTAAAGTCCTGAATTTAACAGACTGCGAAACAGTTAAAGAAGACTCTTTCCGTCAGTATGTGATAAGTGTTTCCGAAGGCTCTGCAGACTATTATTCGATGAATTACTTTAACAATTCGCTCAGTATCAAATATCTACGCCATCTTGAATCAATTAAGCAAGACCGTAAAGGTGCAGGGAAACAGCATTATGACGGATACGTCTTTGTGAATGAGAGTATGGCAAGCGGCGATTACGCAGACTTAAAATATTTTATCCAAGACATAGGTCAAGAAAGTCAATATCGGGAGTTTCAAAAATTTTTAAACAGATAAAGCCTAAATATCTTCGCAATTGGTTTCCCGTTGACAAACACTTAAAAGACACTTAGAAATGGCGTTAAAATCATTTCTTTTTTCTTTCAATCAACAATTCTGTGCCGCCGTTAATCATAGCCACAAGCCACACAGCACTAAGTATCCAAATGAAGGGATCGTAAATTTCGGCATTAATACAAGCTATTAAATTACGTGTATCTAACTCTCTGGCGTGTGATAAAGCGCAACTGTTTTCCCAAGATGAATCTAACTGAATAAACAATATTCCTAAAAATACAGAAGCAAATGCTATAACCATCCATTGGCTCCACCTCATAAAACAACGTTTAGTCTATAGGGCTTTATATTTCTTATGCAAGTAATCAAAGGGTTATTCGTTAGATACGATGCAGAAAAGCGGAGATAACTATCCTAAGTTTCTTGATTATCATATTCGGGGTTCTGCGGGCGCCGTCTGCGCTCGATTCACTCGCTTGCGGCTAACTTGAACC
>CAZBPE010000106.1:0-3835 GCA_964493685.1 uncultured Methanosarcinales archaeon
AGTCACCATAATTTATCACTACTTATTAGTAGTTAGTCTATATTTAAAGATTTCTATCGCCGGAAATGTATGTGCTGTAGGTTAATTATTGTGAAGCAAATAAATAAACACGATACTACACATTTGCTTCACATATGCACAAAGAACCAAAGGTTCTTTGGCATGCCAGAAAGCTTTGCTTTCTGAGCATAGCGAACAACAAAAGTATATCGGTATTATTTTGTTGTTTCGCTATAATGCGCTAATTAGAGCAGGAAAAATTTAACCCTATCCTCCATACCCGTAATACTCGCTTTCCCGGCGGTAGAGAAAAAGCTCCCTTTTGCCTTCCGGCAGCATTTCTGCTTTTTTGCGCAATTCCTGCTCGAGCTGCCTTATCTTCTCCTTGGCTTCGTTTGTTTGTATCCCGTTCAGCGCGTGCATCGTCTTTACCCGCCTTATTTCCCTCTCCAAGGCGAGAAGCTCGTTTATCGTATCCCTGTAGCTGTTGATGTCCATAATCAGAACCACTCACTGTTCGTTCGCAGTTCCGATACCTCCATCGAACTGCATTGAATCCAAGTTTCCACTAAATAAATGTGGGCGGCGGGATAAAAAGATTGAATATGGCATGTATCTCCGAAAGTGTTTCCTAAATTACAACTGCAACGTCCTTCACAGCAAAAACAGCGCCGGCTGCTGAGCGTATCTGAACGCGGTTGCTGCCAGGAAGCACGTTGCTCCTGCCGAATGAAAATTCGTAAGTGCGCTCCTCGGCTTTAGCGAAATCGCTGAACAGCTCCTGCGAGTCGCCAAGAAGCTTTACCTCCAGCCCGCCCGGCTTTGAAACCTGAACAACAGTAAACTTCACCAGGCCGCTTCTTTTCTCAAGGCCGTCCCGCTGGCTGCGCGTCACGTTGAAAGGAACCTCGAGGAAATTCTCTATGTCCGATTTGTACTCTATAGTCATGTTCGCCCTGCCTGAGAATACCGAGTTCAGGTCCGATTTCATTGCGAGCGTGTTCCTGCCCAGCTTCAGCGAGGAGCGGTTGAACCTTATGGTGTCATAGTCCTTCAGGCTGCCTGAATGCACAATCTGGCCGTTTATTTCAGTTGTAAGACTGCCTGTATTTTCATCAAGGGCAAGGTTTATGATCCCTTCCCTGAAATCCCTGTACTCGGTTTCAAGGACAAGGAACTCGTATTCGCTTATCTTGGACGAGTAGCTCCTTACAATGAGCCTGATGTCCTCAAGGCCGTAGAAGGCAGGCGCCCATATGCGCCATGACGAGCTCAGCGGCGCAATCTCAATAACCATGCTCTCGTTAAGGGATTTATCAACAGGTATTTTGTACTCCCCCGGAATGAATGTTCTTTCCTCCACCTTCTGGCCGTTGACCCTTATGGAAAGAGGCGCATAGCTGTTCGTCCTTGCAACCCTGAACGCTATTTCCAGTGATTCCGGGTTCTTTGCCTCCAGAAAGTATGAAATCCTGTTGCTGCCGAACAAAACCCCGTTGAAAAGCTCCTTTGAGCCCAGTGTTACTTCCCTTGAAGTCCTGATGTAGCTTGTATTGAACCTGCCCACATCAAACGGCTTTTTTGCGCTTTCGCCTGAAGGGCCGACAACAAACGCCCCTGTCAGGTTTGCCGCCTCGCTCACCCTCTCGCGGGGCACGCTGACGTCCGAAGGAACCTGGAACACGCCTGCGATAAGCATCAGCACAGCTAATGCCGCGAGTATCCCTACGAGCGCAACAACAAATTCGTCCATGATCGGAACCCATTATTCTATAATTTAATTATCGGTTCCGATACCTCCGATGACCGAAGACACCAGAATGCCGAGTCTCATATTATTTCTTGGGCTTTATAGTAGAAAAAAGAAATTAATCTTTAAATGCTTACCTGAAAGTGACGAATGCGGAGGGCAGGAATTTCACGGCTTCTGGATTTTCTTTTCCAGGGTTTTCTTTTTCCAAAAGAAAAGCCTTTTGAACCTGCGAGCGGACTAACCGACAAGATAGCCCTTTCTTGGTTAAGCTTCTTTTCTAAAGAAGTTTACTTGAGTTTCGCAATCATCCTGTGTCATAACTCAAGACGTCCTTGCGCCTTTGACCATCAAGTAACCCTTTTTGCACGCAAAAAGCGTTAACGGAAAAAGGTTATAGCTTGGCTACCTCCGCAAAACGGCCGCAACACAGCAATTTTAATTTAATTGGCAAGTTTTAAAAGCCGTCAAGAAAATTATTTTGCGGCCAGAATCAGCGCAATTCCTGCAGCTCCTTTTTCAGCGAGGCCAGCTGCTTTTGCAAATCCGAGAGCGAATCCTCTATATGCCTTATTTCCATCTCGCCCTGGGCTTCAAGCTCAAAGCCCTTGGGTCGCAGCAGCTCTGAGTCCACTTCTGTAACGTTCTTCTCGAGCCGCTGCACTGTTGCGCGCAGTATTTTCAGCGCATCGCCGCGCACGGCTTCAAGCTCGCTCAGTACGCCGAAAAGCTGCTTCATGCCGTAAATGAAAACCTTCATCTCCTGTATGTCCGAGAGCACTTCCCTGTATTTCTCGACCTTCACGAAAAGCGGCGCTGACATCTGGGCAGTGTCCTGGATTATCTCTTCTTCCCTGTATTCGTCGGTGTAAGGCTGCTCCAGAGCCTCTTTTACCTGCGGCTCTTGTTTTTTTGTATGGAATATCATATCAAATAATCTTTTCCCTGCAGACCTTAAATATCTATGCCAAGAATCCAAATAATAAAATGGATTTATAACAAACCATAAATGCGGTGGTAGTCTAGTGACCTTTTCTTTGAAAAAGAAAAGCTCAACCAAAAGAAAACCAAAAAAACCAGAAAAACCAAGAGAACCAAGAAAACCAAAAGAAAGGTCGGAAATTTGGTAGGACACGACCCTGCCAATCCAAGCCCTTTCCTGAAAGAAAGGTCTTGGAGCTTATTGCAGAGCGGTCGAGACCCGGGTCCGAATCCCGGCTACCGCATCAAAAGAACAAAAACTAATTGAATAACAAAAGACAGAAACAGCAAAAAAACAAAATTACACTTTGACTTTCCTGACATACCTTTTTCCAACGTCTGACACCGCGTCTTTCATGCCCAATCCCAGCGCAAGTGCAACTCCGAGGCCGACTGAAGCTATTGTTACCAGCAGCACGTTGTTTACCAGCGAAGCCGTTATGCCAAGCGTCTCCAGAGCCAGCGCTATGGAAACGTACAGCACAAAGAAGAACAGCGTCTTGCCGACAACAGCTGCCCACAGCTTCTGCGTCTTCTTGAGGTGCGATTTTATGTACTCTGCAAGAACGTAACCGACAACCATTATTACTGAGGCGCCGATCACATTCGGTATAAATCGTCGCACATCAGACATCCATAATGTCAGCTGCTCGACTTGCAATACCGCTACCGCTGCTGTGATGAATGCTATGTATATCCACCATCGCACAATCAACGAAAACAGCCCTGACAGGCTGTATGTTGGTTTCTCTGTCTCGCTGACGTAGTAATCCAGCCTGACCCTGTCAAGAACTTCGTTCACTATCCTTCCCAGAACCTTGCCGAGAACAAGGCCTATGACCAGCAGGATTACTGCACCCACTAGGTTCGGCAGAAAAAGCGCTGTCTGAGATGTCAGTTGCGTCAGAATAAGGCCGACATCTTGCAATACCATGTTTTCACCTGCTATATTCATGTCAAAAGGCGCTATATAAAGATTTTGCAAGGCAAATTACGGGGAAATTACAGGTGAAAAAAATTAAAAAGGCGCCGAGAGCAGGAATTTCCAGCCCCTTCTTTATAATATTTTCTTTGACTGTCTGCAGAAAACGTAAGGTTTCTGAG
>CAZBPE010000107.1:0-3806 GCA_964493685.1 uncultured Methanosarcinales archaeon
GGTAGAATTTACGAAAATTTATGCAATCTGCTATAAGTGATTCTGATAAAACCACAAAAAAGTAACAGAAAGTTTCTGCTTTTGATTGTTAAAGGAATCTTCAATAAGAAAATCAACAAGCTCTTTTTCATAAGATTTAAAGTTACTTAAATCGCGCTTACCATCAAGCTTTTCTATAACTATTTCGTGACTTTCTATTTTCTTAGCATCTTTACCCATTTTATCTGCCTTAAATTAATTATTGAAATTTCTGTTCTATTCCCTTATCTCAGCATCATCAATTATCCCGTCAGAATCAAGGTCAACTCCCTCAACAACCCTTGCGTGAACCTTCCTGTTGCGGACATTGCCCTCCTTGAGCTCGTTGAAATGCTTCAGGAAAGAAACGATAACTGCGCGAGTTCCGGAATGGCGCTTTCCGGCAACAACAAGAATGCTCTTCTCGCTGTTGTAGGGGCTCTTCGCCTTTACGACAAGCCCTGACTCGTCTGTCGGATACACTGTATTTGACAAGGTTGACTTTATCGCCCAGTGCTCGTCCTTGTCAAACCTCACAGGAAGCTTGGCGTTGACTTCTTCCATAACCCTGTTGACAATCGGGCCGCCTATTATTATCAAGTTATTCCTCCTAAGCTCCTCATCCCTGACCTCGGTGTCGAGCTTGACGTAAAGCTGGGGAACATAATTGAGGAACGTCCCGAGAAAAAGCGCGAGGTCCATGCCGTAATAACCATCCCGTGAGCGGGCTTTCTCAGGGCCGTGCGGGTCTGGACTGCCAACAACAATCAGCGCGTCAAGCCTTCCATCCTTTATGAAAGGCTCAAGAAAATCCGAATCAGACTTGAACTGGAAAATCTTCTGGGTAGGCTCAAGCTCCTTGAATTTCACGACGACAGCAGGCTTCTCAACAGAATAATACCTTGCCACGGCCCCCTGCCTGCCCTCCTCCCTGACAACCCTGACTATGCCTGCCTTTTCAAGGTTGCGGATGTGGTAGTAGACTTTCTGCTCGTGCACCCTAAGCTCGCGCGCAATCTCCACAGGATACATCGGCTTTGACGATAGCAATATGATTATCTTAACCGCAAGCTCAGAGCTTAAGCTCCTTGCATCCTTAGGCTCAATTGCAACCGCAGGAAGCGACAAAACGCCATCCTTCCCCTTCTCAACAACAAACATAAAACCACCATGAATTGTTTAATAAGCATCTTAAAAAAACAATTATAACGCTTGTATTTAACACTTTTGGTTTTTAGTGCGCTGGCGGGATTTGCACATAAAATATAAAAAGGAAAGAACGTAAGTTTTGCTTATGAGTATTTCTGACAGTCTAAAGCTCAGGCAGATTGGCAGAGGCATTGTCAACGTAGGATATTATGGCCTAGCTGCTCCGCTAATTGCGTCTCTTCCTTCAAGAAGTTCTTCAGGTGTTTTTGAAGCTGTGCATCAAAGGTTCCCTGAAGTTGAAAAGCTTTCCGGACTTGAAGCAGCTGTCAGAAACAATCACGGTTCGGTTATTTTTGAAGACCTTTTAGGTCTCTCTTTTTTATTAGCTCCTCTAATCTATCCGCGTATTTATGGAGGAGATTTTCCAAGTGAGATGATGTTTTACTCACTCATTGCATTCAATTTTTTCGTGTGGGACGGCACTGGCCGCATGAATAAAACTGGTAGGGGGCATCCTGCAGGAATCATTGAGGGGCATGTTTATAACGCACAAAAAATTGTAGGGGCAGGAAGAGATATGGTCTCACGCTTGATGCATCATTCTGGTTATAACAAGCCATAATGTTTCAGGCATCCTCCTCATCTATCTTCAGCACGTCATTTATGCTATTGAACTCGCAATCAGCTTTTATGGTTATGTCCTTTACTGCGCTTTATTTGGCGAAGGCTGTTTGGTGACGCTAACTTAACAGTCAAGTTTTTAGCAAGCTTTTTATACTTGCGATTCAATATTCTAGGTTATGAGAAAAATGCTTCTAATCTGGTTATTTGCATCCATTCTTGTTGTTGCCCTCCCTTTCGCGCTAGCAGCTGGCGATAACAGCGATGATTCTGCCGCTTCAGGCGCTGAAAGCAAATTGACTCCGACAGACAAGGACGCGAGGAATACCGCTGCAGGCGTGGCAGCCAAAGAAAAACAAGATAAGCCTGCCGAAAAGCGCATTTCCGAAAAGAAAGAAGACTTAAATGAAAGGACAAAAGAGACGCTAAAGGATGAAAAACGCGAGATTGTTGAAGAGAAAAAAACAATCGTCAGGGAGAGAGACGAGAAAAAAGAGATTATAAAAAAGGAATCATCTTCAAATCTCAGGGACGATGCGAAGGCAAAGCTGGAAAAGCTAAGACCTGAAAGGCTTGAGCGGATATCCTCCTTAAAGGCGGAGAATGCTGAAAAGCTGAAAGACGTAAGGCAGGACAGGCTGAGAGTGCTCTCTTCAGAAGAGCCTGAAAAGCTGAAAAAATTTGCAGAGCTGAAAAAGGAAGGGCTTGAAAAAATCGCAAAGCTTGGCAGAGGCAGAATAAATGAGCTTGCAAATCTCACGCCTGGCGAGATTGAAGCAAGGCTGAACAAGACGAGGTTCGTTGAAGCCGACGAGGGCTTCAGGTTTAAGCCGCTTACCATTGAGCAGGCGAAAAGGTCTGAAAGGGCTTTCGAGCAGTTAAAGGAAAACGAGGGAAAGCTGAGAGAAAGATACGAAGAACGCCTGCAGAAAGCCAATGAAACAAAGAAACGGCTAAATGAATGCAGGGAAAACCCTGACGATGAAGAATGCGCCAACGCCACTGAAAAGGCAATTGAGCGCTCAAAAGAGGCTGCGCTGGAAGCCGCAGAGCGCGTTAAAAACCACCTTGACAAGGTAAAGGAGCGCATCGGCGGCTCACAGGACATCGCAGAGGAGGACGCTGCAGAAAGAATAGCTAAGATTGACTCGCTTCTTGCAGATGTTGAAGGCATAAAAGCAGAAATTGGCGCTGCAGCAACAAAGGAAGAGCTGAAAAGAGCCATTGAAAAGCTGAAGAAAGCCGTTAAAAGAATAAAGAACGCAAGCGAAGAGCACACCAACGCTATGATAAGGGCGCAGATTACTGGCGCAATTCACAGGATGGAAGTAATTGAAAAGAAAGCAGACTGCTCGCTAAGCTCGCTTGAGGAGCAGGGCACTGATACAAGTTCAGTTGACAAAAAGCTTGACGAATACGCCTCACTCACAGAAAAGGCGAGGGAAAAGATTGGCGAGGCAAAGGAAGCCTTCAGCCCCGAGGACAAAGAAGCGGTTGAAAAGGCTAAAGAGCTCGCGAAGGAAGCGAGGGACATAGTCAAGGAAGCGAACGAAAAGCTTGGCGAGATAAGGAAAGAAATAAAAGCGCTTGGCGGAGAGATGTGTTCTGAAAAGCAGGAGATAGCAATAGAAGAAGACGAAGAAGCCGATGATAATGATTCAGATGATGAGGAAGGAAAATGAAGGCACTGGCACTAATTAGCATAGTGGCTCTTGCGCTGCTGCTTGTTGGCTGCACTGCTAAGCAAACAGCGCCTGAACAGCAGACAACAGGCGGAGAAGCTGCTGCAGAGCCGACAGCAGAGCAGATACAATCTGATTTGGACACAGCTTCGCTTGATGAGATAGATTCTAATTTGGACTCGCTTGTTCTTGAATAGTCCCCTTAATTGCTTCTATTTTTAGCAAAAGCCTTAAAGAATCGTCTTATGCCGTCAAGGAAGAATGGTTCTTATCGTGTCAAGGTGCTCTGCCACGTCGCTGCCCTTTTTGGTTAGCGTAAGGAGCTTCAAGCGCCCT
>CAZBPE010000108.1:0-3390 GCA_964493685.1 uncultured Methanosarcinales archaeon
CACAGGAAGAATATTTATGGTTAGGCAAGGCAAGAACTCTTCACAGCTTCGTTGCTCACCTTTTCTATATGTAGAGCGTTCCTCTCGTAAGCTTTGTTCCGTAAACATATATCGTGTTCCAGAAAAAGCCTGTTTCCCTTTTTACATTCACCGAAAAGCCTGCTTCGCTGAAAAGGCGCTCTATGTACCTGTCGCTTGACAGCCATTCAACGTTCGGCAGGAGGTGGAAGAAGTCGCTGTGCTCAACAAAGCAAATCTTCCCGCCAACAGGCATTATCGCGTACATCTCTTTCAGCACCTTTTTCAGATCTTGAACATAACCCAGAATGCCTATGGAAACGACTGAGTCGGCGTATCCTATGTCGGGGTGAACGCGCTTCATCTGCTCGGGGTCGTGAATCACCTTCGCGTTCCCGTAAATCCACCGTTCAGTTTCCCACCTCTTTACTTCAACCCTTTTCCTCGTTATCTTCACATTGTTCTTGGCAAAATGGGTTGCGTAGACGGTTCCCGAAGGGCCCACTGCTTCCAGAAGGTTGAGCGTCAGGCTCCCGACCCCGCAACCGTATTCAAGAATCGTTTTGCCTTTCACGCTTCCAAGAAAATTGAGAACCTTTCTTCTTGTTGACTTGCCGCTCCCTGTCACTTTCTGGAGGAAGAATGTTGCGTAGGCAAACACGTCATTAATGTGCGTTATCATCTTCGGGTCGTAGTAAAGCTCAACCATGATGTAAAGAGGCACGCCGAGCAGGATTAGGGAAAGGCTGGTCTGAAACGGAATATCCGAGCCAGGCACTGCATAGAGCCAAGCTACAATTATCCCTGCAAAAAACAGAACAGACAAAAACGAGCCGGCTTTGATGAATGGAGCCCTGAACGGCCTTTCATGCGATGGCATCTTCCTGCGAAGCACAACAACCGCAATTATCATTGAAACATAAAGTACAGCTCCAAGAGGTATTAGCAGCTCAAGCAGCAAAACATAGTTGGCCAGGCCAAGAAGGAGCAGCATTACGAGCATTACCGTCTGGAAGAGTATTGCGTTGTGCGGAGTTTTAAATCTTGGGTGAAGCTTTTTGAACTGCCCAAGGAAAAGGCTGTCGCGGGCAAGCGCAAGAAGGAGGCGCGGCATTGAGAGGACAGTCGCGGCAGCAGTTCCCGTAAGCGCAAGGAAAATCCCTATAACGACAATCAGGCTCCCTGCATTTCCGTAAAGAATCCCCGCAAGCTCGTTAACCGGAGCAGTCAAGCCAGCAAGCTGCTGCCAAGGGATGATTCCAAGGGTTACCGTTATCATAAGCAGCCCGATGACTGCAATTATTGCAGTTGCGTGCAGTATCGCTTTAGGTATAACCCTTTTTGGGTCCTTAGTCTCCTCAGCAAGGTATGTCGCTGCTTCCCAGCCGAAATACGCCTCTGCCATGAAGAAAAGCGTCACGAAAACAGAAGAGAACTTGTGCGTAATGAAAGGCGTGAAATTGGCAGGATTTACTATCGAAAAGCCTTTTATTATTATGGCGAGGGGAATTCCAACCATTATCACTGCAAGCAACAGAAGCAGGAACGAGCTCGCTTCAGCGCCGAGATAAGCCACCATGTTAAGAGCCGCTATGATTGCCACGCTAAGCAAAAAACTCCCAAACTGGCTCAAGCCCAGGTTGAGAGAATGTACCGCGGCAATTACTATAATCACCGTGGACATGCTCCCGAAAAGCCACGCAGTCCACGCTATTATGAATGACAGGAACTTGCCGTAAGCCTGCTTGCTGAACTCATAAGCGCCTCCCGCCTTCGGAAACATCGCAGTAAGCTCGCCGAATATCGAAGCAATGTACAGCGCAATAACAGAAAGGATTATCCACGCGACAATGAGAAGGTTTCCCGAATATTTTGCGCCTATCGGCGTCCCGAAAAAAAGCGTTGTCCCAAGCAAAGCGCCAATTGAAAGGGAAAGGATAGTCCAGTAGCCAAACCCCCTTTTCAGCTCATCAGCCATGCCATCACTTTCCCCAGAATGCCTTATATAGTTTTCTGTTGGATTGTGCATATGAACTGTTAAGGGAAAAGGTAATGTCAAGTTGATTGTGGCGCTGACGTCTTTCCTCCACCGCTCCTTTTACCCTCCCCACGCAAGTTAAGGGGAGAGAAAAGGAGCTTGGCAGTTAAACGGCAGAGAAAACACGGATGAGTTGACTTTGCCAAGGGAAAAAAACATTTATAAAGCCTAAGACAAATGAAGCTTTTATGGATGAAATTAATTTAAAGCCCGTAGGCTTTGTAAAGAACAATATTAAGGAGCCAAGATTTGGGAATTTTGCTGATGAAATCTCTGAAATAATAGTAGACGAGAAATTTACAGAAGCATTAAAGGGAATAGACGAGTATTCCCACGTAATTATTGTTTATTGGATGGACAAAATTAAGGATTATGTTATACAACACCGCCCTCAAGGAATAAGATAAAAGTAAAAGGCTTGGATATTTTGGATGGCACTCCCGTAATTGATATCAAACCTTATTGGCCGCAATACGATAAAGTTGAAGATGGAACGGTTCCTGACTGGGTTAACAAGCTGGAGTTCTAATTGAGAATGAGCTCTTTTTGGCGAAGGGTGTAAAGGCTTTTAAACAGCCCTTTATTCCTAATCCCTATGAAACTGATGTTTGTTGAAGCGCTGGCGAAAGAGAAGGTAACGCTGCCAAAAAAATTGTTTGTTGAACTGCCGCAAAAAGTCTGCATGGCAACGGACGTGCAGTTCATCAGTCAGCTTAGTTTTCTAAAGAAACAGCTTGAGGCGGCAGGGAAAACAGTTTCGGTTGTCAAGGGAGCTCATGCAAAATACGGTGGGCAGATTCTCGGCTGCAGCCACATTAAGCTGGAATTTCCTGCAGCTGACGCTTTCTTCTATGTTGGCGACGGCTTATTTCACCCTAAAGCGCTGCTGCTTGGCAGCGAAAAAGACGTCTACATCTACAATCCTTTCTCAAAAGATTTCAGGAAGCTGCCGCATTCAGAAGCCGAGCTCATAAAGAGGCACGAAAAGGCTGCTGTAACGAAGTTTCTTCACTCGGAGAGGGTAGGCGTCCTCATAAGCACAAAAGCAGGGCAGGCCGGAGTGCAGGCTAGTTCAGGCGTCATAAATTCGCTCGAGAAAAAGTTCCCTGAAAAGAAGTTTTATCATCTCGCATTTGACACGCTTGACTTCAGCCAGCTTGAGAACTTCCCTTTCATAGAATGCTTTGTCAGCACGGCATGCCCGCGCCTGATAGACGACTATGAAAAGTTCCCTAAGCCGGTAGTTAACATGACGGAAATTCTCAAGCTAAAGAGATAGAATCCGCATTTAGCGGCATTCAAAACATTTATATAACAACATCGGTGTTTTCCTC
>CAZBPE010000108.1:3423-3779 GCA_964493685.1 uncultured Methanosarcinales archaeon
GCAGGCGGCATACGAGGCAGAGATTGGACGCACCAAGCTGCCGAGAGGAAGCCAGATGTTCGGGCTCGTTGACCAGCGCCTAGGCGGAACAAGAATGAGGGTGAGGTGCCTTGACGGCAAGATGCGCCTGTGCAGGATTCCAGGAAGGTTCAAGAGGCGCCTGTGGGTGAGGGAAGGCGACACTGTCCTTGTCGAGCCATGGGAGCTCGGAGGAGACGAGAAAGGCGACATACTTTACAAGTACTCAAAAGCCCAGATACAGTGGATTAAGAAAAAAGGCTACCTCAAAGGCATCCAGGAGTTCGAGGAGTTTTAAACAACAGAATTCCACTCATCTCTGATGAGTGGGGGTTCTG
>CAZBPE010000109.1:0-1014 GCA_964493685.1 uncultured Methanosarcinales archaeon
AATGTGCTAATTATGAAACTGCCCACGAAAAAGACCTAATTATGCAACACCGCAGCTTTATCAACAAACTATTTAAACCGATTTCTTTCCTCGTTCATTATGGCTTCAAAACAGCAGAAAAGATTTCTTGTAACCGCAGCCCTTCCTTACGCCAACGGCCCTCTTCATCTCGGGCACATGGTGGAGTATGTTCAGGCTGATATCTTTGCGAGATTCCTGCGAATGTCAGGAAATGACGTTGTTTTTGCCTGCGCTGATGACGCGCACGGCGCGCCTATTGAGATTGCCGCTTCAAAGGAAGGGATAAAGCCTGAGGAGCTTATTTCCCGCTACTATGGCTTGCACGTTGCCGACTTCAAGGATTTTCTTGTCAGCTTTGATGTCTATCACTCAACCAACAGCAGCGAGAACCAGAAATACAGCGACTTCTTTTTCAAGACGCTTAAGGAGAAGGGCTTGATATATGACAGGATGGTTGAGCAGACTTACTGCGAGAAGGACAAGCGCTTTCTCCCCGACAGGTTTGTGAGGGGTTCCTGCCCCAAGTGCGAGGCGGTTGACCAGTATGGCGACCAGTGCGAGAAATGCAGCTCAGTCTACAAGCCTGTTGACCTGATAGAGCCGAAATGCTCAATCTGCGGCTCAGCGCCGGTAAGGAAAACATCCATTCATTATTTTTTCAGGCTAAGCCAGTTTTCAGACAAGCTGAGGGGATGGCTTTTGGGCAACGCCAGAATTCAGCAGGAGATAAAGAATTTTGTCTTGAGCTGGATTGACTCCGGCTTGGAGGACTGGGACATAACAAGGGACGGCCCTTACTTCGGCTTCAGGATTCCGGGCGAGATTAACAAGTATTACTACGTCTGGCTTGACGCGCCCATAGGCTATATAGCAGCAACCGAGAAATATGCCCTTGACAAGCTAAAGAAGACTGCTGAGGAATTCTGGAAATCGCCTGATGCGGAAATCATCCATTTCATTGGCAAGGACATCATTTACTTCCATCTCCTGTTC
>CAZBPE010000109.1:1024-1639 GCA_964493685.1 uncultured Methanosarcinales archaeon
GTCAATTACAGCCTGCCTTCGGACATAGTGGTGCACGGGCACCTGATGATAAATGGCGATAAGATGTCCAAGTCGCGCGGCAACTTCTTCACGGCGCGCGAGTATCTTGAAAAGCATGAGCCTGAGCTCATCCGTTTCTATTACGCATCAAACCTCTCAAGGACTTCGTCAGACATTAACCTTGACTTTTCAGACTTCCAGACAAAAATCAACAGCGAGCTTGTCTCAAACATCTGCAATTTCATCTACAGGACATTGAATTTCATCAACAGGAACTTTGACTCAAAGCTTGGCCGGATTCCGAAGTCAGGAAAGGACTCTATCTTTGCTGCCACGCTTCAGTCAAGGTTTGAAGAGCGCTTCAATTGCCGCGAGGCTGTAAAGGAAATTCTTGAGGTGAGCAGCCTTGGCAATAAGTTCCTTCAGGACAACGAGCCTTGGAAGATGATTAAGTCGGACAAATCGCGCTGCCATGAAGTCCTGACGCTGGCTGCCAACATCGTCAAGAACCTTTCCATAGTCCTCTATCCAATACTTCCGAATTTCTCGCTTAAAATCCAGAAGCAGCTCGCGCTTGATAGCCTTTCATTCAAGGACGTTGACTTCAGCCTTTCA
>CAZBPE010000109.1:1680-3694 GCA_964493685.1 uncultured Methanosarcinales archaeon
TGGCAAGGATAATTTTTGCAAACCTTGAGGAAACGCCGTCGCTTGGAGCTGAGCTGTTCCCTGCAAACCTGAAGGTTGCAGCGATAGAGTCAGTGGAAGACCACCCTGACGCTGAAAAGCTTTACGTGCTTAAGGTTGGCCTTGGCGCCGAATCAAGGACTCTCGTTGCCGGGCTGAAAGGAACCTATTCAAAGGAGGATTTGCTTAACAGGAATGTTGTTGTTGTCACCAACCTCAAGCCAGCAGTCATACGCGGCGTTGAGAGCAACGGCATGCTTCTTGCAGCAGAGAAGGACGGGCGGATTGAAATTCTCTCAGCTCCAAAGGCTCAGCAGGGCGATTCTGTTTTTGCAGAGGGGTTGGCGTCCTCAGAAAGCCAGATAAGCATAGACTCCTTTTACTCGCTTAGCCTTTCCGTGGAGGGCAAGCGCGTCTTTTACGGCGACAGGATGCTCAAAACCAAAACAGGCGATGTGGTTGCGGCGATTGGCGACGGCGCAAAAATAAAATGAATCTTTCACCACAAACTTTTTAAATTAAATTCCGGAGAATTCAGCTCACATGGCTAAGCAAAACGCTCCTGAAGACGATGGCGGCGTCATTACCGGCGAAACTTGCCCAGTGTGCAATTCAACGACTCTCTCGCTTTCTGAGCGCGAGGACGACATTCCCTACTTTGGGAAAGTTGCGCTTTTTTCAATGACGTGCTCTTCATGCAAGTTCCACAAGTCTGACGTGGAGTCTGTTGAGCATCGCGAGCCGGTAAAAGTCTCAATAGAAGTTTCCGGCGATAAGGACATGAGCATCAGGATTGTAAGGTCATCGCAGGGAAAGGTTAAGATTCCCTACATTGCGGACATTGAGCCGGGAGAGGGCAGCAACGGCTACGTTACAAACGTCGAGGGGCTTCTCAAAAGAGTGAAGCAGCAGGTTGAGGCGGTTCGCGACACTGAAGAGGACGATGATGCAATTAAGAAGGCAAAGAACCTTATCAAGAAAATCAACCGCGTAATGTGGGGCGAGGAAACCGCAAAAATAATCATAGATGACCCTTCAGGCAATTCCGCAATCCTCAGCGACAAGGCGGTTTCTGAGAAGCTGAAGGCTTGAGGCGCCGCTCCTTCTTTTGCCATCGGCTCTATTTGCTTCAGTTGCCCACTAAGCTAAATTGGCTAGGGTCCCTCAATTTCACCTATGCCGGTAAAATCTTAAACCCTTTGCCTTCAACTTGTATAAGAACTTCTTCTCCCTTCTGCAAGTCTAAAGCAGACTCAACATCCCTAGGCAGTCTTAATATTAAATTACTTCTGATTTTTCCTAGTTTGGCTCGTATTTTTTCTTTCTTCAATTTATTCAATAACAGAATCTTCTGTGCTTGTTCTGGTTCGTAATAAGCTTCACCACAGGAGCATTTCCACCCGTCTATGGGGTATTCATTAAATTTCATTCCTTTAACAAATTCCATCTTTTTACCGCATTTGTGGCATTTCATTTTAATTTCCTCCTTCTAAACTTTCCAAAATGTATTAGCACCCAGCAATCTTCTTTCATTATCTCATTATAATCCTGCGCAACAACAGCATTAAATGTCTTGTTGCCTTTATCCAGCCATTTTTCAACTGTGCCTCCTTTTCTTTTTCTGGGCGCATCATAGCCATGCTCTAAAACCTCAACAACATCATATAATGTTTTTTCCTCTTTCATTAATTCCCGCATCGCCGAGTCGCTTACAACTATTCTTAGGCCCTTATAATTCTCGCCAAACATACTCATCAAACATATGTAACAAACATATGTATATAAACCTTTCGGAAATTTAGTTGCAATGGAAAAATAATAACAACTGTCGGCGTGGCAAAAACAATGCTTGAAGCAAACCTCAATGCATTGCTTGACTCATATGAATCTATCCTTTACGATGTTGGTTATGGGAGAGCAGCAACTCCAATTGCAGCGCATCATGCGGTGTTGCATAATTAGGTCTTTTTCGTGGGCAGTTTCATAATTAGCACAT
>CAZBPE010000110.1:0-3674 GCA_964493685.1 uncultured Methanosarcinales archaeon
ATGGCGAAGTCCGCAGCCTTTCTCCTTATGAAGTAGCCGTCGGACAGCTCGCTTTCAGTGTATTTTCCCGAGATGTTTATTATAAGGTCAATCCTGTCCTTATTCAGGTATCCCTTTATGTTTGGCAACTTGTCCTCGTGGACTTTATGGAGCATTGTGTTTTCAATTCCCTTCTCCTTCAGGAAAAATGACGTGTTTTGGGTTGCGAATATGCTGTAGCCGAGCTCTTTCAGCTTCCTTGCGTGTTCGGAGAACTTTTCCTTGTTCTCTGTTCCGCCGAGGCTTACCAGTATGTTTTTTTCAGGTAGTCTGAATCCTGCGGCAATCAGCGCTTTCAGGAATGCCTCGTGGACGCTCTTTCCGAGGCACGCAACCTCGCCGGTTGATGACATCTCTACGGTAAGCACGGGGTCTGCTCCGGTCAGCCTTGAGAATGAGAACTGCGGGGACTTGACTCCGACGTGGCTTAGCGTCAAAGTTGCGTTCTTCGCCTCCTTGCCCATTATTGCCTTTGTTGCAAGTTCAATCATGTTTCTTTTTCCGACTTTTGAGATGAAAGGGAAGCTTCTTGACGCGCGCAGGTTGCATTCTATTACTTTTACGTTGTTGTCTTTTGCAAGGAACTGTATGTTGAAAGGCCCTGTTATTTTCAGCTTTTCAGCAACGGCAGATGATATTTTCTTAACCTTTGCAATCGTTTCATCGTAAAGGCCGTTTGCAGGGTAAATCATTGTCGCATCTCCCGAGTGCACGCCTGCGTTTTCAACGTGCTCGGTTATCGCCTCAGCAATTATCTTTCCGCCGCTTGCAACAGCGTCTATTTCTATCTCCTTTGAATTGACCATGAACTTGCTCATAACGACAGGGTGTTCCATGTTTACCTTTGAAGCTCTTGTCAGATATGTTTCAAGGTCAGCGTCGGTGAATGCCACGCTCATTGCCGCTCCGCTGAGCACATAGGAAGGCCTTACGAGGACAGGGTAATCCGCCTTTTCAGCAAACTTCTTGGCTGCCTCGTAGTCTGTGAGTTCCTGCCATAGCGGCTGCTCTATCCCGAGTTCATCAAGGAGCTGGGAGAACTTGTGCCTGTCCTCTGCGCTGTCTATGCTCTTTGCGGCTGTTCCGAGTATCTTAACTCCGCTTTTTTCAAGCTTCATCGCTATGTTGTTTGGTATCTGCCCGCCCATTGATATTATGACGCCATCAGGCTTTTCCTTCTCGTAAATCTCTGACACTGTTTCAAATGAAATCTCGTCAAAATAGAGCTTGTCGCAAACGTCGTAGTCAGTTGATACTGTTTCGGGATTGTAGTTTATCATTATCGTCTTGTAGCCCATGTCCTTGAGGGCAAAAACGGCATTCACGCAGCACCAGTCAAACTCCACGCTGCTTCCTATTCTGTATACTCCGCTTCCGAGCACAATCACTTTCTTCTTCTCGCCAAAAGTTATGTCATCCTCGCTTCCGTTATATGTCAAGTAAAGGTAGTTTGTCATTGCAGGGAATTCGGCTGCCAGCGTGTCAATCTGCTTCACAACCGGCTTTATCCCGAGTTCGTCCCTTTTCTTCTTGACATCCGTGCAATCATTCCCGAAAATCAGCGACAGTTGTTTGTCGGAGAAGCCGAGCTGTTTCGCTTCAAGAAGTGTTTCTCTGCTGATGCTGCCAAATCTTGTTTTCCTCAGCTTTTCTTCCATCTCAACAATGTTTTTCATCTTGTAAAGGAACCATTTGTCAATTCCTGTTAGCTTTTCAATCTCCTCGCAGCTGTAGCCCTTTTTTATAGCTTCCGCCACTGCAAATATCCTTTCGTCGCTCGGGCTTGCCAGCTCTTTTTCAACGTCGTATTCAAAGTCGTTGCAGACAATTCCCAACGCTCCAATGTCAGTCATCCTGACTGCCTTCTGCAGCGCCTCCTCGAATTTCCTGCCTATTGCCATCACTTCCCCGACGGATTTCATCTGGCTTCCTATGTTTCGCGAAACGTGCCTGAACTTCTTTAAGTCCCATCGTGGCATCTTTACAACAACGTAGTCAAGCGAAGGCTCAAAGCAGGCGATTGTCTTCTTGGTTATTGAGTTCCTTATCTCAGTCAGCGGGTAGCCAAGCGCCAGCTTCGCTGCAACGAAAGCCAGAGGGTAGCCTGTTGCCTTGCTTGCGAGCGCAGAGCTTCTTGATAGCCTCGCATTCACTTCTATAATCCTGTAGTCTTCGCTTTTCGGCTCAAGCGCGTATTGTATGTTGCATTCCCCGACGATTCCAAGGTGCCTTATCAGCCTGATTGCTATTTCCCTCAGCTTGTGGTACTCGCTGTTTGTGAGCGTTTGCGATGGCGCAACCACTATGCTGTCTCCTGTGTGTATGCCCATCGGGTCAAGGTTTTCCATGTTGCAGACTGTTATGCAGTTGTCGTAAGCGTCGCGAACCACCTCATACTCTACCTCTTTCCACTTGTTGAGGTATTCCTCAACTAGAATCTGCTTTGTCTGGGAGAAAGCCCTCTCTGCAGCTTCTTTAAGCTCTTCCTTGTTCCTGCACCTGCCGCTTCCCAAGCCTCCTAAAGCGTATGCGGAGCGTATCATGATAGGATAACCGATATCATTCGCTGCGGCAATCGCCTTTTCAACTGTCGTTACTGCAAAGCTTCTTGGCGTCTTAAGTCCAATCTCGGAGAGCTTCTCGACAAACAATGCCCTGTCTTCGGTTGCCTTTATTGTTTCGATAGGCGTTCCGAGCACCTCGACGTCATATTTTTCAAGCACGCCACTGTCATGTAGAGCTACGCCGCAGTTTAATGCCGTTTGTCCACCAAATCCGAGAAGTATGCCGTCGGGCTTTTCCTTTTCAATCACCTTTTCAACAAAGTATGGCGTGATTGGAAGGAAGTATATTTTGTCAGCCATCGGAGTATCAGTTTGGCATGTAGCAATATTTGGATTTACTAGTATTACTTCAATTCCAAGTTCCTTCAGTGCCTTTTCAGCCTGTGCTCCGCTATAGTCAAATATGCGGCTTATTCGTATTGACGAATTAAGCTCTCGCCACCTTGACCTATAGTCAGAGCTCCCGAGCCGATAAGGAGCACTTTCCTAATTTTTTGCTCTTTCATTTCATAATCCTCAAAATGCCAGGCAACCTGTTGATTTTATCGTGTCCCGGCGCTTCAGGTTCCTTGTCCCGGATAAACATTGTCCTAAGCCCTGCTTTTCTGGCGCCTTCCAGATCATCAAGCGAGTCTCCAATGTATAGGCATTCCTGTGGCTTGCAGCCAAGCATCTTTACTGCCGCCATATAGGCCTTTTTTGACGGCTTTCTGGCTTTTATTTGTGAAGATACTGCAATAACGTCCATATGCCCGAAAGCATTTATCCTCTTCAACGCAGAGACAGCCCAGCCGTAATAGTAATTTGTCAGAACGCCGGTCTTGCAGCCGTTTGCTTTTAGTTTCTTTAGAAGTTCAGGAATTCCTTTCTCTTTGGCCATTTCAAATGAAGAAAATTTCCCTTCAAAATTTACAGGCAGCTTTTTCCTGAATATCTTTTCCAACCCGCTGTGGTATTGCTTGAGGCTCATTTTGCCGCTTGAAAGTTTAACATAAATTTTTCTCCACGCCTTCGAGTGCGCCTCAGTCGGTTTTACCCCGAGTATTCTTGCAGTGAACTTGACTTCCTTCC
>CAZBPE010000111.1:0-3648 GCA_964493685.1 uncultured Methanosarcinales archaeon
CCTTTTCGGCTGCGTTAAGGGCTGCTTCGGTGATGTCAACCGATTTCTCGTTTAGCTCCGGAATTTTCGGGTCAAATGCTTCTTCAACCTCGCGGTAGTTGAAAGGCCCTTCAGCAATGCCGTTGTAGTCCTTGTTTGGAGTTATTGCGTTTGCGAACTTCATTATTCTCGATATTGAGTCGTTAACTGCATGTTCCGAGAAGTCCTTTATTGTTGTTGCGACAAGGCACTTTTTTACTGCTATGAAAACGCTTGCCTTTGCTGTTTCCCAGCTTTGCGTTGTCGCTATTTTGCTGTTTGCGAACTTGATTTGCTCTGAGTCGCTTTCGTTGATGCTTATTATGGCGTCGTCTGCTCCCGCCTTTACGAACTTGTCCATAAGCGATGCCGCTATGCGCTGCTTGTTTTCATTGTGTCGCGTCATTCCCTGTTCCCCAGCCTTATGCTTCTTATTCTCATTGACGGCCCGCCGAACCACACAGGTATCGCCTGCATCGGCTCTGCCTTTCCGCAGGTTCCTGAATGGTATTCTGTGTTTTTTGCCGTGGCGTCAATCGAGCTCCACAGCGCAGGCGTTGATATCTCTATCACTGGCACCAGCACCGGCTCCATTAGCTTTCCGTTGATTATCATGTAGCATTCTGCTCCCGTGTATTTTGCGTTGAGGCGCTTGTCGTCTATGTTCCATTCTGTGAAGTTTTTCATGAATATGCCGTGCTTTACGCCCTCTATCAGCTCCTCTTCAGTGCAGTCGCCTTCGCCAACATAGGTATTTGCCATTCTTACAATTGCCTCGCGGTCGAATCCTGTTGCCCTTGCGGCTCCGTTGCTTTTTGTTCCCATTGCTGCTGCCGTGCTTCTGTTGTGGAGAAATTCGTTGATTATTCCGTTCTTAATCAAATGCCTTTTTCCTGCCTTTACGCCGTCATCATCGTAAAGGTAGTGCCCAAAGCTTCCTTCAATTGTCGGGTCGTCAAAGATGTTTACGGCGCTGCTTCCTATTCTTGTGCTGAGCATGTCCTTCTTTATGAAAGTCTCGCCTGCCTGTGCCGCTTCCCTTCCAATGACGCGGTCTGCTTCGTAAGGGTGCCCTACGGACTCATGAACCATTATGCCTGTTACCTGTGGAGCAACAACAACGTCAATTTTTTCCTTTGGCGGCTTCACTCCTTTTTTCATGTTCTCGTCCATTTTCAGGACTTCGCTCTTAAGGAGCTCGGGGAAGTTCCTGTTGAGTATCTTTTCAAATCCTCCCGCGTCTCCGTACTGCCAGTACCTTTGGGAGGTTTTTCCCGAGTCGCTTATTGTTATGAAATGCCAGAAGTCGACGCGTGGTATTTTTGAAAGTATTTTTGCCCCCTCGCTGCTGACAAAATATTTTTCAGTGTAAAAGTCAGACATTGAGAAGAATCTTCCTGGAACGTCAACCTTGGTTGATGCGATTGCCTTTTCAATCTCAAACAGAACGTTAAGCTTGTCTTTAGGCGACAACTCCTCAAGGTTTATCTTTTGCTTTACTTCGTAATTTGCAGTTTGGACCGGCTCTTCAGACATTTCAGCGGAGTCTGCAATGCGGCTTGCTGCTGACGTTACCCTCACTGCTTTCTTAACAGCTTCCATTATTTTTTCTTTTTCGGTCTTGTTGGTGCATACGAAGCCGAAGCAGCCGCCTGCGTTGACTCTTATGCCTATGCCCTGCACCCTTTCAAAGCCTGCCATCTGCGGCACGCCGTTCTTAAGAATGAACTCGTTCTTGCTTGTCGTTTCAAGGCGCGCGTCAGCGTATTTTGCGCCGAGCTTGATAGCATGATTGACGGCAAATTCAGCGAGATCGAGATCCATAATGAAAAGATAAAGCGGCAATTTATAAAGTTTGTCAAGAACCACCAGTCAGGGAGCAGTGGAATGTTATTTATTAGGAAAAAATTCACCAGAGTTTCCAGAACGGCTTTTTGCCTTCAGCCATGTTAAAAATCTTGAAAAGGCGGTTGAGTCCTTTTACGTAGCCATTTATTTGGTTTATGACGGTTCCAAGTTCGTTTATTGAGACTTTTCTTATGTTGTCCAGATTAAAGTATTTGTTTCCAAAATCGTTTGGGAAGATGTCCTTAATTTTTTCGAGATAATTTTTTATTGTTTCAAGTTTGCTTATGATATCTGTGATTGTATTTCCGTGGCGTTTTGCAAGATTTATTGTTTTGCTTTCGAGAGAAGTTATTCGGACGTCTCCGGCTGTTCTTGCGCGGTTATAAACAGCATAAGCCACATCGCGCAGCCTTCCCTCATCGAAAAGGGAGTTTTTGAGTTTTGTGATGGCTGAAGCTATTTCAATGCCGGCTTGAGCAAAATGCCCAGCCATCTGGTAAGCTATTGACTGAAACTCCTGTGATGAGGCTTTGCGTCCTTTAGGGAATTCATTTTCGGTGTTGACCAGTTGCTGTAAAGCAGCTTGGAGAAATTGCATCGATTGTTTTAACAGGATCGTTTCGTCTGCTTCAGCAGCCCGCTCTTCTTCAATTGCCGGGCTGAAGGAAGTGCTTACCATGTTTATTTTCCGAGAAGATTATTATAAAAATCTTTTGTCAGCGCGTAACTTCAAAGCTTTTTACCTGCTCTGCGAGGTTTCTTGCCTTTGCATTTGCTGAGAAGTGCTTTCTTACCGGCTCAAGGAGATTGTTTATCTCTGCCGCAACAGAAGTTTTCAAGTCAGCCGGATGAAGCTTTCCGTTGCTGTAAAGGCTCTCAAGCTCTTTATAGCTTTCAAGGCTCAGGTCTCCTCCAAATTTTTCAGGGCGCTTTATGTTGAGTGACTCTGCCTTTTCAAAGATGATGTATTTGCAGTATTCGAGCATTGGGTTTTCCTTGACTGTTTTCTCAGGGCAGTATGCCTTTGATATTTTTCTTTTAACGTCTTCTTCCGAGTCTGTCATGAATATTGCAGTGTCTGGCTTTGACTTGGACATTTTCAAATCGAGCAGCCTGTCGCCTGAGTCTTTGTAGGCTGATTTGGGCTCAAGCAGGCCGAGTATCATGTGGTGGCTTACTATTACCGGTTTCCAGAAGCCAATCTTGGGCCCTATTTCCCTTGCCAGAATGTTTACCTTGCGCTGGTCCATTCCAAGCTGCGTAATGTCGCATTTGAGGTGGAATATGTCTGCTGCCTGCATGCAGGGATAGATTATCTGGGCTGCGCTTAGCGTATCTGTGCTTTTTCTGCCCATTATCTGAGAGGTTCTCAGGATTCTTTGCACGGTGGAATTTCTGGCAATTTCTATGGTGGTCTTCCAGTGCCCTTCCTCTCTTACTATTTCCTTTGACCAAACGAAGTTGACGCCTTCAACTTCCATGCCGCATGCTTTCCACATCTCTATGAAATAGTCGCCGGTCGTTCCTATCTTGTCAAGGTCGCCTCCTAATTTGTTGTTCATCCAAGCAAACCAGTCTGCCACCAGCATCTTGAAATTGACTCCGGCTTTTATCATCTTGTTGACATTGATTGCCCTGAGAATTCCCTGAGCTATGTGCATTTGGCCTGATGGTTCAAATCCATCATAAGCTATCGGGCGCTTTTTTGTTTCAAGAAGTTCCTTAAGCTCTGATTCTGTTATTATTTCCTCGCCTACCTGCTTTATCAGGCTGAGGCGCTCG
>CAZBPE010000112.1:0-3641 GCA_964493685.1 uncultured Methanosarcinales archaeon
GAATAGGTGATTTACGCGCATGAAATACTGCCCACCCTAAATAATAACTGTTATAAAATTTTATTAGCCCGGGAACAAGCGGCTCTGCATCGCCGCCCTGACAGAGAACTGAACTAAATTTTATTTCCAGAAAAGACGGGTTGCCTGCAATCTTTTCCCAGAATTCTCCTACACGGCCCTCTTTAGTTTGAACTGCAAACATCATACTGGCCAATACTCGCTGGTGCACGAATTTCATGTTTACACCATCTTCACGAGGTTTTTCGGGCTCATACAGAACCTTTCCTGAAGCAATCCCCTCGAGGTCAATATGCGGCTTAATAATCTCTGCCCATTTTCCTGATTTGAGATTTGGAGAAGTAATGGCGCCTTTCGCATTTCTTATGACTGCTTCTGCTATCCCTCTACGTATGTGGACGCCAACAAACTCTTTGTCATAAGCCTTAGCAAAGTATTGGCTTTGGTCAAGTAAAATTCTGAATGCGGCTTCCTCAAAAGCGTCAAGCTGCCCCCTCATAGCCTTATTGTCAAGCAAAGCGCAGTAAAGGTCCCTAACTACTCCTGCGGGCTTATCTTCGTGGCCTTTTATTTCTTGCGTCGGGCTGCCATCAACAATAGTTCGCTGCAGGAAGGCTGAGAAGTCATCCGCATTATTTAGCTGCCCAAGTAAATCGTCAATTGTTACTTTTTCAACTGCTTTTAGCGCCATATTCTGCTGTGGGGGTGTGTTTCTCTATAAAAACATTATTGTTGCCCTGATTTCCAATTGTATAGTGCCGAATTAGGTGATGTGATTAGTTGTCAATATTCTCTTATTTCATTTATAAACAACTTGTCAAAAATAGTAATTATTCAGCGTTCTGAAGCTTTTCTATAACCTGTATTCTTTAGTTGCGATACATTTAAGAATCCCCCCCGAATCCTTGTTCATATGGCGAAAAGGGCGCGCGGCTTGAATGCCGGAAGCAGTCTTGTAAAGAACCGCAGCAAGTATCGGTGGAGCCAGCACGCTTTTGTGGTTCGCACCCTTAAGATGAAGGCGCGTTCAGACCCTCTTGAGGGGGCGTGGCAGGCAAAAGGAATTGTTCTTGAGAAGGTTCAGTTTGAGGCAAAGCAGCCTAACTCTGCCATGAGGAAGTGCGTAAAGGTTCAGCTTGTAAAGAACGGCAGGCAGGTTACTGCCTTCTGCCCTGGCGATGGCGCTTCAAAGCTGGTTGACGAGCATGATGAGGTTTTGATTGAGTGCATTGGCGGTAGGATGGGGCGCTCAAAGGGCGACATTCCCGGCGTCAGGTGGAAAGTTATTCAGATTAATGACCAGTCGCTTGACGCACTGCTAAAGCACAAGATAGAGAAGGCAAGGAAGTAAAAATGGCTTACGAAACCTTAGGGAATGCTTTTCTTTCTTTTCTTGTTGTCATAGGCGTGTGGGAAGCGGTATGGAAAGCGATAGCCTTCTGGAAGTCAGCAAGGAACAGCCAGCTTGCATGGTTCATTGTCATAGCAGTCTTTAACACTGCGGGAATTCTTCCCATAGTTTACATTTTGTTCTTCCAGAAGAAAGGGCAGATTTTGGTGAAGAAAAGCAGGAAATGATTCTCAGGCAAGTCCGCCTGCTGCGCCTGTTCCGAGGTAAACAGCCGCTGCAATCCCTACGAGTATTGCGCCTATCGCCAGTCCGATTATCCACGTTGCAACGCTCCAAACAGCTCCCGCCAGAAATGCCTTGCCGGTTTTTTCCTTGTAAACCAGCTTTACGGCGTAGGAGTTAACAGCGATTGTGATTGCTATTGTCACTGCGAAAATCAGGACTGCTGCGGCTACGAGAATTCCTGCGCCAGCTGTCGGCGTAATGAATGCTTTTGATAAAGCGCCTATTATTTGCTGAACAATGAACAGCACCAAGCCAGCTGCCGCGGCTGTTTTCAGCGCTGTCAGGAACTTGCTGTTTGAAAGCTTAAACAGCTTGGTTATAGCCCAGAGAATCAGCGCATTTATTGGAATGAAGATGATTGTTGATATCAGATTTACTATAATCTGGCTCAAATCAGGCATGTCTGCAATAATCAGGAAAGAACTATATAAATGTTTCTTTTCTTTCCATCGTCTTGAAAATAATTCCTTTCTTCTTCAGGTATTTTGCTGCCATTTCGTACATTCTTTTCCTTGCCATTCCAGTGCCAGTCATGTATCGGTATGACGAATTTAGGATTCAGCTTTGCTGCCTTCTCAACCGCTGCCACCATGCTTCCCCAGGGCGCCTGTATTGGCAGCGCAAGAACCTCTGCAGTGTTTGTAAAGCTTAGGGAGTCTCCCGGATGCGTCAGCTTTCCAAATAATGTGAACATGGAATTTTCAGGAGCTCCGTGAAGCGTCATTTCGTGAGGCGCTGAGGTTATCTTGATGGCGTCATTTCCTTTTGTTGCAGCTTTAATCCCTTCTTTCTTCAGGATGGCTGCCACTTTTCTGTTGCTTATTATCGTGGCGTCAGGGAACCTCTTCGCAATCTTTCTTATCAGGGGCATGTGCATGTGGTCGTTGTGCTCGTGCGTTATAAGGATGAAGTTCAGCTTTTTAATCGCGTTAACATCCAGCGCATTTTCTTCAGAAGTGTAATTGCCAGGGTCAATTAATATTGTAATGCCGCCTTCCTCAGCAAGGAGGCAGGAATGCGCGTGCTTTGAAACCTTCATTTTCATTCCTAAAAGAGCATTGGCGTTACGAAAACTTCAATAACCGCTGCAAGCAGCAGCGTCCCAAATGAAAGCGCTATTAAATCAACAGAGTCAAAAAGAACCTTCCTGAATTCTTTGCTTCCGAAGTCGTGCCTTACGACTGCTATTGATATTATTCCCCCTGCCAGCGCTGCCATGAAGTATGCGAGTATCTCAAAGACTCCGTGGGTCATGTATCTAATTATTCCGACAGAGTACGCTGGAAAGTATGCTGCTATTGACAAGAGCCCGGCGCTTCCCGCTGCTGTTCCTATGCTGTTTCTCGCGAATATCCCTATGGCTGTTCCAACAACTGCGGCATTCCACGCCAGTATGAATATCGCGCCTGCGCCGTAGAAGAACGCGAAGATGAGCGTGAACAGAAGCACCTTGATGTTGTTGAAAAATATCCTGCCAAACGTTGCTTCCACTCCTGAAGCGCAGCCTTCAACGCCAGCCGAGTTGACGCACTGTATTGTCTTTTCCTGTATTCCAAAGACCTGATGCGTCAGCTCCGGCGGCAGCGCCACGTACCACACTGAAAAAGCTATTGCAAATCCAAGGAACAGGAATATGAATACTGAAAGGGCCTTTCCGTGCTCTTTCAGTATGTTCAGTTCGCCCCTTATCGTGCTGTCTTTTTCTTCCTCTACCTTCAGCATCTTCTGCACAAGGTAAACGCTTGTAAGCGTCGTGAGAAAAACCATGACAATGCCTACGTTTTCCTTGAAGACGAACATGCTTAGAAGTATTGCGACTGAGCTGTAAACCGCTCCCACAAAGAAAAGCTCCCATGGCTTTCTCTCTGCTTTGAACGGGTTCATTAGAAGCTCAAGCACCATGGCAGCCTTTCCGCCAACCAACTTTATATAACTTTCTATAGCAAAATATTTAAGGTGCGAGCCACAGAATCCCTGCATGAAACTG
>CAZBPE010000113.1:0-3639 GCA_964493685.1 uncultured Methanosarcinales archaeon
TATCAGCCCTATGTAAAGCCCTGTTGCGCCAAAGCTTTCAGAATAAATTGCCATGAGCGGCTCTATTATGCTCAAGCCAATCATGGTTGCAAGCACCGCAACAAATAATACGGCAAATACCCTTCGTTTCATTCTAATTGTTCGTCTGAAGGGGTTATTTAAATATTTCTTTTATTTAACTTAAAGTTATGCTCAATTGCGAGTCCGCCTATGACGAGATTACCACCGAAAATTCTTCTGTTGTTTCCTTCGTCAAAATTCACAAACGGAAAAAGAAAACTACGAAATTGATTAGCAAATCGTCTAACAAAATCGCCGAAAAATAAAACGAAAGAGTTATTATGGACTTTTTATGAGAGCAGAATAAATGGTAACCCCAATAAAAAAACCAGCAATAGCTGCGGTTATTAACCCAGCGTGGTAATCTCCAGATACCATCCTTTTAGATGCTTCACTTGCTGTTCTGTATACCTGCTCCGTAAATTCAGGTGCATTGGATAATTGTTTTTGTAATATTATTGCTTCTCTATTAACCCCATCTAAAAGTTGGTCCAATGCAGAATACGTGCTCAAAGCTGAAAGTACTCCCCCTGCCACACACCCTCCAAAATTTGCCATTTTGATTCCCTATTGAATGTTAATAAGCTTAATTTTATAAATCTTTCGGGTTTGTTACTACTTTTGAAATACCACTAATATCTTTTTGCAATTACGGCAACAACGAATTTTCGGCGGACTCACAACTCGAAATTTTTGCCTTCGGCATAGTTGCACTAAACTATTACCTCAATCACTGAAGTTTTGCGTGTTGGAGCCTTTCGTGCCTAAGCTTACCGAACGAAGTGAAGGTAAGTCCCGAACAAAGTGAGGCTACTACGCCTAGGTTACTTTCCCTCCCCTACGCAAGTAAGGAGAGAAGAAAGTAAGTCTGCAAGACCACGACAGGCTTTCCAACTTAACCAGCTTATCAGCCTCTTCCCCGCCCGTTGCCGTAATAGTTTAGTATCCTGAAGGGTTTTTAAAATATTTTGCAGTCCCGATAAGTTTATATAGTATTTGTGCATTCTTTTCCCTGTGAGAGAGAAGAAACGCGTAGATTCTTCTTATTGATAGGCAAGATAGGCAGATGAAAAATTTGTTGCCAGCTTTAAGGGAAAAGAAGCGTTACCTCGTGTTTGAGGTAATAGGAGAAGCCAACTGCAGTAGTTCTGTCGCTGCTGTGAAGGGCAGCTTTTCTTCGCTCTTCGGCTCGCTTGAGTCTGCTTTCGCGCACATAAAGGCAGTCAAGTCAGCAGGCGGCAGGTGCATGGTTTCTGTTGGGAGAAAGCAGGTTGACAAGCTTAAGGCAGCCCTCGCAACGGTGAAAAGCATTAATAATAGGAAAGTTATCCTTAGGAGCGTTGGAGTCAGCGGAGCGCTTAATGCAGCCGCTTCAAAATATATGAACGAAAGAGGTGCTATGTGAAATGCAACAGCCCATGCCTCATCAGCTGATGGGATACGACCGTGCAATTACCATGTTCAGCCCTGATGGAAGGCTCCTTCAGGTTGAGTACGCCAAGAAGACTGTCCGGCAGGGCAGCACAGCCATCGGAATAGCATGCAAGGATGCTGTCCTCCTTATAACTGACAAGCGCATAGTTGACTCCCTTGTTGTTCCCGAAGCTGTTGAGAAGGTTTTTGAGATTGACGAGCACATCGCAGCAACCGCATCAGGCATACTTTCTGATGCCCGCGTCCTGGCTGAGCGCGCTCAGTTAAGGGCTCAGCAGCACAGGGTAACCTTCGATTCCCCTATCGACACGCTAAGCATTGTCAAGGACATTTCAAACCTTAAGCAGATTTGCACGCAGTCAGGCGGCTTAAGGCCTTTCGGCGTTTCGCTTCTCATAGCCGGAGTTGACGAGACTGGCGCGAAGCTTTTTGAGACTGACCCGACTGGCATATTTTTCCAGTACAAGGCAACCGTCATTGGCGAAGGCGAAACTGACATTGAGGAGCTTCTCAAGAAGGAGTATAACGAAAACATGTCCCTTCAGGACGGCATAAGGCTGGGCCTTAAGGGGCTCTCCAAGTTCCTTGGGAAGGACTTCAGCCTTGAGCGCATTGACGGCGCCTACATAACCATTGCAGAGAGGAAATTCACAAAGCTTACTCGTTCTGAAATAGAGCGTTATTCGGATGACAAGAAGAACAACAAGAAAAAGGAGTAAACCATGAAAGGCTCAGAGACTTACGACAAGGAAAGGGTTCACTTTAACATAGCCCGCATGAGCCGCTGCGGTGAAAAATTCGAGGTGATTATAGACCCTGACAAGGCAGTCGCCTACAGGGACAGTGAAGGGGGCGACGTGAGGGCTGCCCTTAAGTATGAGAAAATCTTCCTGGAAGCAAGGAAAGGGCTTCCAGCTTCAGAAGCCTCAATGAAGAAGGCTTTTGAAACTTCAGACGTTCTGAAAGTGGCTGAATTCATACTTAGGCGCGGCGAAGTCCAGCTTTCCGAACAATACCGCGAGTCCCTTCGCGAGGCAAAGAGGAAGCAGCTTATTGAAATAATCCACCGCAACGCAATTGACCCAAGGACGAAGCTTCCCCACCCTCTGCAGCGCATTGAGAACGCTTTTGAAGTTGCAAAAGTGAAGATTGACGAGAACAGGAAGGCAGAGGACCAGCTTGAGGACGTTATGAAGGCGCTTCGCCCGGTGATGCCGATAAGCTTTGAGACAAGAAAAGTGCAGCTTATCGTTCCTTCAGCCTGCGCCTCAAAAGCCAACCAGCTCATAAAAGGCTTCGGCCGCGTAGTTGACAATAAGTGGCACAGCGACGGAACGCTTCTTGCTGTTGTTGAGATTCCTGCCGGCTTGCAGCAGGACATGGTTGACCGGCTTAACAAGCTTGCTCACGGGGATATTGACGTAAAGGTTTTGGAGGAAAAGTGAAAATGGCAATGATTGCAGCTGACAAGTCGATTGTTGTTCCTGGAGAAGAACTGGCTTCTGGCATGGATTTCCTTCCAACCAGTGGAACTTACCGCGATGGCGATTCAATAATCGCGTCCCGCCTTGGAATGCTTCAGGTTGACGGGCGCCTTCTGAAAATAATACCCCTGTCAGGCAAATACCTTCCAAAGAGGGGAGATGTCATAATCGCAAAGGTAATTGACATAACACTGAACGGCTGGAGATGTGACATAAACTCAGCATACTCTGCGCTTCTTTCGATGAAGGACGGAACGTCTGAGTTCATAGCGAGGGGCGCTGACCTTACGCGCTATTACACTTTCGGCGATTACCTCATTGCTGGCGTGACAAACGTGACGTCCCAGAACATTGTCGACCTCACGCTTAAGGGTCCTGGGCTGAAGAAGCTTGGCGATGGGCGCGTGATAAGCATTGACCCGAACAAGGTGCCTCGCGTCATTGGAAAGGCTGCCAGCATGGTGACTATGCTTAATGACGCAACAGGATGCAGGATTTCTGTCGGGCAGAACGGAATAATCTGGCTTCAGGGAACGCCGGAAAGCGAGCTTGTCGCCGTCAAGGCAATAAGGAAGATTGAGGCTGAAAGCCACACGTCCGGGCTCACGGAAAGGATAAAGGATTTCCTGTCCGCCAACATGAAAAAAGCGAAGTGATGTTC
>CAZBPE010000114.1:0-3597 GCA_964493685.1 uncultured Methanosarcinales archaeon
GGGTAATATTTCCCAACCTAAGCGAAAAGGATGCGAGAGACAGGTTCAACGCGATTCTTGACAGCGGCTTTGAAAATCTCAAAAGCAGGATAACGGGCAAAAGGGCTATTTACGTCAACAAGTATTTTGGCTTGCCATTAATCGGCAGCGGCGCTTTTGGCATTGTGGACAGGAACAGCAGCATGCTGGAGATAAAGCCGGTTACCAGCTGCAACATGAACTGCATTTTCTGCTCTGTTGACGAGGGCTTGAGCAGCAGGAAAGTGGCTGAGATGGTTATTGACAAGGACTATCTTGTTGAGGAAGCAGAAAAAATCATCAAACAGAAGGGCTGCGATGTTCACATTGCAATCAACGCTCATGGAGAGCCTGCCACTTATAAGCCACTGCCCGGGCTGATTAATGAATTGTCCAAAATAAGGAATGTGAAAAGCGTCTCGCTTATAACCAATGGAACGCTGCTGACTGAAGCATACATCGACAGGTTGGCGAAAGCAGGGTTAACCAGCCTTAATGTTTCGCTGAATGCCGTCAGCGGCAGGGCGGCAAAGATTCTTGAGGGCAGTGGGAAGTATGACGTTGCTTGCGTCAAGAAGGTGTGCGAATACGCTGCAAAAAAGATGGAAGTTGTGCTGGCGCCTGTTTTTGTCCCCGGATACAATGATAAGGAGCTTGGAGAAATCATTGAGTTCGCAAAGAAGATAAATGCAAAGGTTGGCGTCCAGAACTGGCTTTTTTACAGGCAGGGAAGGAACCCTAAAGGCGCTAAGCAGATGCCTTGGGAAAATTTTTACGAAATGCTGAGAAAGCTCGAGACACAGCACGACTTTAAGCTGGTTCTCGACGAGAAAGACTTTGGCATAGTCAGGACAGCTCCGCTTCCGAAGCCTTTCAGGAAAGGCGACATGGTGGAAGCGGTAATAAAATGCCAGGGGCGCTATAAGGGAGAAGCGATAGCGGCAGCGAAGGATAGGAACATTACGATAGCAAACTTTAATAAGCCGTTTGACGCTGACATTAAGGTGCACGTCAGGATAACAAACGACAAGCACAACATATTTTATGGGAAGGTTGTTTAAGGTAAAAAGCAAACATTTTTATATCAGTATTATATATACTTATATAAGATGGTTTTGTCAACAGCATTGCATAGTCCGACGTTGGAATCAGTGATTATGGTAGAAAGAACAATACAAAAGCACAGTCAGGAATGCGGCAAATACCAGTTGTGGAAAAAGCTGCCCAAAAAGATGATGTACCAGACGTTTCAGGTTATTTTAGACTATCTGGAACAATCGGGGAAGATTATGATTGACAAGGACGGCTGCATCATTTGGACTTACGACCCGGAAGGCATAAGGAAGATACTGGCAAGAGGGGTTAAGTTACGTTGAACAACAGTAAGCCGGTTTACGTATCATTCGGTGAAAAGAAAACCGAAAGGGAGTTTGAGTTCCTTAAAGAGGGCAAGTTTCAGTTTCCGATTCCTTTATAAATAAAAGAGGCAAGTTCTTTGTTTAAGATGAGGCTTAGCGGCATCAGCTGGATTGTCTTTGCGGCAGCGGCGATTGTTTTTCTTTTCATCAAGATGGGCGCTGTTGGCTATTCTGCAAGCGATGAGAATACTTATTACAAGATGGGCGAGCTTGTGGCCAGGGGGGAGACGCCTTACGTGGATTTCTTTTTTGCCCATCCTCCGCTTCAGGTTTACGCCTATGCTGCGGTGTTCAAGTTTTTTGGTTTTAATCTTGGCATTTTGAAGTTTCTTTCTGCAGCAGCAGCTGTTATTGCCGCGATTTTTGTGTTTCTTGTGCTTAACGAGCGTTCTGATTTTGCCGCGATTTTTGGAACGCTTCTTTTCTTCTTCACGCATTCTGTCCTTCTTTTCACGAGCTTTCCGACGGGAACAGAATTTGCCATGATGTTTTCGGCAGCCGGCTTTTACTGTTTTTATAAGAAATGGGGGCTGGTTAGCGGGATTCTTTTCGGGCTTGGGGCTTTATCAGGGCTTCTGGCGCTTGTCCCTGCAGTGATTTGCGGCATCTGGATGCTGCCGAGGGGCTTTGGCGAGTTCAAGCGCTTCGTGGCGGGCTTTGCGGCTGTTTTCGGCGTTGTCAGCCTTGCTTTCATCATAATATCCAAGGGAAGCTACATAGCGCAGGTTTTCACTTACAACCTGCTCAAGCCTTCAGGGGTTCTTGACACTGGCGCTGTTATGTCAAGGATGCTTTACAATAACTGGCTTTTGCTGGCCGCTGCTGCAACGGTTGTTTTTGCCGGATGGAAGCCAAGGTTCAGCGTGTTGGTTCCTGCGGCGGTTGTTGCAGCTTACGCTGCCGCTTTTGTTTCAATGAAGACGATTTTTGACTATTATTCCTTGGCTGTAGCGCCTTTTCTTGCGATTCTTGCGGGTGAGGGGCTTGTTGGCTTTGTTGAGTTTTCGAGGCTTAGGAAGGCTTCTGCCTATGGCGTCATCTTCGTTGTCATTGCAGCTGTCGGCTTTTTTAATTACGCCGGCTTCAGCGGCAATGATGCTTACGATTTCTCAAACGCGAGGGAGGTTGCAAGCTTTGTGAGGGATAATTCAGAAGCTAATGAGACTGTTTTTGGGGAGGACGCAACCGCTCCGTTGATATCGCTGCTTTCAGGCAGGGAAATAGCTCTTAACTTTGTTGACAGCAATGACCTGAGGTTCAGGACGGGTCTTGAGGACGCTGACGATTTTGTTGGAAAGCTCAGGAACAGCAGCCTGCGATTTTTTCTTGTTAGAAAGCTGGACTTGGGCAATAATGCGAAGATGAATTACGGCGTTGCCACGATGAAGCAGTTTGACAATTTCCTGAAGAATGACTGCGAGGTTGCGCGAAAGTTTGAAACGCCCTGGAAGGGGAAGGTTAAGGAGTATTACGTTTACGACTGCGGCTGAAGAAAGAGTTTCTTGAATAGCTCTGGCTTGAACAGGATTAGAAGCGACAGAAGCAAAGCAGCGGCCGACACGGCAGCGCCTGTTGCGAAGCTTCTTGGCTTGTAGCTGAATTCAACCATTTTGTTATCGGTGGTTATCTCTTCTGCCAGCAAGCCCTTGTATGAAGCTGTCTTGCCGTTGTCTGATATCCATCCGTTGTAGTAGTTTTGGTTGACAACGAGAGTTGCGGTGTTGTTTACCTCTGCATTTTCCAAGCTTACAGCAACCTTGTTTGGCGAGAAGTAGCTTAAGTTCAGGGCTTGTTTTGTTTCTGCAATGTATGCGTTTCCTATGAATTGCGGGTAAGGCTCGCCGTCAGCGAACTGGGGCAAAGCCCTTGTGGTTAGGTGCAGGCGTTCGTAGCAGTTCACTGTTCCGAGGTTCTGGAGCAGGTTGGGGTATTGGGAAACGTATGGCGCAGACGTGTATACTTGGATGAAGTCTTTGCTGCCGGTCTGGAGGTTTTTTGGCGGTTCAACTTGGAAGGTTCCTGACAGGAGAGGGATTGACACGAGAAGCATTTCAGCAGTGACTATTGTGAGTATTGCGATTGATGCTATCTTTTTCTTTGGCAGTTTTAGGGAAGTAAGCGCGCTGGAGGCGAGCAAGGCTATTATGAAAATGAATGGTAT
>CAZBPE010000115.1:0-124 GCA_964493685.1 uncultured Methanosarcinales archaeon
CCTCGCCCTCACCTTCACCCTCGCCCTCACCTTCACCCTCGCCCTCACCTTCACCACCACCACTCGCCGCAGCAGCCTCAGCACCAGTCACATCAACAGCATCAGCACCACCACCACCACCAGA
>CAZBPE010000115.1:179-433 GCA_964493685.1 uncultured Methanosarcinales archaeon
CAATAGGGTTTCCGCCTGCAATAGCAACTTCGGCTGCGATGGCGGCAACGGTAGCAGTTTGCTCAGCAGTCAGCGTGGAAGAGCCAGTCACGGCAGCTACTGATGCTGCAGCAGCCTGAAACGCGGCGTTGCTAAGAGTGGCTCCTGCATTGACAGCAGCAGTTGTCACGGCGTCTACTATTGCGGCGACCGTCTGGGCTGTTGGGCCGCTGCCCGTGGTAGTTGTTACTGCTGCGGCGGCCTGAGCCGCGGCA
>CAZBPE010000115.1:483-3113 GCA_964493685.1 uncultured Methanosarcinales archaeon
GCCTGAAGCTAGTGCAGATGTCGTTACCACACTTGCCAAGGTATTGCTGGCAGACGAAATCAGGGCGTTTGCCTGTTGACCTGTAATTGCTCCTGCCTTTGCTGCATCGTTAAGTGCGGCTGTGGCTATGGCAGTATTCAAGGCAACCTTGTTTGTGTCTCCCTTGGCAGCAGCGGTTTTTATGCCGTTCATTGCAGTAACGCCAACCTGGACTTTGGCATTGGCTTTATTTTCTTCTTCTTTTATCCTCTCCTGCATTTTTCCATACATGCTTACTAGAGCTTGTGAATAATCTATTTTACCGCTGTTGTAGGCAGCCGCTAGTGGCTGGCCGCTCATTGGCGGCGCTACTGCTGTGAAAGAGGCGGGAAGGGGGGCTAAGTTCGCTGAAGCAGCAACAGCTGCCTTGTAGTCCTCATAACTGATTGCGCCTTTAGAGTTAGCATAGGCCGCATACAATGCCCCGCCGTCAACATTAGCAGTTACTACAGCGTTCCCCATCTGTACAGATACGCCATTGACAGCTGTTGGCGATGGAATGGCTATATTACTCGTTATTATTGTTCCTGTTGTCCCATAGCCCGTGGTTACTGAAAAAGCAGGCCCAAGGCCGCCTGATGGCGGACTGTAAACCGCTTGGGTTGTAACCGCGTTAGTTGCTGACTGGGGAGCTTGGGCAAAAGGATTATTAGCGCTAAATATCGGAGGCCCGAGAATTGGCTCTGGCGAAGTGCGGGGAAGTGTGGCTTCACCCTCTCCCTCACCCTCACCTTCCCCTCCGCCACTGCCGCCAACTACAGGCGCAACAGGCTGGATGGGAGCGCCAGGGATGTCGCAGTAGCTTGTCGCTTGCGCGTGGACAAACATTGTCAATCTTAATGCAGCCACCGCCAGAATTATGAATATTATGAAAAGCTTTCTCATACGCTTTTTTTCCTCTTTAAAGCAGTTTTCTGGAATAGCCAGTATAAATATGTTTTTATTTGGCGTGTTGAAAAAGAGTGCGCTAAGGGGCTGCGAATTGCTGTTCGTGAGTAAGCAAGTCATCTTGGCTCAGGCTGTTACCGTAAGTTCCATTTGGGTCCAGCTTTTGGCGCACATCTTCAGGAAGCGGCGTTGGAGCCTTGTCAACCAGCCTTTCATTAAGAATGCGCTTTATTCTATTGGTATCAAGCGCATTTGCTTTTTTGCCAACTGGAATGATGTAACTGGTAGGGTCAGACATTTGTATAATTTTGTTGTACTCTGCGAACCAGAACGACGATGGCGCGTTCCCATCAGGATAGCCGCCATCAATGGCAATGGCCCACAGGCTCCTTAGTTCCAAGCCAACAACCGAGGACATGATGTTGCCGTAAAGTGTGCTCGCATTAACTAGGTATGATATGTTGACAAGCCCTGCCAAGCCATAGTCCTCCTCAAGCTTTTTACGAGCGTAAGTTTCAAAAACAGCTAGTGACAACTCGAAGGGATTTTCGATGCGATTTAAGCGTAGCATTTTGGATGCTCCAGGATTGTTAGCCATAACGTGACCTGCGCCTCCGACTTCCCTGAAGCCGCCAAGCAATAGAGGCACTAAAGGCGCTTCTCTTGAACTTATTTGTTGGCTAGTAGTGGTGCCAGTAGCTAAGGCGTAGGCACGCAGCCTGTTCTTGGGCGTCTGGCCGGACGCGGCAGCGTACGCCTTGTTGAATTCATCATAGGGGAGTATGCCGAATTGTATCTTTGCAAAGTTTATCCAGTTGAGCGCCGTTTCTTTCTGGACTATTCCTTTTATGATAGCGAACGGCACAGCCTCCTCTCCTTTTCCGAACCACGTGTAAGCATTATCCTGAATCATCCGCTCTATCTCCGACTGCGGCTGCCTCATCGGCACAGGAGGCTTTGCGAGCTGGAAGGGCATATTGACTGAGGCTTTGTTATTTGCAGTGTTCTGTTCAGCCAATGGCGGAAAGTCAGCATTTGCAGTGCCAAGAACAAGCTCGAACTTGTGCAATCCACCAGCCAAAAAAACACCTTCCTCATTCAGCACCTTCCGAACAACATCTTCAAGAGGCGTGCTGAAAGCGATGTTCCCGCCGGGAGCCAAAGAAAAGCTGCGCTTGTCAGCCACGTGACCGTCAATGCGCAGTTCAAGGTCGGCAACAAAAGCCGAGCCGTAGAACTCAGCAGGATAACTAGGCACGGGGCTGCCCCTCCTCGCCAGGTTCTGCACGCCATAAACAACATAAAGCCGCTCATCACCGGCAAAAGCAGGATTCACGCCAAGCTGCCTCGGGGTTCCCACCCTAATCGGGCCGGATGAGCCCTTCGGAGTGTAAGGAGCCACGTCAGGACGGGGCACATCAAGAGGGGCAACAGTCGGAACAGGAACCGGGGTAAGCTTTGGAGTGGCAGGCGGCGTAGGGGAAAGGGTTGGCGCAGGAGTCGGAACAGGAGCCTGCACAGGAGTTGGAAGCGGAAGGGGAACCGGAAACGGCACAGCATCAGGAACAGCAGCAGGAGTCGGAACAGGAGACTGCACAGCAGGCGAAGGGGCAGGAATAACAAGAGCAGGAGTTGGAGCAGCAGCTTCGGGCGTGGGTGCAGGCGCAGTGAAAGCTATCTGAGGAGTCTGCTGGACTGAAGAC
>CAZBPE010000115.1:3123-3590 GCA_964493685.1 uncultured Methanosarcinales archaeon
GCCCCGTACAAAATCAAGCCAGCAAGCGCGCTGCGCAATCCATTAGTGAAGTGTCCCATCTTAAAGGGAAACGTGGGAAGCGCCATTTATAAATGTTTCGTTACTAAGCAGTAGCGATAACGCTTTTTCTGAAATCCGTTATTATGTCCCAAGGCAGTGAAATGACTGGATAGCGACGGAAGAGAAGGCTTTAATGCAGCTTAGTATGGCTGCGCTTCCTAAGGAGAAAACTTAGGGCGTGGTACTCAAAAAGCGGGGTAACTAGCCTGCATTTTTTCTTTTTTCCACTCACCACTGGACACTGGACAAGTGCCCGTAAAGTATTTAAAAGCGCACGCCACTGCGCCTTAAAATGAGATGTTACTGGTTAAGGGTAAGTTCTTCGCCCGGCTACAATAGCAAAGCACACATATTTGCACTCGACCATTATAAAAAAGCCGGGGGCGAAGAAGATGAGTTCTCTAAGC
>CAZBPE010000116.1:0-3463 GCA_964493685.1 uncultured Methanosarcinales archaeon
GTTCCTTAAGCACCAGTTTGCAATCTCTGAAAACGTCGCTATGCTTGTAAAATTTTCTTCCGATTTTATCACGCCAGCCGCTATTCTGCCTTGTTCAGTTCCAAGGAAGACTTCTATCCAGGCTGACGTGTCAAATAGCACATTACTGCCTCCTGATCCAACGGTCTATCCTATCTGTTCTATCTCTCTTGAAAGGTTTAGCTCCCTTTGCAATTCCAAACGCTTTCATTACTTCTTCAAGCCTTCGCTGCTTCAGCAGGCTGACTTCTATCTCCTCGCCTTCCTTTACTTTCTCTGCATCAGCAACTTCCTTAGGTATCAAAATCCCAAGCGAGCTGCCAACCCTTCTCACCTTCGCTTTAAAAAGTTCTGCCATATCCCTATTATAATAAGTTATAATATATAAATTTATCGCTGCCGCCGCTGTTAGCGTAATGATGAAAAGGTTCACTGCCAAGAACGTGCATTTTACGGTTATTAAGCCTTCCTGCCTTTTGTCAAGAAATCTTTCAGCAATAATGCAAAATATTCAGCTTATTGCGTGTTTTTTGCGCTTTTTGGCTAAATTTACGGAAATCCTGCAGGAATTCTGCAAACAATTTTAAATTACTTCCTCATCCGCTGCTTCCATGGATGTCAGTCTTATCAGGGATAGGATGCCTGCACAGCTTTATGACGCAATCATGGCTGCAGGCGTCACGGAGCTAAGGCCAGCGCAGGAAAAGTCAGTAAAAGCAGGGCTTCTTGAAGGGAAAAACCTGCTTGTCTGCACGCCTACGGCTTCCGGAAAGACGCTGATAGCGGAGCTTGCTGCCGTTTCTGCAATCCTCAACGGAAAAGGCAAGGCGGTGTATATAGTTCCACTCAAGGCGCTTGCCTCTGAGAAACACAAGGACTTCAGGAAGCGCTACGGAAGCCTGATGAAAATAGCCATTTCCATCGGCGACATAGACTCATCAGACAGCTACCTCGCTGATTACGACTTCATAATATGCACGGCAGAAAAGCTTGACTCTCTCCTTCGCCACCATTCGCCCTGGATTAAATCTGTAAAAGCTGTCATAGTTGACGAAGTGCACCTTCTCAACGACTCCGGCAGGGGGCCTACGCTTGAAATCCTCATAACAATCCTCAAGCAGCTGCTTCCACAGATGCAGCTTATAGCCCTCTCAGCTACAATCGGGAACGCCGAAGAGCTTGCGGAATGGCTCGGCGCAGAGCTAATAACCGACTCCTGGCGCCCTGTAAAGCTTCATCAGGGCATATACTTTGACGGCAGGATTGAGTTTAAGAAATGATTAGTCTCGGCATATCAGGCTTTTTTTTTTCAAGAGCCTTGGGAAATAAACTTGCATCTTCCCCGGTTCTTTTTTGTCTGTAACAATACCAGGCCCAAAGTGTAAGTGTTCCATCAAAGCACCAGTCTTGTACCCTTCTGCATCAGCGCCCACATAGACTGGCGGCTTCGCTGCAGTTATTCTTTTTGAAAGTTCACTGTCAAAGACGCCAACCATTCTGAGTAGAGCCTCGTCTATTACTATTCCTTTTGACCGGTTTAAAAATTTAGCGGAGAATGTTAGCTCTGTATGTGGTTTATTTATGACAACGTAATATCTTGCGGCTACTGTATTTATCGCTTCAACAGTACCGCGTTCTAAATTAAAAACAATAGTCATTCTCCTCGCACTTTTCGTTTGTTTATTTCCCCGGACAACAAAAAAGAATCCATCGTCCCGAATTCTTATATCAAAACTGATATTACGGCTCTTTCTAGTTTTATACTCTTTAGTTTCATACTCTGGTTTTGACTCTGGAAATAGTTGCCGGGAAAAGCCTCTTACATACTCCGCTATCTCATCAGGCGTTTGGTACCTAAACATTGTCATGTTGTCTATCAGCCATTCAAGACCGCTTGACTTTAACTCCTGCGACATCCACCTTTGTTCAGTGGAATCGGCTTTCTTAACAGAATGTATCTTCGAGATCAGAGGCATGGTAACCTTGCTTTCAGACATGGCACTGTAAGCGCTGAACGTCGCAAATATTGTTCCACTTAAGAAATCCCTGATTTTCATATCACTCGGTTTTTCTCCGTTTAGAAGAGCTTCTATCTTTCGATAACCCATAACATCCAAAAGAAATCTTGTTATAGCTTCTTCCATAGTTAGAATGATAATCCAACTTCATTCTTAAGCTTTATGCAGACGCGTCCTTCACAATCAAGACGCCGCTGACTATCGCCCACACCCAGCCTGCCAGCACCATAAGGCTCCCAAGCATCGCTACAACAAGCCCCAGCATTGGAGAGGCCACAACAAGGAAGAACCCAAGGAACGCCACAATAATCCCGCCGAGCCACAGCAAAATGAGCTGGACAAGCCCGTGCTTCACCCTTCCCCCAAGAATTGTCCCAAGCCCGGGAATCAGGAGGATGTTTAGGAGAAGCGCAACAATTGCAACAGCCATGCTTGGCCTGCTCTTAACCGCCTGAGGCTTTGCTGCTGCAGAAACAGGAGCCACAGATGCTGCTTTCTTCCTTGCCGGCGCTGCGCTCTTCTTTTTCATTATTAACTGACTAAATTGTTCGCTTTTAAAAACTTTGCGCAAACGCCTATGCGGAAAGCCCGAGGGACTCAACAACCATGCTGGGATTGAACTGCGCTAGGTCCTCGTAATTCTGCCCTGTTCCGAGGTAAATTATTGGCTTCCTTGTAACGTAGCTTACCGAGATGGCAGCTCCGCCCTTCTCGTCAACGTCAGCCTTGGCAAGAATTATCCCGTCAATGCCAATCGCCTCGTTGAACGTCTTCGCCTGCTCAACGCAGTCGTTTCCGGTGATTGCCTCGCCGACGAATATCTTGAGGTCAGGCTTTGCAACCCTCGCAATCTTTTTCATCTCCTCAATAAGGTTCTTGTTGCTGTGCTGCCTCCCCGCCGTGTCTATCAGCACAACGTCAATGCCCTTTGCTTCAGCGTACTTTATTGCGTCAAAGGCTACAGCAGCAGGGTCAGCCCCGTATTCCTGCTTCACCAGCTTAACGCCAAGCCTGTCAGCGTGCTCCTGAAGCTGCTGTATCGCTGCAGCCCTGAAAGTGTCCGAAGCTGCAATCACGCATTTCATGCCGTTGCTCTCCAGAAGCCTTGAAATTTTTGCGATAGTTGTAGTTTTGCCCGAGCCGTTTATTCCAGAGAACATGATGATGAACGGCTTCTTTCCCCTTGCGCTCTTCACTAAATCCATTTTTTCAACATTAAAAAGGCTTTCAATGCTTTCCTTAAGGCTTTTTTTAACCGCTTCCTCAACTTTTCCGCGCTGAATCGGCTTCCCGACAACAGCGCCTTTAAGGTCGTTTCTTATCTTGTCAATGACCTCAACGGCAACGTTGTTTTCAAGAAGAACCATTTCCATCTCCTCAAAAAGCGAATCAAACTTTTCTTCCTGTATCTTTGTGGTGGTTATCGC
>CAZBPE010000117.1:0-3361 GCA_964493685.1 uncultured Methanosarcinales archaeon
CCTTCAAGCGCTGCGACAAGCGCCTTTGTCCTTGCCGTGTCCGGCTTTACGCTGGCGGCTTCAAGCACTTTGCTTACCGAAGCCTCTTCTATTTTTTGTCCGGCTTTATGCAGGAGCATTGCAGCATACACGTATTCCATTTTTAACAACCTCCAAAAACGATTTTTACTTTTTGATAATGAACTGCAAGTTGGTGAAAATAGCTGGTATATAAACGTTATTGCCTTAAAGTGCCCCTTTTCTTGAGCTTGCCAACGAGCTCTTCTGTCGCCTGAGCGTCAACGCTTTCCCTGAGCCTTTTCTCAGCCTCAATCTCTTCCTTGAAGTCTTCGCCTATTTTGTCTGCCATGGTTTTCTGCTTTTTTTCTTCAGCAATCATTTTTACACCGCCATTGCCTTCTTTTTTTGCAGTTTCATTTTTCTCGGCAGCTGGTTCCGGCTTTTTTTCCTCAGCCTTTGTTTCGGGCTTTGGCTCTTCTTCCTTCTCTTCCGGGGCGTCAGTTGTTGCGCTGATGCCTGCAGAGCCTGCTATTGACTCAGCTGCCTTGAAGGCGTCTCCAAGCTCTTTCTCAAGGAGAACGCCAGAGATTATTTTTTGGTTTATTGCGAAGTTCTTCGCGGTGCTGTATGCCTTTCCGATGAAGCGCTCTATGTTGTCCTTTGTGGTGTAGCCTATTTCGATTGAAAGCCCAAGCGCTTCTGCGGCGGCTGTTTTAAGCATTGCCATGTAATGCTCTGCGTCTATTGAAAGCACGTCTCTCCCGTAGACAATTCCGTCCTCGTATGCCGCAACAAGCTCCAAGCCGACTTGCATTGGCTCTATGCCGAACTTTGCAAGGACTTCAGAAGCCTTCTTGCTGATCACTTCGCCAAGTCTCACTATTGTTGAGGCTTCCCTTATGGTTACCTTTCCGTTTTCAACGCCTGTTTTCAGCCCTACTGCGCCAAGCTCGCTTATTATGGGCCCTGGAGTGAACGGAGTCGGCCCCGCAGGCACAATCAGGTCGTACGGGGCAACCTGACCTGGCTTTGCAGACGCCTTTGACTTTGACGCCCTTATTAAAGCCGATACCTTGAAGGGGCTCTGCTTTGTGAACAAAAGAGCAGGCATGCCTTCTATCGAATCTGAAAGCTTGATGAAATCAGCCTTTGAGCCTTTCACGTTATCTATTGCCATTTTTATGAACTGCGTCTTTCCCATCACAAGAAGAACGTCCTTTCTCAGCTTTTTTCTGAGAATCTGGAACTGCCTTGAGGGAAGGTTGGCAACATTAACCAGCCCCACAACAGGATATTCTTTCATAAGCTCGGTGAAGGCTGCAACCTGCTCTTTCTTGTACTGGGCTGCCTTTGCCGTGAATGTCATTTTAGCCTCACCGGCTTGCCCATTGTAAGCTTGAGGAATGCCGCCTTGACGTTGTCCTCGCCGTTTGGCAGCGAGTGGATGAGCTGGTCGTAGACAACCTTGAAGTTCTGCTCAAGCTGCTCGTCAGTCATGCCCTCGTTGCCGAGCCTGCACTGGACTACAGGGGCAGTCTTTGCAGAAACCCTTACCGTGTTTTGCAGCCTTATGTAAAGCGGCTTGAGCGCAGCTTTCGGCGGCACGATGCAGCCGGCCTTTGGATTCGGCATCTTGCCCTTTGGCCCAAGAATGCGGCCGAATGCGGTAGCTACCTGAGGCATTATGTTTGCCTGCCCTATGAAGAATGCGTGCTCCCTGACGAGCTTTTTGACAGCCTTCTTGTCTTTCGCGTATCTCTGGAAGTCTTCCTGAAGGACAACCGCATCGCACACTTCCTTTGCTTCCGAGGCGAGCTCCTGCGCCACGAGAGCGCACACGCTTGCCTTCTTGCCTGTTGAGTTTGGAAGAGTTACAAAAAAGTCAACCTGATGCTCAGGCTTTTTCATGTCAAGCTCCTTTAGCCCGACAACCAAGTCTACGGATTGGGAGAACTTGCGCTTCTTGCTCCTTACCTCCTTCAGTGCCTTCAGAATTTCCTGCTGTTCCATTCAGTTCCCTCCTGCCGAAGCAGTTATGCGGGTATTAAAGCTGGGAAATAGCTGTTATTTATAAAGGTAATTGATTGCCTATGGAATATGGAGCTATACACCCCCGCAGAGGACAGCTATCTTCTGGCGGAAGAAGTTAAAAGGCGTGCCAAAGGCAGGGTTCTTGACATGGGCACAGGCTCTGGCATTCTGGCTGAGACAGCGCTGAAAGGCAGGAAAGTGAAATCGGTTACTGCTTCAGACATCAATAAAGACTGTAAGAAGAATCTCAACAGAAGGATCAAATTCATTCACAGCAACCTGTTCAGCAGAATTCCAAGGCAGAAGTTTGACACTATAATCTTCAATCCGCCCTACCTGCCGCAGGACAAAGGAATTGAGGACGCCTCGGTTTATGGTGGCAAAAAGGGCTATGAAGCTATTGAGCGTTTTCTCAACAGCTGCGGAAGCTACCTTGCAGATAAGGGCATAATATTGCTTCTGTTCAGCAGCCTCACAAAAAAACGAAAAATCGATGAAATAATAGAAAACAACTGCCTTGAGAAAGAGGAAATCGCCAGGAGAGAGCTTCCTTTTTTTGAAACTCTGTTCGTTTATAAGGTAAAGAAATCGTTGCTGCTGCTTAAACTGGGGAAAAAAGCCGTAAACGGTGTCAAAAAGTTTGCAGAGGGAAACAGGGGGATTATTTACACTGGAAATCTGAGGGGAAGAAAGGTTGCGATAAAGGCCAAGAAAGCTGACAGCACAGCGACTGGCGTTATTGCCAACGAGGCGAAGTGGCTGAAGATTCTGAACAAGAAAAGGATAGGGCCTAAGCTTATTTTCATCAGCAGCAGCTGCTTTGTTTACGAATTTGTTGAAGGCCGGTTCATCATTGATTACGTCAGCGGCTGCAGCAGGGAAAAGGCAGTGGCGGTCATTAAAAGCATGCTTGAACAGTGCAGGATGCTTGATGAATTGAAAGTAAACAAGGAGGAGATGCTTCGCCCTCAAAGGCACGTTATAATCAGCAAAGGCAAACCAGTAATGATTGATTTTGAAAGGTGCAGAAAAACAAGAAAGCCGAAGAATGTAACGCAATTCTGCCAGTTCATTGTCAGCGGCTTCTTTAACGAACTGCTGAAATTAAAGGGGATAAGCATAAGCAGGGAAAAGCTGCTTGCAGCTGCAAAAGGCTATAAACACAGCCAAAACGCGGAGAATTTCAAGATAATTTGTAGCTTAATTTAAGGACTCAGATAACAGGCTGTCGCATTTTTAGAGTTTCACCTTTAAATCCAACCCAACATCTTTGCGATTCCCCAAACGAAAATTCCTGCCAACGCAAGCCAAGTCAGAACATCCCAAATGC
>CAZBPE010000118.1:0-2278 GCA_964493685.1 uncultured Methanosarcinales archaeon
GTTGACAAGCTTGGAATTGATGTCTGCCTTGCCTCATCACAGAAGGCGCTTGCGCTTCCTGCAGGCATTGCTGTGGCATCAGTAAGCCAAAGGGCTTACAAAAAGGCAGAGACTGTTTCTGGCAGGGGGTATTATTTTGATTTGCTTGAGCTGGGGAAGGCATACGGCAATAACGAAACCCCGTACACGCCTTCGATACCTCATCTCTACGCGTTGAAGAAACAGCTTGAAAGAATAGAGGAAGAAGGGATTGAAAACCGGCTTGAGAGGCACAGGAAGATGGCAGATTACACCCGCTCATGGGCCAAGGATAACGGGTTTGAGATGTTTTCTGAAAAAGGCTGCGAGTCAGGCACAGTGTCCTGCATTGTAAACACAAGAAAGCTTGATTTCAAGTCAATAAAGGGTGAGTTGGCAAAAAAAGGGTATTCGATTGATTCGGGGTATGGGAAGATGAATGACAAGCTTGAAGCTGAAGGCAGGCATACGACATTCAGGATTGCTCACATGGGGGACCTGACCTTGGTCGAGATTAAGGAACTCCTCACTGAGCTTGAATCATTCTTTTGAGGTGGTGATGATGAAAATACTCATTCCCGACAAGGTAAGCAAGGCATCTTCGGAGATGCTGAACAAAGCAGGATTTGCTGTAGAACAAACAGCTGGAATTAACATCGCAGAGTGCAGTGAATTGGCAAAAGGCAAGGATGCCTTAATCGTAAGAGGCTATGAGTTGCATTCCCTTGAGCTTAATGATTCAATAAAGGCTATCGGAAGAGCAGGGGCAGGAGTCAATAACATACCCGTATCAAAATGCACAGAGCATGGCATCGTTGTGTTCAATACCCCTGGCGCCAATGCGAATGCCGTAAAAGAGCTTGTATTGTGCGGGCTTTTTTTGTCTTCCAGAAGGATAGTTGACGGCATTAACTGGGCAGTCTCTCAAAAAGAGCGCGGCAGCCAAATCATGAATGTAGTTGAAGAGAACAAAAGCAAGTTCAAGGGAAGTGAAATAAGAGGGAAAAAATTGGGGGTTATAGGCCTTGGAGCAATTGGCGTGCTTGTCTCAAATGACGCTGTTGCTCTTGGAATGGATGTTACGGGATACGACCCCTGCATCTCGCCTAGAAATGCGGAAAAACTTTCTGGAAGTGTGCAAAAAGCAGGGGAACCAGATACAATATTCAGGAACTCCGACTACATCTCAATACATGTGCCGCTGACCGACGAAACCCTGGGCATTATCAACAAAAAAGCGCTTTCAAAGATGAAGAAGGGGGTTAGGATAATGAACTTCTCAAGGGGCGAGTTAGTCAATGTTTCTGATATGGCTGAAGCAATTCAAAACGGAGCTGTTGGAAGCTATGTGGCAGATTTTCCAAACGCTGAGCTGGCAGGGCTTCAGAATGTTATACTTATACCCCATCTTGGGGCATCAACTGATGAGGCGGAAGAGAACTGCGCGGTTATGGTCACTAACCAAATAATCGAATTCCTTCTGAATGGCGCCATAACCAACTCTGTCAATTTCCCTGACTGCAGGCTTGGCAGGAATGGCAATGCGCGCATAACCGTCATGAACAAAAACGTGCCTGCAATAATAGAACAGATGACTGCTGTGATTGCCGAAGCTGGTCTGAACATAGAAGAGATGATAAACAAAAGCAGGGGGGATGTTGCTTATAACATCCTTGACGTTAAGGGTGAAGTCACTGAAGGCACACTCGACAAAATCCGCAACCTTGAAGGTGTTGTCAAGGTAAGGAAGCTTTGATTATCTCTTCTGAAATCTGGTGGGGTATCGTTCAGCAACAGCCGTCCGTTGTGTTTGGCGTGGAGTGTTTTGCGTGGCGCCTGAATTTTCCACACCGATTGTATAGAACTGGATTGCTACCGCAGTAGTAGCCCGCGCTTCTGCCAGCCTATCAAGATACAATTTCCTTATCAGTGAAGACTGGTTTAATGGCTCATCCTCAGCAGCGTTAACAAGTGATTTTTCATTATGTGTTTGTCGCTCTCCCAAAACGTAACCAGCTCGCACAATATCTGGCAACTTTTTAACACCTGCCGCTGCAAACGTCCCATCCCATGCGTCAACAAGACAAACCAGATCAATCTTATTCTTGTTTGCAATCCACAAAACCGCCGGAGGGCCAATAGGTTTTGCTTCAACACGATTCCCTGACTTGGTCAGGAAGACGGCAGGCGCTGGCGAAGGAGAATAAAGCTGGACGGCAACTAATCCGTCGTAAGCCGAACCACTGTCTTTGTAAAAGAC
>CAZBPE010000118.1:2288-3346 GCA_964493685.1 uncultured Methanosarcinales archaeon
CCTTCGCAGCCATTTCAGTTAATGCTTCATTCGTAGCTTTGTCAACTTGAAAAAGTTTGGCCTCGCCAATTGGCGCCAACTCCGTTTGTTCGTTACCGGCTCTAGCAAGCAAGCCATCAGGCCTAATAACAAGCTTTTCAAGCGAGAGACTGCCTTCTGCAGTATTGACATATGCGGGAACTGTAAGCTCTTCCATATGAATCCGCCAGCATAAACCAATATTTAAATCTTTCTCTTTTTACCACTCATTAGAAATAACAATCACTGCATCATAGCCTGCGCACGCGGAACTCCGGAAACCTTTATTACGTTCTCTTTCTTCACAATTCCTTTCTTAATCCCGAACGCTACAGACTTCTCGCCGACAAAGTCGGCCAAGTAGGCATCCGTTAGCATCCGCTTAAGCTTTTCTTCATCAGCTTTCTCTCCCTTGTAGAACTCTCCCGTCATGTCAATCTGCAAGCCCTTTTCCTCGAATTTTTTCCCGAGAAGCTCGGAATCGCAAACAGCAACCAGCTTCCTTCCGCCGGCAATATGCGCTTTGGCCAGAATCATAATTTCACTTTTACAGACTGCTTTGCCCCGCATACAGAGCATTTTATGAAATTTATCTTGTCTTCCTTAACGAGCTTCGTGTCTGGCCTGTTGCATTCAGAGCACATAATGAAGTCCTTTACATACTGCCTTACCTTCTCGTTTATCCTTGACGCAGGAACCTTCGTTCCTATAATCAGCGCGCCGCTCTTCAAATCGCCAGGGGTTGCAAGCTCCTTGAGTATGTATTTGAGGAAATGCTCAACCGGCCTTCCTAGCGCGTCTGCTATCTGGTGAAAGTTGCTTATTATTGTCCTGTTTCCCTGTATGTGCCCCAGCACTTTCGGAATTTCAAAGCGGGAAACTTCCTTAGAAATCTCAGGAAGCTCTGTCCTCGCCCTTTTCAAAAGCTCCTCGTATTCCATGCAATGAAGAAACAGCAGGGTGTTTTTAAAGGTTTGGGAAAAGGGTAGTTATTTAGCGTTCTGAAGCGATTTTGACTTATGTTCTCCAGTAGCGAAATT
>CAZBPE010000119.1:0-3310 GCA_964493685.1 uncultured Methanosarcinales archaeon
TATGCTGTGTTGCATAACTCGTAGATAGCTACGCTGTGGCGTATTTCCTTATTTTTTCGTAAGCCCAGAACTTTCTTTTGGCTTCCCTAAGCATGTTTTCTTCTTTTTTTGACCTTACTCGCTCGCCAAAACACCTTTTTACCGCTGAGATTATCCCCTCAGTTCCAAGCCAACGTTTCCCATATTCCTTTTCTTTCGCCCATTTCTCGTAACCAAGCTTTTGAAATCTGGCAACTTCAATATTCCTTCTTACAGAGCCACCAGTATCAATCACCGCGTCTTTGCCTATCTTCACCGCAGACTCTATGTTATAGAAGTCCAGAAAGTCAAACAGCTCATGCACGTCAAAAGAGCCATCGCCCCAGAACTTCAGGATGTTAAGACCTTCAGCTTCCAGTTCAGCCATGTGCGTCATGGCTGTTTGCGGCTCTGAAAGTTCTTCTCCTTCCAGTGATGCATCTACTTTCAGCAGGTCTTTTGTTGTGGGATCTGCTGTGATAACAACCTTGATGTATTTTTTCTTTCCATCACCGTATTTGTCCTGGAAGTATTCGCCGCTCATGTTCAGTTTTATTCCCGTTCCATCTGCTGATGCGCAAATATCCCCTTTTTCCGGGAGCATTATCTTAGTGCTCATCCTGTTCACTCGCCTGTTTATCGTGCTGAAATCGTTGTATTGAGGCAGTTTTCCAGCTTCTACAACCGCTCTTGTTATTCCTTCCACTCCCCTGTAGTTCACGAGCTGGTGCCAAACCGCCTGGACTTCGATAAGTGATTCCGGGTACTGGTATGGGGAGCCGACTTTGTTCCGGTTCATCTCCGCAACCTCACTATCCCAATTCTGCGCCCATTCAAAATCAAGATAGAATGTTCCTCTCCTAACAAGTTCTTCATTGTACGCTGGCCAGTCGCGCTTGTCAACATACTCCTTGCCCCATCTTCCTTCTTCTTTCTTCATAATACCACCTCTTACGTTTATCTTATAAACGTAACATTTATATACTTTACTGTTTTTATGCTTAAACATGAAGGAAAAAACCGTAATCATATACGATTTAAAGGGAAAAACCCAAACACAAAAAGTGCAAACACTAAGAAAACTATACGGCTATCGTGATAAATCAAATTACGCATATAAGTACGAAAGAACAGGTAAACTAAAAAAAATTCCGTACACGAAAGAGAAGAAGATGGTGCTCACGCTGCACAAAAAGGAAGATCTGCCTAAAATGGTTGAGCTCTTCAACGAACTAAAAATAGACTTTGAAGTGGCAAGAATCTGAATAATTGTGCAACAAAGCAAAGAGATACGACAAACCAAACAATAACGACTAAAGAGTAGTAAATTTTATATAACGGTTCTTAGTTCTGGCTGATTATGGCTATAGACTCGCTCTTAAGGGGCAAACTTTATTGGATGACTCCTCTCTCCTTAAATGCTGTTTTAATAGGAACACTTGGTTTTTATGCTGCAAATGCCAATCAGAGCCCTGTCCTGCCAGATCCATCAAATTCAATGTCAAGGCAACAGGGGCAGCTCAGGCCAGCTTCCAGCATTGATATGCTAACAGAAGCTCAAAAAGCAGTGCTTGCGGAACTACTGGATGAACAGCCTATAGAGAGAATAAAAGCAGGCTATGCGAATATCGGCATGAATGTGGGCGACATAAGACGATATTCACAACGGCAATTGGAGCAGCTTGCCCTGGACCTGCAAGCACATGGAGTTACAAGCGTAAGAGTTGAGATAATGCCTGACTGGCACGGCTATGGCTACTTCTTTGATAAATTGCTGGAAAAAAGAATAAGCGCTCTTGCACTTCTTAACCTTAATTTAATCAGGATGCCCATAACAGACATACATGACAAAAGTGATGCGTGGATTGAACAGTATGCGAGCGCTGTTCAAAGATTCCTGAATGATTATGGGAATAAAGTCAATTCCGTACAGATATTGAATGAGCCCAATGACAATGTATGGCTCTGGTCGTTATCAGAAGGCACATATACTGGTATCAGTCCAGACGTATATGCTGCCATCCTGAAAAGGGTTTATCCACTGGTTAAAAGGAAGAACCCGGATATAGAGGCAGTAATAGGCGGGCTTTTGCCACCAACAGCATTAGGAGCTGACTACAACTCGCTTAGAATAAACCACGAAGTTCCTAAAGACCCAATAGTGTGGCTTGACGCTGTTCTGGAAGCGTCTGGTGGAGAGGCTTATTTTGACTCTGTTGCTGTTCATCCATACCTGTCCATTCCAGAGCTTACCGGGCATCTGCAGCTGTACAGGCAGCATTTAGATGGCCTTGGGCTGCATGACAAGCAAATTATTGTAACTGAAGCAGGCTACACGGCTGGCAGAAGTTCTGATGGCGAAGCTGAACAAGCCAGGCACACACTTGCTTACTTAAACCTCAGCATGCGCGGCATTGCGGAAAGAGTGTACTTGTTCACCTGGAAAGATTTTTCTGTGATTGGGGAATCCGGCAGGCCGGAAACAATCAGGTATGGCGTATTAGGAAGACCAAGCGGAGCCCTGCTCCAGTATGTTGGCCGGCATTAATAACTTTTATATAACCATTCTGCCAAGACAGGCATCATGCATAAAAGAGGCTCAAAGCAAGGTTCAAAGCAGAAAAAAAGGCACAACTTTTCACCAGCCGGCATTGGAGAGCCGGTTTTTGTGCTGATGGCACTTCTGCTTCTTTCAATAATGGGGGCTGCTATGCTTGCAAACAGCCATGCGCCTACAGGGGCTGCCGTCAAGCTCCAAACGCAACAGGACGGGCAGGATTCGCAGGAAACCAATGCTGAAGTTTCGTTGCCAAAGCCGATACCGCTGCCAAATCCTTCAATGACGTGCAATGGATACTGCGGCGGAAAATCGCCATCAGGCTGCTACTGCGACTCCGACTGTAAAAAGTATGACGACTGCTGCCCTGACTACAAGATTGCGTGCGGTGGCAGCAAGCCTGCCTGCGGCAACGGCAAATGCGAAGGCGGCGAAGACAAAATTAACTGCCCGGAGGATTGCGCTGAAGACCAAAAAAACAGCTGCAAAGGGAATTGCGGGGGAAAATCAGCCGGAAACTGCTACTGCGACTCCGCATGCCAGAAATACGGGGACTGCTGCCCGGACTATAAAGATTCCTGCCTGACAAAGCCCGAATGCGAAAAGGACTCAGACTGCCCGCCCATAGAATGCGTAAAAGAACCGTGCCCTGCCAATAAGTGCGTCAACGGCAAATGCGTCCCTTCAGAAGAAAAAAAGAAAAGCTGCAAGGGCTATTGCGGAGGCCAATCCGGC
>CAZBPE010000120.1:0-938 GCA_964493685.1 uncultured Methanosarcinales archaeon
AGCTGCAGCTGGAAACCCTTTCGCAGCAGCCGGTGATACAGAGCTGGCGGAAAGCATACAGGGCATTCGGGAGCGATGACCGCGCCTCGCACGAAGCCCTGATTCGCCGCGTACTGAAAGGCGATTCAGTAAGGCACATAAGCAAGCTGGTAGACATCTACAATTTCATTTCGCTGAAATACAGAATGCCTGTGGGCGGGGAGGATATGGATAAAATTGAGGGAAGCATCGAATTGAAGTTTGCCGAAGGAAACGAAAGGTTTGTTCTTTTGGGTTCAGCCGAAGAATCGCATCCTGATGGAACTGGCGCGAGTCGGAAAACACGAAGCTGACCGAAAGTACCGCAAACGCGGTTCTCGTCATGGAAGGCCTGCCGCCGGTGTCGGAAGATATTGCCAGGAATGCTGCCGGTGAGCTTGCTGCTCTTGCTGAACGATACTGCAATGCTGGAACGAAAACGTTCGTATTGACAGGCAGAAACAGGCAGGCTGGGTTTTGACATCAGGCTGGATTGGATTTTTAAGGATTTGGGGAAAGTGATAATTATGGAATACGTCACTGATTTCATGAGGGAGCGATGGCACAAGGAAGCTGCCGGATTTGGCTGCCAGCCATCAGTCCCGCCTGTATACGCGAACAAGGACGCGCCCGGCTACGTGCACAAGAAGCCGCCGGGGTATTGAGCTGTTTCTGATGCACATGCATGTTCTTTGCCAGCAGGCATACAACAGCCTTTAATAGTTATATCTAACATATAATCTAATTAAGGTGGTTATATGGCTGAAACATTAGCAAAGGCCAAGAGGTGGGGGTCTTCATTGGGGGTAGTTATACCTGTCGAGGTTGTCAGGGAAGAGAAACTTCATGAAGGTGATGAAGTTATTGTAGAAGTGAAAAAAAAGAAGACTATCAGGGAACTTTTCGGCTCCATGAAAGGC
>CAZBPE010000120.1:948-3303 GCA_964493685.1 uncultured Methanosarcinales archaeon
AAATTAGATTCACAGAAAATAAAGAACGAATTAAGAAAGGAGTGGAGCAGACGGTGAAGCTTTTTCTCGACACCTATGCGCTCATGGAAATTATAAAGGGCAACCCGAAATACGGGAAGTACCTTGATGCAGATATCTTTACTGCGCTGGTGAACCTGTATGAGATGTATTATAATCTGTTAAAAGTTTCAGATGAAAGCTTTGCAAAGGACAAGTTTTTCCAGTTCAAGCAGTTTTTGATTCCCGTAAAAGACAGGCACATATTTCTCGCTTCAAAATTCAGGCTTGAAAACAGCAGGCTGGGACTGTCATATGTAGACGCATTAGGTTATACAATAGCTAAAGAAGAAGGGATGAAATTTCTCACAGGAGATGACGCCTTCAAAGGCATGAAAAACGTCGAGTTTGTGAGATAGTGAAAAAATCATTTCATTTTCGGATACACCGTCTCCCTCTTTGTCGGGTAAAATTCCGCTTTCACCCTCCTGGGAAGTGGCAAGCTCTCTGACACACCAAGCAGATAAAAAGCTTTATCTACTTTAAGCAGAACTAAGTACTATGCCGACAAGAATGGAACAGGAAATAAGCAGGATTCACAAGGATATAGAGGAGATAAAGGAAACTTTAGAGATAGTTGTAGAGAACTACATAGAGAACTTGCATTCTGTTCTTGAAAGGGACAGAGACAAGTTTATTTCCTTGGACGACTATAATAAGAAGCATGACGTATGAAGTCAGATTACATCCCAAAATCGCTAACTTTCTTGATTCTTTGCCAAACCCAGAGAAAGAAAGATGCAAAGAAGCATTAGCCGCCTTAAAAGAGAATCCTTTTCGGATGAGAAGTGGCGCCGACATCACATCTTCTTTGTATACCACCGACTAAAGTCGGTGGTTTGTGAGAAGATGGGATCCAGATGAACATTGAGTTTCATCTGCTGTCTGAAGGCAGCAGTTTTCAATGTTCATCTTAGATAAACATGTATAATTGAAAAAGAAAAATTCCTTTCTGCTTACCCTTTCCTTGACAATTTTCTCTTCTTGATGAATACCCATATCTTTTTGGTCATCTGGCTCGGCACCAGTGCGGCTTTGCCAAAAACCTGCTCCAATGTGGCTTTCTGCCCGGCAAAGCTGATTGTGTACCCGCCGAATGCCTTTTTCTTTTTAGCTGCCATTGAATCAACTCCTTATTGTTTATTGTAGTATTTTGTTTTTGATGCTTATATACCTATCCAAGTAAATAATCAGGACTACAAAGCGTCATAATTTTCTGCTTCTTGTTGTACAAGCTTGCGAAGAAATCAGTAAGCGCATTGTTAAGCTCTTTCATTGTTGAAAAGAAAAAGTTTGACACGACAGACTTCATGAATTTCCACAGGTGCTCTATTGGGTTGAAGTCAGGCGAATAAGCAGGAAGCCAAAGAATTTCTACTTTCGCTTTTACGCTTTCAAGAAAATCCTGAACTTTTCCCGATTTGTGCCAAGGGGCATTGTCTGCAACAAGAACCAGATGCTTTGCCGGGTTAAGCGCCATGAGGCGCTTAACAAACTCAATGAATACATCTGAATTGAGTTTCTTCGACTTTATGTGGAATGCTTTACCAAGTGTGTGATTTATTGCTCCAAGGACATGAACCTTGGCATGATTGCCAAGGGTTTCAACAAACTCTTTTGATCCACTGAGAACCCACTTTGGCTGCAAGTCAGGATGTTGCTTTACAGAAGCTTCGTCAAGAAACATGAGCATGTCATTGTTTGTGAGCTTTGAAAATTTGCGCCTAAAACGCATCAAAAAGCCCTTTCTTTCAGTCTTGTCTGCAAGCACGTACCTGTACGAAGGCTTGAGAAGGACAAACCCAAGCACATGAAGAATCTGTCTTATGCGCTCTGCGCATAAGCTTACTGAAAATTTCTTCTTTACCCACCATGACAAGTTCTTGCAATTCCAGTTGCTGAATTTCAAGCCAAAGCTTCTTGGAGAGCATTGCACATCATGCTTTACCTGCTCCAATTGTTCTCCGCTCAGAGAAGCAGGCCTTCCCTTCGGCTTGTCAGCCTCAAGCCCTTCCAAGCCATATTCATTGTAAGCCTTTACCCAATCAAGTATTGTGTCGTATTCTCTGCCAACAATTTTTGCTATGGTTTTCCAGTCAAAGGAAAACCCAAGGTAGAGCGCTTGATAGCGCTCTCTCAACCTTATGTCTTTGCATTTTTTGTAAAGCACGAGAAAATCCTTCTCTTTGAGGTTTCCTTTTATCTCAATTTTTTCCATGAGAAATAAGGGTTACGGTACACTTTGAAGATTTCTATACTGCCCTAAACATGTCCTGTTTCTTTTGTTGGTTTGCTATA
>CAZBPE010000121.1:0-3286 GCA_964493685.1 uncultured Methanosarcinales archaeon
CAACTAAAGTTAGGAAGACATAGCGCCCGTATGCATTACTTATGTCTTCCATCACTTCACTTCTTAGCAGCAGTAACTCTTTTCAGCAGTTTCTCATCATCCGCCTTAACGCCAAGCTTCCTGAAGAATTCGCAAACATTATGAATATCGCGCTTCAGCATTGCATCAGCGTGAGGCGCCCTCAAAGGGGATGCCTGCGAGAAGTCAATCAATACAGGCTGCTCGTTGTAGTTGAGGATGTTGAACTTTGACAGGTCGCCATGAACGTAGCCTGCCCTGTAGAACCGCCTTATGTTCTCCATTACGGCGCCAAGAAACTCCTTCGGCTTCTGCGGAATGGCATCCTTCATCCTCTGGGCGGGCTCATCATTGCCAATCATGCTCATCACAAGTATGTTTTTCATGAAAGCGATTGGAAGAGGAGCCTTAACCATCGCCTGCCTCGCCATCAGCAGGTTTCTGTACTCCCTCTGGGACCACGCAAAGACTATGTCGCGGTGCTTCTTGGCAAGGCTGGCATAACCCGGGGCGGGCTTAATGTAGTCATACATTTTCTTGAAGTCGGCAGTCTCCAGCCGGTAAATCTTGATAATGATGCGCTCATCGCCCCTCTGCGCAGAGAAGATGTTTGCCTCCTTCCCTATTGACACCGGGCTCATAGTGCCTTCCTCAAAGAAGTCCTTGCTGCTAAGCACGAAAAGATTTCGGATGGTGAACTGGTCAAATACGTTCTCTTCTGTCCTGAACCTTTCGCGGAACTTCTTAACCATGGCAGCAACTACTGCAATCACGTTTAAAAAGGTTTATAAAAGCGGCATAGATGCTGCTCCCTCATGGACGCAATCAAGATGGTTCTTACAAGCGGCAGCGGGAAGCGGCTATACGTGAGAAGCCTATCTAATGACTACCACTGCCAGTATGGCATGGTGAAAAAAGAGGAACTGAAGAAGATAAAAATAAGCGGAAGCGTGAAGACAAACACTGGAGTTGTGCTTTCAGCATTCAAGCCCAGCTTCATAGACGCTTACATGAAGATAAAAAGGGCGCCGCAAATCATACCGCTGAAAGACATTGCAGCAATAGTTGCTGAAACAGGCATAGGAAAGGAAAGCACTGTTGTTGATGCTGGAAGCGGCAGCGGAGCGCTTGCATTGTTCCTTGCGAACATAGCGAAGAAGGTTGTCAGCTACGAGATGCGGGATGACTTCGCCGCGGTAGCCAAGGAAAACGTGTCGCTGATGCAGCTGAAAAACATCACGATAAAAAACAAGGACGTTTACAGCGGAATAGACGAGAAAAACGTTGACGTAGTCACTCTTGATTTGCCTGAGCCGTGGAAAGCAATTGAGCATGCGGCAAAGGCGCTTAAGGCAGGCGGCTTCATTGTCTCATATTCGCCGACAACACCCCAAGTTTCTGACTTCCTGTCCGCAGCGGCAAAGAACAAAAGCCTGCTTCACATAAAGACGATAGAAATCATACAGCGGGAGTGGGAGTTCAACGACAGGATAGTCCGGCCGAAATCACAGCCAATAGGGCATTCTGGATTTCTGGTGTTTGTGAGGAAGATCAGGCTTTAACCGCAACTACATTCTTCCTGGCAGCGTTCAGCTGCTCCGCAAGGACTGCATTGTAAAGCTCTGTCATTTTCGTAACAAGGGCGTTTTCTGTATTTAACTTATACAGCTTTGCCACTCCAACCCGCCTTACCATAACCACAATGCCGCGCTCAACGAGTTTTGGGAATATCCTGTTCAGGGTAGTCCAGCTCAAGCCTGCCTTGTTCGCCAGATCTGTCAGAGTGTAGTCAAAGTTTCTGCCTGTTATGAGAAAGTCCAGCAGGCGGGTAAATGGCGTATCCCCTACAAGTTCCAAAAACGCGCTTTTTTCAGCCATGCCTAATGCACACGCCATCAAGTATTTAAATCTTTTCATTTGGTACAATACTATCCCATCGGGAAGGAGAATCCTTTTATAACTGCACTGCCGTTGAACAAATATGGAAGAAGATAGCGTAAAAAAGGTTAAGGCATTTGTTCTTGAAGAATTGATTAAAAGGTCCAAGTTTGGCGGCGCGCATACGCCTCTTGATAACATCATACGCCTGTTGCCGGATGAGTTTCTGAATGACAAGAAAGGCAGAAGGATGATTGATGACGCTGTTAAAGAGCTTGTCAACGCGGGCTGGCTTATCGTTCAGAGAAAAAGAACCGGCAAAGGGGCTGACCTGCACGTTTCAATAAATCCGAGGGCAATAAAAGAAATTTCGGCTTTTTTGAAAATATTTTCTTCAGCTTAAAAACTAGTTAAAAATCTTCCGATACGGTCGCAGCAATTTCTCATTTCCCTGAAAATCCTGCGGAAATTTCCAGCTAAAGTTTATTAAGCGGCTTCTCAGTTGTTGCATAACCTTTAAATAGTTATCCTTACTTTTCTTATAAGTAAGAATGAAAGGGCAAAAGCTGGTCGAAATGAGAACCATAACGATTACGGAAAAAGGGCAGATTGCCATTCCAAAGGATGTCAGGAAGAGCGCCGGTTTCAAAACAGGCTCAAAGGTGGCAGTGATTGCCTTTGAGGGAAGGATTGAGCTAAGGCCTGTAAGGCAGCTTGAAAGGATGCTTACTGCCATTGCCAGCGAGAAAGTTTTGGCAAGGGACTGGAATGCGAAAGAGGAAGATAAGGCATGGAAAAACCTGTAAAAGGGGATGTCGTAGTAGTTCCTTTTCCATTCTCTGATTTAAGCAGTGCAAAAAAAAGGCCTGCCCTTGTTGCAGCATCCCTTAATGGCGATGACGTTATCCTATGCCAGATTACAAGCAAGGCAAGAAACGACATTTACTCTGTTCCTGTTTCAAGCGGCGATTTTGCTTCAGGATGCTTGCCAGTTGACAGCGTTATAAGGCCAAATCGCATGTTTACAGCAGATTCGCAAATAATTCTCAGAAAAGCAGGCTCAATAGCGGAAAACAAAATCAGGGCAGTTGAGAACGTTATCGTTAGCTTTTTTACTGCGTGAACTATTCTGCAGAAAAATGTTGGTTCTGCGGGTTGGCTGTTTCTTCTCTGCGTTAAGGCAGTTTCACGCGTGGTTGGAATAGCTCCCTCATCTTTTCTTTTATGGTTTTTACCAGTTCGGGCTGGCCGTAGCTGTAGGCGTCCGGTATTTCAAGAGTGAGCACCCTTTTCTGCATGAACTCCTTTGGAAACCTTTCCCTGAGTTCGTCTCTTTGGAAGTCTTCCATCACCACAATTGTGTCTGCCCACTGCATTTGCCGCCCAGTTA
>CAZBPE010000122.1:0-1369 GCA_964493685.1 uncultured Methanosarcinales archaeon
AGAATATTCTTCAATGCATTTAATCAAAGTTTCTTTTTCAAACTCAGGCCACATCTTTTCAAGGAAAAAAAGCTCAGCATAGCTGGAAAGATAAAGCAGGAATCCGCTCAGCCGCTTCTCGCCGCCAGTCCTGATAATCATGTCCGGCTCATCAGGCGTATAAAGGTAATTCTTGAATGTTTCCTCATTCACGTCATCAGCCCTTATTTTCCCGCTCTCCAGGTCGGCTGCCATTTTTCTTGACGCATCCACTATTTCCTGCCTTCCGCCGTAAGCCATGCAAAAATTCACAATGAGCCCGTCATAATCCTTTGTAAGCTCCATAAGCCGGTTCATCGAATCCTGAACGTCCTTCGGGAACATGTAAAGCCTGCCAAGGAAGTTTATCCTGATTTTTTTCTCGCGAATTGTTTTGTCTGCCATCGCTTCTTCAAACGCCTCTTTGAACAGCTTGAGAATGAACTCAAACTCCGCTTTGGGCCTGTTAAAATTCTCAACAGACCACGCATAGAGCGTTAACTCCATTATCCCAAGCTCAGAGCACCAGTTCAGCAGCTTCTTTACCTTTTCTTTCCCGAACTCATGCCCCTTCCAGGGCTTTGCCATCAGGCGGCGGGCAAATCTCCTGTTCCCGTCAAGAATGATTGCAACGTGTTTAGGGCAAGCCATTATTATAAATTGCTACTCCGGCTTATTTATAAATATTGCTGAAGCCAGAGACGAAAAAAGCAGCATTAAATTTAAATATCCATTACAAATCTTTGCTTCCATGGTCAAGGTAGCACCTTCAATACTCTCGGCAGATTTCTCGCGCCTCGCGGAAGAGATAAAAAAAGTGGAAAAGCGCGTTGACATGCTTCACGTTGACGTCATGGACGGGCATTTTGTGCCTAACATAACCCTTGGCCCGCCTGTTGTCGCATCAATAAGAAAGGCGACAAAGCTGCCGCTTGACGTCCACCTAATGATAGAGAACCCTGACGAATTCATAGACGCCTTTGCTGACGCAAGGGCAGACTCAATAACAGTCCACGTTGAGGCTGTGAAGCATCTCAACAGGACAATCAGCAGGATAAGGGGCAGAAAAGTGAAAGCTGCCGTTGCACTGAATCCGGCAACGCCCCTTTCATCCATTGAGCACGCCATCAGCGATGTTGACATGGTTCTCATCATGACTGTCAATCCAGGCTTTGGCGGGCAAAGCTTCATAGAATCCGTTCTTCCGAAGATAAGGGCGCTGAGAGAGCTCATCGACAAGAAGAAGCTGAAGGCTGAGATACAGGTTGACGGCGGCATAAATGCGAAAACCGCAAGGATGGCAATCTCCGCAGGGGCGGACATAGTTGTTGCCGGCTCATACATATACGGG
>CAZBPE010000122.1:1379-3166 GCA_964493685.1 uncultured Methanosarcinales archaeon
TTCTTCGCTAAGAAAACAGGGCACCGAAAACAGATAGCTTTAAATACTACCACTTGTCAGTGGTGTCAATATGGGGATAAATCCAGCTCTTGAGGATATACTTCTTGGGCACCCAGAGGTGGCCCAGGCAGTCTTCGGTATGGAAGTGAAAGAGTTTGTTGTAGCCGACCCAGAAGGCACAGTAACAGCTTACTGGCTTAGAACTTCCAAGGATTACAAAGGATGGAAACTTACAGAGGCGCTGTCCGATTATTACGGGAAAAAGACAAGCCGAAAAGTCATAAAACTCGGATTTAAACGAACAATAGAGACAAAACTATTGCCTGACGAAGAAAACTGCCTTGAAATAAAAACGCTTAAAACAGAAACCAATGCATGCACCAGAAAGATTGCAGGAATCACCAACCTTACGGGAAATTTTAAGGAGCCGCTGACTGGGTTGTGGAACGAAAGGTACTGGCAGATTTTTGCAAAAGAAGCCTATAATGCGGGCTCAAGAAGAGGAACAGCATACGTGGTCATGATTGACATTGACAACCTGAAGGGAATCAACGACTCTTACGGGCATGAGACTGGCAATTCGGCCATCATAGAAGTTGCGAAAACACTCAGGGAACATTTCAAACGAGAAACTGATATTTTGGTGAGAAGGCGCGGTGACGAGTTTGAACTTGTCGCAGCAACGGACAAGGCGAAGTTGAAAAAATGCTGAGAAAGTTTTCAGAAGATGCCACTTTGAGAATAAACCAATTGCTCGGAAATGCCTTGCCAACAGCTCAGGAAGAAAACCGAACCCAATGCGGAATAAGCTACGGACTGGCCCATTCAGGAGAGCACGTCCGGCAAAAGCGAGGGTTGAGCTTCCAAGAGGCTGTAAAACTCGCAGATTTCAGGATGTACAAGATGAAAGGAAAATAAAAAAATAAAAGAAAAAGAAAGAGAGCTTAGCGCCCTCTTGCCATCTTTGCCCTTGAGATGTCCCCTTTCTTGTCTATAAAGTAAAGGTATCCCTTGGCCTTCTTGACACCAGCCTTGGCAACGACTTCCTGCTTCTGGTGCCCCTTCTTCCTTCCGCCCCTTACCATCTTGGCCCTTGCTACGTTGCCTTTCTTGTCAACGAAGTACAGGTACCCTGCCGTTTTCTTAACTCCAACTTTTGCAACTTTTTCAGCCATTTTTCATGACCCCCCTTCTTTTTTTTGTTTTACCGTCATAACGATTTGCCGTCGTGACAATTCCTTCCAGAAGCTATCTTGTATTTAAATCTTTTTATTTTGAAGACGACAAATCACTGCTTTTTCGAGGAAAAAACCTCATCAGCCTTCCGGAGATGCTCCTTAACGCGGTTCATTATGTTGGGAAGGACAAGGCTTTCTATCTTTTCAGAAAAAAGGGCTTCAAGCGGCATGAATTCCCCAATCCTGTACCCGCTCTTTATCTTGTCAACAAGCAGCAGGTTCCTGAGCCGCTTTATCTGCCGCCTTATGTTTGAGGAAGCTATGCCAGCCATTGGAATCCTGTGCAGCTTGCGGTTCTGGACAACTTTTTTTTCCATTTCTGAAACGGCAAGAAGCTTTCGCGACTTCCTGCCCTTGAGAAGAACATGGAATACGTCTACGACAACATCCCTCGAATCGCCGGGCTGAAGAAGCCCGAGAGAAAGGCACAGCTTCTTCACAACATCCCGCTCCTTGATTTTCTGGGGAAGCTCATACTTCCTCAGGATGATTTCGGCGAGAGGCTGCTCTGCGAAGAGTTTCATTATTAAAACTTTTAATAACTTGATT
>CAZBPE010000123.1:0-3133 GCA_964493685.1 uncultured Methanosarcinales archaeon
AAGCAAGCAAGCTTGCCATCAGTCAGAGACTGATGGAAAATTCTGACATTTTAATGTTTTTGTAAACTACAAAGTCAAGGAGGTGCCTGTCTTGGCTAACTATGAAATCTGCCTTGCCTTCCAATGCGGCTTCGATAAACTTGTTGTCGTCAGGATCCTTCTTTACAACGTCAACTCTTTCTCTTGGAGAAACCATTACCGACTTTGATACAATAAGGCTTTCCCACCACAGAACATCCTCTAATGGCAGAGGAACCTTAAAAGACTTCAGGGTGGCAACTATTTCTTCAACAATCGGCACAGAAGAAACAAGCTCAAAGCCTCCAAGAAACCACGCTCTCAACACAGCCTCAGAAGAGCCTTTCCAGTGAATGCCTGAAACAAAGATATTAGTATCCAGAACGGCCCTCATTTCTCCCTTGACCTTTTAAGAGCGCCTGCCGCATCAGATTCCCTGATTCCATGCCTTGATGCGTGGGTGTGGGCTTTTCCAAGCATAAACTCAAACTCCTGCAGGGACGGGGCTATAAGGCGCTTAAGCAGCAGCGCATCCCCTTTCGAAACAACAATGAACTTCTCGCCTCTCTGCAAGCCCATTCTCTTCCTGAACTCCTGCGGTATGACAACCTGCCCTCGCTCACCCATTTTAGTAACCTCAAATCCATCCATAAAGCATCACCAAATCATATTAGTATGATTATCATATTTAAATGTTTCGGAAATTCAAAACAACAAAAACCGGTAGTTTTCGTGGATGGGAACAAAGTTTCCTATGTTTCGATGACACGGGCAATACAAGGCAAGAAGCCCTTAATAAGCCTACGCCCTTAAATTACGCAAGATTTTCAGAAAGTTAGTTAAACATCAGGATGCAGCATACGGGCAATGGTGGATGCTAAAAAGCTGGCGGCAGCGATTATAATAAGCCAAACGGCAGGGCTCGTAGGCTCGTTCTTCACTGCATCGTCCGTTGGAAACTGGTATGCAGCTCTTCAGAAACCTGCTTTCAACCCGCCGAGCTGGCTTTTCGGTCCGGTGTGGGTAACGCTTTACACCCTGATGGGAATTGCCGCTTACCTTGTCTGGCAGAAGGGGCTGAAGAAGCGGAAAGTCAAGGCTGCGCTGGCATTGTTTGCGCTGCAACTGGCCCTGAACGCGCTCTGGAGCGCAATATTCTTTGGCATGAAAGCCCCGCTGATGGCTTTTGCAGAGATAATACTGCTATTGGCGGCAGTTGTAGCTACGACAATCAAGTTTTATCTGATATCAAGAACAGCATCGGCGCTTATGGTTCCGTACATTCTCTGGACGATGTTCGCTGCAGTGCTGAACTTACAAATAATTCTACTTAATTAAGCAGAAGCGGCGGGGGCGGAAAACAAAAACATTTAAATACAAGTGTGTTACTCTAGTATATACGAAGGTGATGACTAATGGATCCGGAAAGGGTGAGGTCAATTCCAAGAGAATACAGGAGAACCGAGCACATCACGCTGCGCGTTTCGCCTGACATAAGGAACTGGCTTAGGCAGAACAGGTTCAGCCCTACAGCAATATTCCACGAGGCGATAAAGGAGCTGGGCTACAGAAGAAAAGACAGGGAGAAGGAGGAATGAAAAATGGCAGACACATACGTTGATGGGAACGGCTACAGGCGGTTCAGAGATTCGGGCAAGTTAGTGCACCAATGGGTTGCAGAGGACAAAGTAGGAGGAAAGCTCTGGAACGGAGCAGTAGTCCACCACAAAGACAGGGACAAGCTAAACAACGACCCTGACAACCTCTGGGTGTTCAGAAGCCAAAAAGAACACAACAAAACGCACAGGAGGGATAAGAAGGGGACGGGGATGTGGTGAGGTACGATTTAATGAGAGAGTATAAGACGGTTTTACACTGGAAAAAGGCAAGGTGAAATGTTTAAAAAAGGAGGATTAAACGATTCTTTTATGACTAATGAAACTACGAGCCCTTTTTCTAAAAAATGTTTAATTTGTAATTCGGAATTTTTACCGAAAAACGACAGACACTTATATTGTAATCTTCAATGTTCTGCCACAGCTCTAAAGATCAGACTTATCACGAAGAATAGAAAAGTTGATTTTTATAATGCTAAAAAGGAACTGGAACAAAGTACAGACCCCTCATTTTCTAAAAAAATGTATAGATTGTAAGAAAAGCCCGGTGCTTAAGATGTCAGGAGTCCGATGTCGCGAATGTGCTCAGATTAAAAGTATGGAACTTACGCAGAAAGAAGAACTCACACGTGACTTGAAACATAAGTGTATAATCTGCAGGAGAAAGTTGTATTATACATACGTTACTGGATCTCGTAAACGGTTCTGTAAAGAATGTCGCACAAAAAGAGAGAAATTAAGAAGAAGCTTATAACGAGTATTAATTCCGAAAACTCCACCGGACACGTCAAAAACAAGGTTCCTGAGCACTCGGAAACGCGTAAGGTTTGCTGTTGTTATGAAAATCTTTCCGAAAGTTTGCACAGGACATTGGAAGGGTTTTCGGAAGTTGCGTTTATAGTCGATAAAGATTTGGAAGAGCACTGGATAATGTACAAACGTCCATAGCATTTTTAAATTGAGGGAATAGACTCGAATTATGAAGCTCCAGATGCAGAAGGCATACAAATACAAGGATAAGGCGCATTACAAGTATGTCATAGTCGTCAACGAAAATCTCATCAAGTCTCTCGGCTGGAAGGAAGGGGATGAGTTGGAAGCTGAGGAGAAGAAAGGGAAGTTGGTGGTTGGTAAGGGGTGAAGTAACGCAACGACTACTGCTGCCACGGCTTTGCTTACTTGGCGTTTCTCACGAGTTCTAGGGCTTCCTTTCTTGTGAAACGCTGGGTTATTCCTTCTATTTCCTTTAAAGTGTCGCCGCGCTGGATGCCAATTGACTGAAAGAACCTTATAGAATCAACAGGGCCAAGCCTGGCAAAAACCGCCGCAATGCCGCGCCTCACGAGCTCTTCATTCTTCATCACAATTCACCTCTGCTAAAAAGGCAACAGGGCTCCTTATCTGCAACTTTAGCCAGCGGACGCTTAAAAGCTTTTCTATCCGGAATGCGGTGTTGCATAATTAGGTCTTTTTCGTGGGCAGTTTCATAATTAGCACAT
>CAZBPE010000124.1:0-1716 GCA_964493685.1 uncultured Methanosarcinales archaeon
CGGGTTCGTGAGCGTTTTGTTTCTTTTGTGAATGGCAAGTATGGTGATTCAGCTCGCAGGTTGGCTGAGCGTGTTCAGAAGGCGGAGGATGAGGTTGTGCGGGCGGAGCTTGCATCCAAGTTGAGGAGGCAGCAGCGTGAGGTTGCCAGATTGTGGAGCATCTGGCAGGAGATTGCTTATGACCCGTGACTTTTTCTTGATTTCTTTTCTTCAATTTTTGAGAAAAGAAATCCTTCGAGGTATTCAAAATGTTTAAGTCTAAACTTTCCGGTGTTTTGTTTGCTGATGTTATTGAACTTTATTCGAGAAGAAAGGAATCTGTCAATTACATAGCTGAATTCTTAGATGTTGATCCCTCCGTTATAAAGAGAATTTTAGTCAATCGTAACATTAGGATTAGGAACACTGTAAAGCAGAGGTTTCCGAACTTTGCTTTTACTTTAAGAGAGCCTTCAAAAGACGATTTATATGATTTGTATGTTAAACAGAAGTTGAGTATTGGTCGAATAGCGTCCAAGTATTCTGTTTCAGAAACCGCAGTTGCTAATCGGCTGATTAAGCACAATATTCCTCGCAGAAGTTCTATTGCTCATAATCTGCCTGAAGGGTTTAGAAAGCCGTCAAAGGAACGTCTAATGGAGCTTTACATTGAGGAATGGTTGTCTTTGGAAGAGATTGCAGCTAAACTCAAGATATGTCCGACGACTGTTTCTCGTTGGTTGACAAAATATGGAATACCAAAGAGAAACAACAGTGAGGTGCAGTTGCCAAAGCGTTTTACTCCGCCTACAAAAGAAGATTTATACCGGCGTTATAGTCTGGAAAATAAATCCGTTGCTGAGATTGGAGATATTTACGGTGTTACTTCTAGCTACCTTATACCAGTTCTACGGAAGTATAAAATTGCCTTAAAAGGAAACGCGGTTAAGCAAAGATTGTTTATCAAATGCGTTGACGGCCACTTTGTCAGAAGTTATTCAGAAAAAGCGATTGACGACTGGTTGTTTGAGCATGGAATTGAGCACATTTATGAGAAGCCGATTCCGAACACAAAAAAGCTCACTGACTTTTATATTCCGAAACTCGATTTGTATATCGAGTTTTTAGGTCTGAATGGCAGGAAGTTCTATGACAAAAGGATCGAAATCAAAGAAAGACTTTACCAGAAACAGGGGCTTCGGTATGTTTTCATTAATTTTTCTCGAAAATCAAGCGAAGTCAAAGCTAGATTAGCGTTTCTTCTTTCTCCACATTCTGTATTGAATGGTATGCCTAAGATTTTCAGTGTAACTGCTTTTCTTTCAGACTTCTTTCACTCAGTGAAAAGAAGTCTTAAAACTGTAAAAAACTATGGAGGTAGATGTAAATGGGAGAAAACAACAGACCCGTAAAGAAGTTTAGAGCGGGAGGTATCAGTTGCAGTGTGTTTGAAAATCACGGCAACGTGAACGGAAGGGAAACGACTTTTCCGACTGTTTCGCTGCAGCGGGCTTACAAGGACAAGGAGGGGAATTGGAAGAACAGCACTTCGTTGAGGGCTGCTGACATTCCGAAGGCTCAGCTTGTCTTGCAGAAGGCGTATGAGGCTTTGAGCCTTGCTGAGGTTGAGGCCGCTGCTTAATGGCAGCGCCTTTTTTCTTTTTTTAAATGCTGAAAAATAATTGGAGGTTGATGTTTGCATGGTTACGGTATTGCCAACGTTCAGGGGTTGGACTG
>CAZBPE010000124.1:1794-3094 GCA_964493685.1 uncultured Methanosarcinales archaeon
TTTGGCGTTGCTGCTTGAGGTGCTTTAGCATTGTGGACGATGGTCGTGGCTCTGGGCTTGGACGGTGTCCTTATAGTAGAAACATTTAAATAATACTAAGGTTTAACCTGAGTAAAATGGGAAAGCCGCCGAAAGAACGTGATGTGCTGGAGCTCTTCTTCAATGAGCCGACTAAGCATTGGCATTTCAAGGATGTTGTGAAACAGGCAAGGATTAGCGAAGACAGGGCTAATTACTGGCTGAGAAAGCTTATGAAAGAAGACATCATCAGCCATGTGAAGCCGCGAGGAAAAATGCCTTATTTCATTGCCAAGTATGAGCATCCTAATTATGAAAACAAGAAAAAACTGTACGCCTTGAATCGTATGTTTGAAACGGGACTGTTGAGTCGCCTTCAATCCTTAAAAAACGCAAAAGCCGTGGTTATTTTTGGAAGTTTTGCCCGCGGGGACTGGAATGCGGACAGCGATATAGACGTGTTTATTTATGGCGATCCCGAAGAGTTGAAATTCGGCACAGTTTGGAAAGGCCTTGGGAGAGAGGTAGAAGTTCATACCGCTAAAACAAAAAAAGATATAAAAGGCATACGTTCAGGCCTGATAAATAACGTGGTGAAAGGATATTTTGTGAAAGGCAGTGTGCATGACATAGCAGAGGTGTCCGCATGACTCAAATAAAAGACTTGGATGAAACTTATGACAACTGCCAAGCAGAAGGGTTTATTCAATTTCGAAAAGACATTGACATAGACCTTGCAGAGTCCTTGCTTCAAAGCGCACTTGAGGGTGTGGAGCGCTCAAAATCATCAGAAGGAGCATATGAAAAAAAGACGCGCAATTATTCGTTCGTGTTTACGGAAAAGTATGACATTCTAAGAAAATTGCTTGATGCGCTGTTGCTTTTCGACAGGGCGAAGACTGGCAACCACCAGTGCAGCAACGCCTACCTTTGTGTTAATCATAAGGAATTGGAATTTGACTGGGAAACGCTGGAAACCATGCGGCTTCTTAGAAATGATGTGAATTATGAGGGGAAAAGGATAAGCGAAGAATTGTGGAAATCCTATAAGCTGAAGTTTGAAGTTTACATCAACACGTTAGTGAAAGAAGTGAAAAAGAAACTTGCTGAGAAATAAGCTATGCAATAACCTGTAAGGTTTTTGCAAATGCTCCGAGTAGGTTGTCGTTGCGCTCTTGGTATTCGTATTCTTGCATGTCGCCTATCAGCCACGGCTTGATTTTGATTACGTTGCTTGCTTCTGTGAATGCTTCGGGCTTGTCGTCTATTGCGATAACGTGAG
>CAZBPE010000125.1:0-3050 GCA_964493685.1 uncultured Methanosarcinales archaeon
TAGAAACAGAAAAGCTATGCCATCTTTTTTCGAATATTTAAGAGATTAGCTATAAATACTGTAATGCCGTTAAAGGAATCTTTAGAAGACGTCCTGAAAAGACTAGGAGAGGGTGCAGCAAAAGCAGGAAAGGATTTATGGATAGACTTGAAAGCAAGGCAGCTGCGGATTGCAACTTACTGCGTGCCGCCATTCACGGAAATAGAGCTTAGCCACAAGATAAGCGTTGACGCAGGGGTAAGGGCTTATTTTTCTGACGGAAAAGAAAGCGCGACAGTTGCTGCTGTTAACGGAAACAGGCTGATAATGCTTGAAGGGCCTAAACGCGTAGTAGGACCTGGAGAAGCAGTCAACATACCACACACATCCTTACGCATAGAAGGCTACCTTACTGAAACCGACAAACGCTACATAGAGGCAGGGCTCAAGACAGGGATTCACAATTACATGCTGTCATATGTTGAAGGGAAATCAGACGTTGAAGAATTAAGAAACATTGACTCAAGAGCTAACATTATTGCGAAGATAGAATCCCTAAAAGGACTGAGGTACGTTGCAGAGAACTGGAGGGGCGAGGAGAGGCTGATGGCAGCGAGGGGAGACCTATTTATTGAGGTTGCCTTGCCGCACCAGATTATTCAGGCATTAGAAGGGATTGTAAGGAAAGACAAGACCGCAATTGCAGCATCAAGAATATTTCCTTCACTGGCCGAAAGTCTTGAGCCATCCAATTCTGACATTGGCGACGTTGACAATCTGCTGAGAATGGGCTACAGGACGCTAATGCTCGGAGACGACATTTGCATGGAACGCAGCTCAGTAATCAGCGGGCTTAATTTATTAAAGGTGATGGGTGAGAGGTATGAATGACGTTTTAGTAGTTTACAAGAAAAGCTTCTTTGAGATTTACAGCTCATCGCCTGACAAAGAAGTAAGGGATTTCGTAAAGAAAAAGGATGAAGATGCAGAAAGAATGAGAAAAAGCCATGATGAGCAGCAAAGAACGCTTGAAACCGTTTTAGATGTTCTTGATAGAGCGAAGATTAAACACAAAGAGGCTTACCGGGCAGATATGGGTACCATTGCAGGAGAAGTTGAAGACAATGATTTGGTTTTAAGTGTCGGGGGAGACGGGACCTTTCTTGAGGTATCTCATTACGTAACTAAAGTCCCAATTTTGGGCGTTAACTCGGATACGAATGGAAGCGTAGGATTCTTTTCAACAGCTAACAGATACAACTTTGAGAACATTTTAAGGGAAATAGGGAAAATACCAAAAACCCAGTTAAGCAGGCTGGAACTTGCGCTTGACGGGAAAAGGATTCCTGAACTTGTATTGAATGACATAATGGTGGCGCATGTTGTTCCTGCAGCAGGAACGAGCTACAGGATATGGGCAGACGGAGAGCGTTATAATCATCCACCAAAGAATGGAGGCTTAGTAGTGTGCACTGCAGCAGGCTCAACTGCACTAATGTGGGAGATTGGAGGAGAGGTAATGCCTTTAAGCTCAAAACAGATGCAGTATAAAGTAAGGGACAAGCGACATGAGAAAAGCAGGTTTGCTGATGAGCTAAAGGTCAAGTCGCTCACAAGAGAAGGAAAGCTTTACGTTGACGGCCAGCACATAGTTTACGAGTTTGGACTTGGAAAAATCCTTGACGTAGGAAAAGGAACGCCGCTGACTGTTGTTGGTGATTTGGAAGCTAAAAGAGCAGCATACAGGTAAAACAGAATTACAGTTTTGGAAGCTCCCTTATTATCGTTGCTAATGCATTGGCAACTTTTCGCTCAACAGAAACAGCGTAGGAAGTGTTTCCGAGAGTCTGCCCTGCCAAAGGCTTATCAGAGCCAACGCCTGCAAAAAAGTAACGTATTGCTCCAAGATTAGGGTATAAGCTCTCCGCGCCAATGTCAATGCCCGACATCACAAGCCATTCCATATCAAGAAACCTGCCGCCTGCGCGGCGGGCTGCTTCAAGGCTTTCACGAGTCTGCCCCAGCACAGAGATTGTATTAACAGTAATTCCTTCATAAGGCATTTGTCCAACTAATTCTGTGAATCGGTCAGCAACTCCAAGGTTTGAAACGAGCTGATTATGTATCGGGAATACTTTTGAAACGCCTCTCTGCAAGTTATGCTCTTCCATAGCCCCTGTTGGAACCACTATCTGGCCAATTTCAGCGTGCTGATTCAAGATTCCTATTTTCCCATAATGGAATATGTTAATATCAACCCCAGCGCCTTCAAACTCAGCACTCACAACAGAGCATAACTTGTGGAGAATGTTTCTTGCCTGGTCTGCGAATATGTAGTCGAAATTAACAACAACCTCATCACCAATCCGCAAAATCCTGAAGTTGAGATAATCATTTTTAGACCCGTGTTCAACTACAACATCCTCTAAATTCAGTGATGAATGAGGGCCAAGCAAAAGGTTGAGCCTTGAATTGCCAACAACACTAGCTCGGTCAAGATTATCACAAACATCAGCAACTATTTTGTATGCGAAATGCTCAAACCGGTGCTGTGCCCTGGAAGGTTCCCCAACAAAGCTCTCGTTCTGCTTGAATCTATGAGGAGGCTCCTCATCGCTGGTATAATGGTCCACGAGAAGTCCTAAGTCTCTTCCCAAGACGTGACTAAGAGCGTGAACAAGTTGCTGGTCCCTCTTAAGCCTTATAACGCCGCGAGGGTTAACAACGTGCAATGTGCCTGTATTAGGAACATAAAAGTGGACTTCATTAGATTTCAACGGCGTATACTCTTGCGCGTCAATTCTGACGCTAGCAAGGTTTCTTCTCACCTCTTCAGCAGTTTTAGCATTGTGAATTACCACTTCTCTTATTCCAGCTGTTTGAGCCTCCTGAACAACTTTATCAGGATGGAGCTTTCTACCGAAAGCGTAAGTTCTTACATCTTCAGGACCCATCACGAGGGTTCCATTAACTCCCAAGCGCTCTTCAAGGGTTTTTGTCATCTTTTTTCACCAACTAAGACCACATTTGTTACTGGATTGCTTATTGGTTTTAATAAGCTGTTAGCCTTT
>CAZBPE010000126.1:0-2807 GCA_964493685.1 uncultured Methanosarcinales archaeon
ACTTAGAACTGAACGCATGAGCCTTTATATACTTTTTGCTTGTGGTGCTGTGTGGCACGATTCGTGAAAATTAGGGGACTTATTTCTATTTTGATGTTCGTTGTTATGCTTTTCCAGCATCTTTTACTTGCTGGTAAGCCCAGAACTTGAGTTTGGCTTCGTGATACATGTTTCTCTTCTTATGGGCGTTTACACATTCACCCATAATGCGCTTGGATGCTGAAAAAATACCTTCTGTGGAGAGCCACCGATCACCATAATCCTTCTCTTTAGCCCAATCCTTATATCCTAAGTTCTTGTAAAGCCGCACCTCCTCAGGTCTTCTTCCAAGACCAGACTCGTTGGCATTTTCCCGAATCTTAACCCCTGTTTCAATACCGTAATTGTCACATAAGTCAAACGTGTCTTCACAGTCATGAAGGCCGTCTGCTAGTACCTTGCTAATATCCTCCTTATTCGCTCGTATCATTCCTCTGCCGGCAGCCCGCTCATCAAGGTCTTCATTTCCTATGCGAATGTCCACAATATTCCCGTCCACATCCCCCAGAATCACCACTTTTATCCATCCTCTTCTCACCGCCCACTTCTGCCGTATCCACTCACCTCTGTTGCTGACTTTCATACCGCTCCCGTCAATTCCCGTAACCAAGCTGCTTCCCTTAGCATTGAACTCTAAAGGAAGTTTAAGTATACGCCTGCGTATTTGGCTGAAACAGATTACGGGAAAGTTGTTGAAGCGCTTTGACAATACTTGCACGATACCTTGCAAATCACGAAGTGCAAAGCCTTTTGATTTAAGCACTCCAAGAAACTCAATAAGCGATTCCGGGTACATGTATGGTTGTCCTACCTTGCCATGATTCATATCTTCAACTTCTTTAATCCACGTTTCAAGGAAACTCGGATTAATGTAGAATTCTCCACGCTTAACAAGCTGTTCGTTGTACGCTTTCCAGTCTCTATTATCCTTCCATTTCTTGCCCCATCTTTTCTTCTTAGCCATTTTTACTGTATCTAAATACTGTATTTAAATACAGTAATATTTAAATATTACTATTCCCTCAAAAACAACATATGGCCCACATAGTAATCTACACACTACCCAAGACCACGCCGAAACAGCGGCTCAGGTTTAACAGAGAACTGTACGGGTTTAACGATTACTCCAACCGCGGCAGCTACCGCTACTACCGGAAAGGTATTCTTGGAAAAGACGATTACGAGAAGATTGCAAGAAGTGTGCTGGTTGTTAAGAACAAGTTAAACCACGTACTTGGACACCTCCGAAACTATAAAGCCGGATATAAAATCTTCAAAATAGATTAATCACGCCACACAGCATTTCGATCTGCGGTGTTGCATAATTAGCGTGTAGTTGCTAGGTAGAAGTTGATGTTGAGCTCTTTGAGAGTTCTGGTTATTTTCGCAAGGTCTTTTTCGTTGTCTATGGTGATGACTGTTTTCCTTTCCCTGTTTAGTTTGTGGTTGTTAAGGGTTCCTTTTCTTTTGTAGCTGTACGTGTAATTTGATGCGTCGTTGTAACCGTAGAGTTTCCTTAGCGCTTGTACTTTTTGCACTTGGTTTTTCCCTTTTAGATCGTATAGGATGAGCGTTTTCTTCTTCATGTTATGCTGTAGTGTGCGTAAAGTATATAAACTTTACGTTTATGTATAAACGTAAAAAGCTTTCGGAGGCGTTCGCAATGGAAAAGAAGAACTGGAATAGGAACAGAACATACTTACGGGACTGGAAGGTTGTTAACGAGAGGCTTGTTGTCAGGGGAGAGTTCCTTCTGGATTTGGATTGGGTAGAGTCATGGGGTGAAGAACTGGAAGAGATGAATTCTGGAAAGGTCGGTAGACCTTATGAGTTTCCTGAAAGCCTTGTGAGGTTTCAGGCTGTTCTTGGGCAGTGGATTAATTATCGTGGTTTGGAAGGCGTTACGAGGAAGCTCGTGACGTACACTGAGCTTCCTAAGTATAACGATTACAGCACGATAAACAGGAGGGTTAACAAGCTTAATCCTGAGATTGAGCTTCCTAAAGTTGGAAAAGTAAATGTGGCCTGTGATGGCAGCGGTTTTAAGATGAATAACGCTGGAGAATACAGGACTACCAAGTATAATATTACCAAACAAAAAAGGTTTTTGAAAGTAATTATTACTGCCGACCCTTTTAGTAAGGACTTGCTTGGCTGTGAGGTTGGTTTGGAGGGTGATGTTTCTTCAGAGCCGCAAGTGGCTATGAGCCACTTGGAAATGCTTATCAAAGCAGGTTTTGACGTTGGCAAGTTTTGGGGTGACGCATCTTTTGATGTTAAAAACCTATTTAACCTGTTAGAAATGTATGGAATATTGGCAGCTATCAAGATTAGAGAAAACGCATCTGACAACGCTAAAGGAAGTATGCGAAGAGCTAGGGAAGTTGAGGAGTATAAAGAGCTTGATTATGAGGCATGGGCTAAGAAAAAGCGTTATGGTAGGCGCTGGACAGGTACAGAAGGCATCTTTAGTGCTGTTAAGACTATTTTTGGAGAGAGTGTTAGGTCCAAATCTGTGCCCGGCATGTGTGGGGAAGTTGCCAGGAAGTTCTGGGCGTATCAAAGAATGAAAACCTACGCTGATTTGAAGGTAATTGCTTAACTGCAATCACCTTTTTTGCTGCTCACACCTTATTTATGCAACACCGCAACTATGACCGAAAAACATTTAATTGCTTCGATAAAGCCGCTCTTTCTCAAAGGCCTTGAAGCAGAGCAAAGCACAAAAAAACAGGCGCCAACGGCTCTTTGGGAAAGCAAGCACACAC
>CAZBPE010000126.1:2817-3046 GCA_964493685.1 uncultured Methanosarcinales archaeon
CACCGCAGATTTTTTTAAAACCCTCTACTTTATAAACAAATACCTGTTAATTTCCAAAATGGTAAGTATCCGAAAAGACCTTGCCTTTGCCCTTATTCTGCTTATTGCAGCCCTTTACGTCTGGACAATCCCCATACAGCGGAGCAACCTCCCCTTTGGGGAGGGGGATGCAGCGTGGCACTACGCAGTCGGGGACTACATAGCCTTCCACGACAAGTCAATAGACCTG
>CAZBPE010000127.1:0-3033 GCA_964493685.1 uncultured Methanosarcinales archaeon
TGAATTCCTTATCCTGCTGAAGCTCAGGTTCAACGTGCAACGCCTCAAAAACCTTGTCAGCCCTTGTTGACCTGCTTCCAGTCCTGTTGGGAATCTCCTTCTCATAAAAAATGCCGGTGGCAACGACTGTGTTGTTCGGAACGTACACTTTGCGGTTCAGTTCCGGGCTGGTCAGGTCATCCTTCAAAACAATAGTCAACTCCTCATACCTGTCTCCTTCTTCAGCATGCTCAACAGCGTCAATGACTGTCAGCTCCTGAATGTCAGCAATTTCTTTGGAAACAAGCTTAAACTTCCCTTTTCTGCCGCACCCGCAGGTTGAAGGCTCCTTGAACGTGTCAGAAGTCTGCAACACAGAGATTATGTTCGCGCAGCTTGGGCACTCAAACTTGGCACTAACCCTGTTAAGGTAGCGCTTGCTAATCCTGCTGACCTCTCCCACAACAGCAACCAGCTTTCCCAAGTGGGCTGCTCCGCTGTCCACAACCTTCACCCTGGCCGCTTGTGGAAGGTTGCGGAACCTGACCTTAAACTTCTTCTCCTCATCCAAGTCAGTGTGTTTCGTAATAGCCAGTTCAGCAGCCTTAACAACCTCTTCCGGGTTCTCCAACAATTCCTCAGCCAATACAGTGTCAAACTCAGCAACCTTCAAGAAATCCATGACCACACAGTAATTGCCCATACACGCATTGGCCAGGATTTGCGCCCTGTATTCCTTATCAACAACCTCCGAAAAACGCTCAACAATAGTGGTAGTGGATTCCATCATTCCTTACGCCTCTCGCTGTCAAGAAAAAGCTGCTTAAAGCATGAATTGCAGTAAAGCCTGCCCTGCCTCTCTCGGTAATTAACAGTTCCTGTAGGATTCTTTCGGGATGCCTCAACTTCATACAGCAAGGCCTGGCACGAACAGCAGTTCCCTTTTTCCTTGGCAAACACGTTCTTTTTCAAAGAGTCCTGAAGCTTGCGCTGCTCAGAAACCCTGAGCTTCTTCTCCCTAAGAATATCCCTATGCGTTCTTTTGATGGCAAAGCGGAAGTGCTTAATTTCATCCGCAGTTTCCCGGTCAAATGCAGCTTCAAGGTGGCTTTCTATTTTATTACACAGTGTGGAAAAGTTGCTGTTCAGCTTGTACAGCTTAATTCGACTGACTGAAAGGTTGGGGCTGTAGCGCTTCGCCCAGCGCAGGAAAGGATCAGAATTAGCATCGCTTACAGAGACAGGCTCCAAAACCTGCAACTGAGCGAGCTGCGCCACCGCCCTTTGGAATTCATTGTGCTGGATCTTCAAAACCTTCTGAGCCAAATTACTGTAAACCTTAGTAGAGTGCAAGGTCAGGAAAATGAGCTTCTTGGCAACAGCAGAGTCAAAAACGTTCAAGAAAAATTGCAAGTCCTTAAGCAAAGAAAAATCATCAGCAACAACATCACTTACATACTTAATTACACTTATGTAACTATGTTCCCTTCCCTCACGCAAATTTTTTCCTGACTTAATTACGGCATTGTAACCAAGTTCTTCAGCGCTGCTTAAAACTGGAGAATTAGCTTGGGAGCGTTCGCCTTCCACACTTCCTGTCTGCCCTTCCATGGTGGTTCTCATTAAATTCTCTCCTGCAAACCACCCCCAATATAACAGTATACAATTGTGTAACCAATTTAAAAGAATTCTTGTGCAATGACAACCTATTAACAAATCAACGACAACTCAACGCCAAACCAGCGACAATTTAGCGACAAAAACGTGTCGTCAGTGAAATTGCATACACTAGATCTTCTCCAAACCAAATTGAACATTATACCGGAACAAACTCAGGTTTTGGGTTAATTTTAAAGAGTACATTAATTTATCATCTTTTTCCTTCACAATAATAATTCCCTTCACAGAATACCCGCCATTAGCCAAGTTTTCGGCTACCCACCCCATATATCTTAAAATTTGTCCTACTACTGCATCACTACTCCGTCCTTTTTTCAATTCTATCACTACAAACTCCTTCTTCTGCCTGTCCACAGCTAATAAATCAATGTTTCCAACCGCTGTTGGGTACTGTCTTCCCTTATGCTCTTCATCTTGGTATAATTCTAGTTTCCCGTCAAAATTCTCACGGTTAATCTTATCAAAGTTCGATTCTATAAATTCTTCCAAATATTGTTCCATGACAAACTCCTTGCTTTCTCCTTCTTTCGAAATCTGTTTCATAGCTCTAGAGATAGTTAATACTTCTCTACCTTCTGTCAAAGCCTTCACGGCTTCTTTTCCTTCTTCCTCAGCAGAAACAATGTGTAAGAAGTGGTCTATCTCTAAAAAGCTTAATTCTGGTTTTACAGCCTTAATATTGTTCAGTACATCCATGACTTTCTTGTATTGAGTTCCCTTATCGTCTCCTCTTGCAAAACTTGGAGTAAGACCTAATGCTTCCAATCCCATATTCGTCTTATTATTCCATGTAGAGTACTTTTGTGGATTAACGTCCATAAGCATTGAAGTAGCCAGTCCTTTCCCTATACCTTCCAAGCGGTGTTTTCCATTACTATCCAATATGTCATTTAATCGTTTCTGTATAGGGACCGACTCATCAAGTAGAAATTTCATAACCTCTCTAAACCTTCTAATGTCCCTTACTATCCTGTCTCTATATATAGCATTAAATCCATGCCGCCCTGCGCCTGTATTAAAATATTCAAGAAAGTTAGCTTTCAGGTCATCATCATTAATGCGTTCTATCTTTTCTGCGTCAATCCACTCTGTCCAACGCTTATGGTCATTTAATCGTTGTTCTCTCCAGTTTTTTGCATCTTCTGAACTTACGAATTTATCGAGTAAGGTTCTGATTTGTTCATCGGACAATCCCATCTTCAACACACTCCGTTCACAAAATATACTAGCTATCGTGCCTGTCTAGGATGCGGCTGCCCACCGCGCTCCGCACAGCCTCTTTAGCCTTGACTTTCAAGCCTTCAATGCACAGGTAGTTAACAAAACCGACCATGTTGGGGTACTGCTCCTCATTCTTCTCATACAAGGTTTCCC
>CAZBPE010000128.1:0-2939 GCA_964493685.1 uncultured Methanosarcinales archaeon
AACTAAGACATCTGCCCCTTCTCTCCGTTGAAGCCTTGTCCAGTAAGAGCCAACAGCGCCCACGCCAATATTCCCGCAAACCAAGCCTTCCAACAAGTTCCCCATAAACAATAAAACACTAAACTCTCATATATAAATTTATCTCTTACCAGTAGTAATAAATAAGCGAAAAGCGGCGAGGGACTGACTTCTTTATGTATCGTTAACTAACCACTTCCCAAGCAGCTTTCATCACTGAATAGCTACTAAAAAGTAGTTAAAATAGAAAGATTTATAAGGAGTGGCAAATTTCTGAGATTCATGGACACCCCTGAATCAATTGAAACTGCGAGGAAAGACCTTGAAAAAGCGCAAAACGGCCTATTAAAAGCTTATTTATCTACGATAAGCACCAGCTATGAAAAGGGCAGAGCTAACACTAGAGAACTTATTTTAAAGGGATTGGAAGGGCTAGTTAACAGTTTATTGATAAAAGTGATTATAAAGACGAACCGGTATTTAATTATGTTGTAGCTAAAGAGTTAAGAACCGAGCAAAAGCTTTCTCAAAGACGCTTGGCTGAATTAATAATAAAAAATGCGGGAAAGAGCATTGGCATAAAAGAAAGTTCTCTAGCACAACTGATTCACTCGTATGAAATGGGACACGCAATACCTTCTTCAAAAACAGCATCAAGCGAGGCATATTTAACATGGGTAAGCGAAGAACTGAGTAAAAGAAAAACTTAATAACAGCGTTGGAAAAAAACGGCCAAAAACAAAAAAGGCGTCAGAAACCTTTATAAACCGCCCCTGAATTCTCAAATGCATTGCCCAAGCGCCATTTCCTTTGGGCGCTGCCGCAGCGGGCGATAATAAGTTGCGGTTCAAGAATTCTTGAATCGTTTCAACGGAGGCTTTGAAATGGCTGATGAGCAGTTTTTGGTTCCGCAGGACGTCTACTTAAAGGCAGGAATACACATAGGAACAAAGTTCAGGACAAAATACATGGCACCATTCATATACAAGACAAGGCCTGACGGGCTTTCGGTGCTAAATCTCCAGAAGATTGACGAGAGGATAAGGATAACCGCAAAGATGCTGTCCAGATACGCCCCAGAAGACATACTGGTTGTGAGCAGGCGCGAAAACGGATGGAAAGCGCTCAAGGCAATGAACAGGGCGACAGGAATAAAGATTTTTGCAGGGCGCTACATGCCAGGCATACTGACAAACCCTGCGCTCGACAGATACACAGAGGCAAAGATACTTCTGGTTACGGATTCCTGGCCGGACAGGAACGCAATTGCGGACGCCATAAGGATAGGCATACCTGTAATAGCGCTGTGCGACACTAACAACCAGTCAAACAACATCGACTTGGTTGTGCCGTCAAACAACAAGGGAAAGAAAAGCCTCGGGCTCCTGTTCTGGATTATAACAAGGGAGTACCTGAAAGAAAGAGGAATGGTAAAGAACGACTCTGACTTCAAGCCGACCATGGAAGAATTTACGGAAGATTAGGCTTATTCCTCAGATTCGCTGTCATAACCCCTCATGAAGCCCTCTTCCCACGAGGTTATCTCGTCATCATCGAGCATTTCCCCAATTCGGTCTGATTCTGCATCGTCCATTCGCATCACCCCAAGCAAATGCGCGACAACAACCTTTATATATGTGTTTGCGATATACTATATATACCACATAATTGGACGGTAAATATAGGGGGCAACAATGGAATTCAGGAAACTTATGGCTTTTGGAAACTCTTCATTCATAGTTTCAGTGCCGAAGGCGTGGGTTGAAAAGAACCGGCTGAAGAAGGGAGACGTGCTTCTGGTTGAGCAGAAGCCGAACGAACTGATACTCAGCTCAAAGGACGTGAGCGAAAGAAAGAAGCTGAATGAAGTCACTGTTAACCCGGATGGCAAGAGCTTTGAAGAGTTCAAAACAGAGGTTGTGTCGCTTTACGTGAACAATTATGACATAATAACTGTTGTTAACGTAACTGACTCTGCGGCAGTAAAGGATATTTTCAGGAACCTCGTCGGAATGGAGGTTGTCGAGGAAACAGCCACAAAGATAGTGGCCAAGGACCTTCTTGACATACAGGAAGTATCCCTAGAAAACGTGATAAGAAGGACAGACATAATAATACGCTCAATGCTTACCGATTCAGTCGGGCTTGATTTCAAGAATGCCGAAAGCGTCCTTGGAAGGGACAAGGAAGTCAACAGGCTGAGCCTTCTCGGCTTCAGGACAGCAAGGGCCGCAACAGACAATCCGAGGCTCCTCAAGCTTTTCAACACAAGCTATTGGAATGTAATGCTGTCAAAGAACGTGATAGCAAGCCTTGAGCGATTCGCAGACCAGGTAAAGCGCCTATTAAGAGCTTCAAAGGGCTTGGACAAAAGCCTGAAGGAAGACGCGCTAAAGCTGATGAAGACGATAAACGAGAATTACGGGCAGGTAATGAAAGTTTACTATGAGAAGGACAGGCAGGCTGCCTTCAAGATGGAAACAAAGGTAAGGCTGGTTCTGAAAGAATGCAGAAAGCTTATTGAGAAGCATCCCAACGTCAATGCTGCGGTCATGACAGAATACTTTGAGCACAGCGTAGGCTCAATGAAGGGAATTCTGAGGGTGATAATGGAATATGAGATATAGAGGATTTTGAATATCTCTCATATTTGCATCAAAATCCTCTAAGAGAACTTTGAATCAGAATGAAAATAATGGTTATTCAAAGTTCTCTATAATAAAGTACGCCGAATCTTGTTTCTGTTAGCTATAGCGACTGACATTAATTTTCGTACATGATTGTCAGTTGCTATATCAGGAAGGCACAACTATTTTGTATAATTATTTGTGTCTTCCACTATAGTTCTACGTTTATCCAGAATAATCGTAGTTATTTAGCGTTCTGAAGCGATTTTGACTTATGTTCTCCAGTAGCGAAAT
>CAZBPE010000129.1:0-2804 GCA_964493685.1 uncultured Methanosarcinales archaeon
GGCTTCCGGGTTCTGAATGCCATTCCTTTCTGAAGCCATAGCTTATGGCACCGTTCAGGTACAGCGGAGGCCCCATGCTCCTCAGCCCTAACCCGCTCATCTTTACAGCCAAAACACTCTCTTCAGAAACGTATTTCATAACCATCACGCCTTTTCGCTTATCTTCTTAAAACCTTTTTCCCGAGATCTTTCGCGCCTTCAGCGAGCAGCGCAGCACCGCCTGCTTTTACAACATCGCCAAGGCTGCCTGCATGCTCAAATCCCTGCCTCGGCAGGTCTCCTGCAACAGGTGCTTCGCCAACAATGCCCTTCAAAATGCTATAACCTTCTGGCGTGCTACCCACGGCTTCCCAACCTTCGTAAGCAGCAAGAGGCAGAACTGCGCCAGCGCCCAGTACTCCGGCTTTTTTATACCATGGCATCCTGTCCCAGGATTCTCCTGCCAATCTTCTGGCTGTTTCTGCACCTGCAAGCGACAAAAAGAAATGCGGCGAAAGCCTGAATGCTTCTAGCAACCCTGTGGCATTATCAGGAGAATAGCCTAATCCCAGTCTTTCTGCAGCAGCACCTGCTCCGTAAGATAATGCAGAAAGGCCTGTATAAACAAGCGGCACTTTGTAGTTCTGCCACAATTCTCTGCCCTTTTGCGCAGCAGAACCGGCAATTTCACCGGCTTTTTTATACCATGACATCCCTTTCATTGTCAATAACCTCTAGAAGTTCTTGCAATTCCTTTAAGATACGCATGCGTTTCAGGCCCAAGGCGAACCATGCTTGTTCCATATGATATCTGAACTTCAGGTTGCGGCACGCCCAAACCAGTCAGGTAGCCCTTCACTTCCCTTGCTACGTCCGGCAAGGCAGCTCTGCCTCTCCTGCCGTCAGGCCGCCCCCTGCTCCCGCCTGTATGAAAGCTGCCACCTATTACGCAATGACCTTTTTTTCTGAGGCTGCCTATCATTTGCGCGTTCAAAAGAGTCATGCCAACACCCACAACTTTTATTCATTACTCTTAAGTAGTATATAAAGATTTGTGTGATTGGGAAGAACGGCATTTTTTGACGTAGGTTAACATAACCTACAATTTAACCCTATAAAGCTTATTTTCAATTAAATCACTATGAAAAGGCTGCTTGTTATTTTATTTCTGCTTGTTCCTGTCCATGCAGCAACAGTCACCACTTTCGTTGCGCCGGACAGCTTTGCAGTTTTGCAGGAATTTGTTGCTTCGTCTAACGCGTCTTTGTACGTAAACGCCTACACGTTTGACAACCCGTACATAATGGACGAGCTCATCGCAGCCAAAAACCGTAATGTATCCGTAATGGTGCTCGCCGAGGCAAATCCTGTCGGCGGATTGGGCGGCGAAAGCAAATCAATTTTATGCGAGATGAAGAAGAGCGGCATCAGTGTTTATTTGCATACCGGCAAAATGCTCCTGCACGCGAAGTACGCAATCCGCGACAATTCATCTGTTCTCATAGCAACAGAAAACTTCGGCTACGACGGATATCCCAAAGGCTACGGCAACCGCGGCTGGGGGGCTGTGGTGCATGACGCAGGCATTGCAAAAGAGCTGCTCTCTGTTTTTGCTGATGATCTGAATAAATCCTCATTGTTTGAATGCGATGCTGCCTCCAGAATAATCTACAGGGACAGCAAAGGTTTCGCGGGATTTCTGCCGAAAACTTATGAGAACCAGGAAGTGCAGCTGATTGTTGCGCCAAACGCGGTAGAGGATGTTATTGCCGTGATTAATTCCGCCAACACTTCGCTGTACATAGAGCAGTTTTACATCTACAGGTTTTGGGGGACAAAGAACGCGCAGAAGCCGAATGCATTTCTTGAAGCGGCAATCAGCAAAGCCAGGTCAGGCGTGGAAGTGAAAATACTTCTGGATTCAACCTGGTATAACGTTGAGGAAGGGGATATTGATAATGACGATGTTGCAGCGTACGTGAACGGAATCGCGAAAAATGGCAGCCTGGCCATGGAGGCAAGGCTGGCAGATGCGGATGCAATAGGCGTTGAGAAAATACACGCAAAGGGCGTCATCGCAGATGATTCTGTGCTCATCTCGTCAATAAACTGGAACGAGGCTTCGCCCACGAAAAACCGCGAAGTCGGAATCGTCATCAGGGGCGAAGCCGCGAATTATTTCAGGGACGTTTTCAGTTACGACTGGAACCCCCACGCGCCGACAGGATATAACGGCGCTTATCATAATCGTTGTTATCGTGGTTATAATTTTATTTTTCAGGAACAAATCTCACTAAATTACCGGCATAGCTCCTGTTGCCTTGGCAGGAAAGAAGCTAGCTCCTCATCAGTAAGGTCATCCTCTCTATACGAAACAGAGAACAAAACTCTGCCTGTTCTAGAATCAATTCCATAGCTGTAGAGGAAGTCTCTTGGTCCATGCCTTGCCTCAAACCTGTTGTAAATGCCATCTATTTTGCCTGACACGGGCGGCAAAACCTTCCCGTCCGGCTTCTGCTAGTAGTGAACTGCAGTCATGAACCAAGCTAATAAAATAAGTCCCTCCTCTAGAACTCGGCGTTGCCTGTCGTGCAGGATAAGCTGGCACAGGAGACTGGGTTTGTGCAGGTTGAGCTGGTTGTGATGGAAGAGCCGGTGCATTTTGAGCTACCCCTGGACTGCATGCTGCAACGAGCGATGCCAACAAAAGACCAGCAGGACGTTTCCAGCTAAACATCATAATCATCAGCCATAAATTTCTTTGTCCAAAGATTCAACAGGATGTTTTTAAAGCTTCGGAATAACGAAGAAAGCCGAAGCAATTG
>CAZBPE010000130.1:0-1058 GCA_964493685.1 uncultured Methanosarcinales archaeon
TTCAGTGGCAAACTTATTTAAATACTTTGCCTTGTTTCCTTTGGGAAAGTGATGGCTGATGAAGCAATTGTCCGCTGTTGAGGTGCTGTATATGGCTGCCGAGCTCCAGAGCTTGGTTGGCGGAAGGCTAAGCCAGGTTTACCAGCCTGCCAAGGGTTCGCTTTTGCTTCAGTTTCACCTTTCAGGAAAAGGGCGCTCAATGCTAAAAGTGAGGGTTCCATACTCTGCATATATGGCTTCTGAGAAGGAGCCTGCTGTTCCTGTGAGCGGCTTTTGCTCGCTCCTGCGCAGGAAGCTTGGCGGAGCAACTCTCCGTTCCCTTTCCCAGGCTGGCTTCGAGAGGGTCCTTAAGCTTGATTTTTCCTCTAAAAACGGGCTTTTCAGCCTTTTTTTGGAGCTTTTCAGCAAAGGCAATATTGTTCTCGTTCAGGATGGAAGAATCATCGCTGCAGGCCAGAAGCAGGCATGGAGCGCCCGAACAATAGCGGAAGGGCAGCAGTATAAGCTGCCTCCTTCATCTTCAGACCCTAGGCTTCTCGACGGCAAACAGCTTCTTCAGATGCTGAAAGAAACGAATAAGACAGACATCGTAAGATTCCTTGCCATAGAGCTCAGCCTTGGCGGCTTGTATGCCGAGGAGCTGTGCCTTCTCTCTGAGCTTGACAAGAAAACGCCTCCTGAAGCAGTAACAGCCGCCTCCGCTAAAAAGCTGATTCAGTCGCTCAAAAAGCTTCTTAGCTCAAAGCCTTCCCCGTCGGTAATATGTGAAAAAAACGCGGCTGTTGACGCGGTTCCCATTCAGCTGAGCTGCTACAAAAGCTGCGGGCAGAAGCCTTTCGGCAGCTATAGCATGGCTCTTGAAGCGTTTGACGCGTCAGGCGCTGTTGCGGCAAAGCCTTCTCGTTATGATGCAGAGATAGCTCGCCTTGGCACGCTCATCAGGAAGCAGGAGGAAGCAGTGGCTGCAGCCAGGCTTTCCGCGGAAAAAAACAGCAGGAGCGGCGAGCTGATATACGAGAATTATCAGGAAATAAAGGAAGTCCTTGACACATTCAAGT
>CAZBPE010000130.1:1068-2794 GCA_964493685.1 uncultured Methanosarcinales archaeon
AGGCGGATGGGCTGCCGTAAGGGAGTTGCAGAAGAGGAGCAAAAAGCTCAAGTCTGCCGACGAGAAAACTGGAACGGTTGTTGTTGATTTTTAGTAATAGAAATCAAACTTTCTTGCAGCTGCCGCCTCGTTCCTTGCCTTGAATTTTCCGTAAAGCTCTATGAAGACGTCCTGCTCGGGCGCTATCCCTGCCGCAGTAATCAAGTCAGCAAGAAGGTATCCTGAATAGTCCTTCTCAGCGTCGTATTCAATCAGCTGCCTTAGCGTATGGCCGCAGAGGAAGCCTTCATTCATGGCTATCGTAACCTCCTTTCCTCGGCTGTTCTTGACGCTCAATTCATCAAAATTTATGGCAAAATCGCATTCTTTAACGCAGTGGTTGTGCAGCTCCCGCCTTATCAAGTCGGCTGCTATTGCCTTGAAGCTGCTGCCTCTTATGTGCCTGCCAACCTCAGAAATGCCCAAAAACGCCCCTAAACCCTCACTTTTTGCCTTTTCAGGCCTGTGAACCTTTCCGAGATACTTGCCCACCTTCTGCCTTACCCCCTTTTCTGTCCACGAGTTCTCCACAAGGTAGGCGTATTCCCCTCCGCTTATCCTTTTAACCCGCACAAACACCATAAACTATTTTAGGCACTAGGTGATATTTAATACTTGCTGTGCTTGGCAGCTTTTCTTCTGTATCATTCCCTTTTTCTGTAGCATTCCCTCGGCGTTCTGTAGCCGTGAACGCGCTGCGGCACAGGAACTGGGCTCTTTCTTGCTTCTCTCCTTATTCCCCTGTGGAACGGCACAATGACAGACTGGTTGTATGCGCGATTATGCCCGTTTCCCCACGACCATTGCCAATCCAGCTCAATCTTCTTCTCAAGCACTGATGGCGGCTCTTGAAGGGCTGGAATTGCAGAAGAACCGCTTAAATACGGCGCTATTACTGCAGCCACGGCAGAAAGAACACCCCTGTAATAATCCATGTTGCATGGCAGCGAACCTGTTGCTGTTTTTAAGGTTTTTTGCGCCTTGTTGATGTTTGTCGGTTCAGAATGATATTAATTACTCTTGGAAGAAATGTTACGCAATTATGGCACTATGCATCTGGACTATTTCAAGGGCCCCTTTATGAACAATTCCATCGCTTTTTGAACGATAAGTCCCTGCAAAAATGCCATCTCCATTAAGTCTTGCATCACAAGAAATATTTGGTAATGCGCCTCTCTTTTCCATGGCGGCTTTGGAGTATGTTTTTGTAAATCTGATTCTATCCGGTTCTAACGTCCCGGAAAAAACTGAAGTTCCTGTTGCATCTAAAATGATGCCTTCAATCAGTTTAATCTTTTCGGGATCTGCAACGTCATCTATCACATTAGGAAACACCATGCAAGGAATGGCTAAAAGGTCGCTTCTAATGAGGTACATATTGAAATGCTTTGAAGGGTCAAGTTTATCGTCCCACCAGCCGACATAGTCTGGTTCTACGCCAAGATTTAGACGCTGTTCTAACGGCATGTAAATCAGCGCATCTGTATAACTTTATAAATATTTTGATGCGTTTACTTTCCACCGGTTGAAAAAAGTGATGAACAGCGATTCTGGGTTCCCACACAGCGTGCAGTACAGCCAAAAACGTGCGCCCGCTTAACTCTCTCGTAGGCCAAACAGTTGCTTAGCCCATTCCGAGTTCGAAATGGGATCGGGTGTACCCGGGCGGCCATGGCCGTTCATCAGG
>CAZBPE010000131.1:0-1878 GCA_964493685.1 uncultured Methanosarcinales archaeon
TTTATGTGCCTGAAAGGCAGTATTTGATAGACAACGGAGCGATGATAGCTTGGCTCGGCATACTTGAGCGCAAAAAAGGAAAAACAACAAAGGTAGAGGACTCGGCGATAAAGCCATACTGGAGAACTGACGCGGTTTAATCGTTCACCTTTATTCTCTCAGCAACAAGCTCCTTTTTGCCTTTGTAATCCCTAACCTCGCCGGTAACGCTGACATTATCGCCAGCCTTAAAATCAAGCATCCTTTTGTCAAAAACAACAACGTCAACGCCTTTGATTTCCGCAACTTCAACCACGGCCAAATTGCCAAAGTCTTTGACGGAAACCACCTGCCCCCTTATCAGGACATCTTTTGCTTTCGCATCTTCAAGCCCGCTTATTGGAACCTCTTCAGATTCCACCAGGAATGAAATGACGGACAAAAGCGCCAGCCCAAAGACGCTACAGCACAGCGACAATTTCAAAACCAGCTTATCGTTCATGCACTTAAAAAGAAAGAACTGCTTAATAAAGCTGAACAAAAAATTGTTGCAAAATCTTCACAGAACCTGAAAATTCTTTGTCCGGCTTAAATACTCCTTGAAGGATTTCCGCTGAACCTGAAAAATCTTTGGCTTTTGTTGAAAGATTTCCGGCTTTTTTCCGGCAACGCATATTAAGAGGGAAAACATGATAGAAAGCGTGCCGGCGTTGGCTAATCCGGTTGGCCGCTTAGCTGAGAACTAAGTGTCGTAAGGCATCGGGGTTCAAAAAGCTTTCGGTTTTTACTGGAGGACTTGAAGGTCCCCGCGCCGGCGCGCTTTTATGGCGCTGTTGGAACTTTTAGCGGCAGTATTCATTGGGATTGGGCTGGGAATTTTCACGGGAATTATTCCAGGCGTCCACATAAACCTAGTTGCAGCGAGTATCACTTGCAGTTGCAATAATGGCAATGTCGATAACGCATGTTTTCATTGATTTCATCCCTTCCATTTTTTTAGGAGCCCCAAGCGACGCAACAGCGCTTGCCGTGCTGCCCGGGCACAAGCTGCTCCTTCAAGGGAGAGGATATGAGGCAGTGGTTCTTTCAGCAACAGGCGGGTTTTTCGGCATTCTGGCTGTTGTTCTTCTTCTACCCATCATCCTGTTTTCAGTAGAAATGATATTCTCAATAGTGAGGCCTTACATCGGCATGATTCTCACAGGAATTGCCGTTTACAACATCCTTTGCGAAAACAGCCTTAAAAGAAAAATCTGGAGCATTGCAATCTTTTCCATGGCAGGATCTCTCGGAATTCTTACGCTTGGCGTTCCAAACCTTAAAGAGCCGCTGCTTCCGCTGCTTTCAGGGCTTTTCGGGATGAGCACACTGCTCGCAAGCGCCATAAACAGCTCAAGCATCCCGATACAGGTCAAAGATGCCGATGAAATCAAGAAAAAAACTCTGCTGAAATCCGTTGCAGCAGGCGTTTTCTCGGGCGGTCTTATGGGAATTTTTCCCGCTTTAGGCCCTGCGCAGGCTGCAATGCTCGCCAGCAACCTTGTTGGAAAATCAGAAAAAAGAGACTATCTGACAATGTTAGGCGCTGTAAGCGCGTCATCCATGCTTTTCGGGCTTGTAACGCTCTTCGCAATAAACAAGGCAAGAAACGGCTCAATAGCGATATTATCTGAACTCGTTCCGGTGAATTCTTCCGTATTTCTCTTATTGATAGCGGTAGCTGTAACAGCTGCCGGTGCAGCCTTCATTCTGGCATCGGCAATAGGAAAGTTCTTTGCAGGAAACATATACAAAATCAGCTACGCAAGAACATCCTTTTTCATAATGGCTTTTATCGCGGCAATAACCTTTTACTTCTCGCAGTTCACGGGCTTGCTGATACTCGCAACAGGAACTGCC
>CAZBPE010000131.1:1911-2775 GCA_964493685.1 uncultured Methanosarcinales archaeon
TATCAAAACGAGTCGCCCGCCACAACCTGATGGGATGCCTGATGCTGCCTGTAATCCGCTACTATCTTTTTTAGCTCCAATAACTATATAAATAACCTCCAAACTGCACATCATCATGGAAGGGACAATCGCTAATTTCAGGGGAGGAAGGCACACAAAGCACAACAGCCAGATGATACTGGTTGTCAAAGACATAGACAAGAAAGATAAGGCTTCAGCAATAATCGGAAGAACAGTAGTTTGGACTTCTCCAGCAAAGAAAGAGATAAAAGGCAAAATCACTTCCGCTCACGGAAACAGCGGCGCAGTCAAGGTGAAGTTTGAGACCGGAATGCCCGGGCAGGCATTGGGGCAGAAAGTAAGAATAGATTGATGGTTGAAAGTCTTTTATTCTCGTCGGAAATCTTTCGGTTTTTTCTTGCAAAAGTTTATTAAGGAGTTCTTCTACGTGGTGTTTTATGAAGGATGGGCTGATAGGCAAATGGAGAAGAATAAAGGAAGTTCATTTTAGTAATTTCTGGGACACGTTGGCTTGGATTGCATTTGGATATGTTGTTATATACTTTCTTTTAAAGGCGGCTGGAATCCTAAACAGCCCGTTTCCAATAGATGCTGTAGCTATTGCATCCGGCGCTTTTTTTGTAGGCAAATACTCCCGGAAAATTGATTTTTCAGGCAGAGAGATCTACTGTATTAAAAGCGAGCTAAAAGAAGTTAGCATGGAACTGCACAACCTGAATGACAAAATTGACGCTCACATAGCAAAACCACATCATTGAACTGACTCAACTCCGCCGCTTGGAAAACTTTATATAGATAACTGCACAGGATATATGACAAAGTTTAAATAGTGGTTCTGTCTTT
>CAZBPE010000132.1:0-2693 GCA_964493685.1 uncultured Methanosarcinales archaeon
AGGGCTGACATCGATGTCTAGGGGGGCAGGAAATGCTACTTCGGGCTATTGGAATGTGACACACGATTCAACAACCATCTCTGATGGGAGTTACAATCTGAGCGTTAATGCGACGGATTCTGCAGGAAACTCGCGAATCAGCTCGAACGTGTCAATACTGGTGGACAACACGCTTCCTTTGATTGGTTACGGGCTTAATTCAGATGCCAACTCTTCCTTCGTTGGCAGGGACTGGGTTTTTCTTAACTTCACTTGGACTGAAGCGAACAACAATAGTTTCGCGATTCATAACGGAACTACAGATTTTTCCAACGTCAATGCAACACCTGAATATTTCTTTTTCTCCTTCTCAAACCTTTCAGATGGCAATTACACGTTCTTTGCAAGCATGACTGACAGGGCTGGCAGCAGGAATGTTACGCTTAACAGGACAGTGGTTGTTGACATCACAGCTCCCGCGCTTCAAATAATCGCGCCTGCGAACAATTCGGTATTGCAGTTAAGCAGTAACTCCTTGAACTTCATTGCTGAGGATTTGTACCGGAATAACAGCTGGTTCAGAACAATTGACGACAACGGTTCTGTCGAGATTGACAACCAAAGCCTCACCGGATTTGCAAACACCACTTTTAACGTTGCCGCGTATCACGGCTACACCTTAACCTTGTACGCCAACGACAAAGCAGGAAACCAAAACAGCAGTTCAATAACCTTCCGGGTTAATGCGCCCGCATCCTCTCCAAGCACAGACAATCCAGGCGGAGGGGGAGGAGGAGGCGGGGGCGGCGCGGCAGTTGCGTCAGCGGAAGGCGCATCTTCATCAAGATTTTACGATGTGATATCGCCCAGCAGCACAACGACTATGGAAGTGAGCAATGAAGAGCTTTCTTTCACGACAGCAAGCTTCACTGCAGAGACTGTGCTTCGCAAAGTGACCATTACTGTTGCTGAGTTGGATGAGTCAAAAGTTTCGACTCCTGTAGCGGGAAATGCGTATAAGTATGTTGGTGTGGAAAAGACGAATGTTCTTGACGCGGACATTTCTTCAGTTCGCATTGGGTTCAAGGTTGAAAAGTCGTGGTTCCTTGATAACGGTTATGATGAGGATGCTGTTTTTCTGAATAGGTATTCTGGCGGGTGGATGGAGTTGCCCGCTTCCAGATTGTCAAAGGTTTCTTCTGGCTTTTTCTATTACGAAGCGAATTCTCCTGGCTTTTCGCTTTTTGCGATTACAGCTTTGCCTAAAAAAGTGAAGCCTGTTCAAGTTTCGGCTGAAAATTGGTCGGTTGGTCAATTTGAGGAAGAGTTGGAGAAGCCTGCTGAAGTCCGCATGCCAACTTATGTTAAAAGTGAAAAGGGGGCTGGAGCGTTTGCAATCGGATTTAAATCGTATCACGTTATTTTGTTATTTTTTGTTTTGTTTGCTGGCTGCTTGACTTATTATGAGAGAAAATCAGGAATTCGTCTGAAGGTTGAAAAGTTCTTTGCTAGAAAAAGGAAAGGCTTTGCCAGTGTCGTGAGAAAAGTCGCCGTCATGAAGAAAGAAGGAAGAAGGATGCGCAAAAGACTTTGTCGCCGTTTTCTGTTATTATTGAAACCGCCCAGATTTGATGTTCGCGAGAGGGTCAAAGGGTTGTATCAAAAGGTTCAAGAATTTGCAAAACGCAAGGTGAAGAGGAAGAAAAGGAAAGTGAAAGGAAAAACGGGCTTTTTTGCCTCTCTTTTATCACGAAGGAAGCTAGCAAAGCCTGTTGGAATACCTGCCAGTGAGAGTGCTGCTAAAAGTGAAATGGCAACCGGTATTGGAGTTGATGTAAAGCGGAAGTTTGCGGAGTGGCCGAAAAGCAAGCAGGGCAGGATAGAGGTTGAAAGGGAGGCGGCTCGGCAGCTTTGCAGGGTTAACAGGGACTTTTGCGTTTCAGGACTCATGAAAAACTTGGAAATCGTTTACGAGGGTTCCATCAAAAGCACTCAGCGGAGGGACATTTATCAGGAAATAAAGGAATGGGTTGAGGCTGATGAGTTGTGCGTTAAGACGAGAAAAGACGGTGAGGTTCAGTATTACAGGTTCCTGTAAAAAAAGGGAAGGAGGTTGAAAAGAAAATGGGTAACGAAAAGATTGCGGCGTTTGCGCTGGTGTTTGCCATTATGGCTTTGATGGTGACGCCTGTGCTGGTTGCTGCGGAAGGAGAACAGCTGAAAACGGACATTAAGTCGTACATTGAGAAAATAACGGCTTTTGTTGCGTGGCTTGCCGGGGCGGTAGCGGCACTGCTAGTCGTGGTTGCTGGCTTTCAGTACATGACAGCGTCGAACCCGGCTGACAAGTCTATTGTGGTTGGCAGGTTTAAGAACCTGATAATCGGGCTTGTGATAGTTTCGTTCGCGACCGCCATTGCAACGTTCTTAATCCCCTCTTAATTTCTTTTTTTTGGGGGGGATTGGGAATTGTTTTGGCAAAAGCGGTTGGCAAGCGGAGGAACAGTGGAAAAAGTGACCGTGAAAGGAGGAGGTTTGCCTATTTTGTTGGCTGGCCTGGTGATTGTGAGCTTAAGCGCAGGAGCGGAGGCGTTGGAAGACACGCTGATTTTTGAGCGTTGCAGTAGTTTAAACCCTCCGCTTGACTGCCCTTCAGGCTCGGATTTGCCTTTGGCTGAGCAAAAAACGGCGGTGATTGGGATGCTGATGGAAGG
>CAZBPE010000133.1:0-2661 GCA_964493685.1 uncultured Methanosarcinales archaeon
TCTCGGTGCTTATGCGCTTCGGCAATGGCAGCTGCACAAGTATGGCATGAATCCTGTCATCAGAATTCAGCTTAGCTATCAGCGCAAGTAGTTCTTCCTCAGTCGTCTCTTCAGGCAGCTTGTGCTCTTCAGAGTAAATCCCGACCTCTTTGCAGTGTTTCCTCTTTATCCCAACGTAAACCTTTGATGCGGGATTATCGCCCGCAATTATCGCCGCAAGCCCAGGCTTTTTCTTCATGGCAGCGACTTCCTTCTTTATGCGTTCGCGTATCTTCGCCGCAATTGCTGTTCCGTCAATTATTTCTGCCGTCATTCTTCATCGCGCTCCCTATGGCATACATTATTGCTGCATCTCCTCTGCGTGTTGGCGCTATGTAGCCCTTGTCCTGCTTTGCGCATCCCTGCAGCCTGAGCATGAGCTCCAGCCCTTCTTCAGCGTCTGCGCCTTCGAGCTCTCTTGCTTTCCTGCACGAGTCAGCAGCAGCAACAGCTTCTGCCATCCTTTTGTAATCATCCATTGTAAGCCCCCTGATTCTTGCTTCGTGCGACGCGATGTATGCGAAGGCAAACGTAGCGATTGCAAGCTGCAGAGATTTCTGCTTTTTGGTGCTCAGCTTAGCCGCTTCACTTCCGTATTCCCTTAATATTTCAACCCTTTCTGTTGTAGCCATTTTTCATCGCCTGTACAGCGGGAACCTTTTGCACAGTTCTTTTCCGCTTTTCTTTACATTTCCGTTAATTAACATTGCAGTCATTCTTCCATCAGAAAGTATAATGCACTTTCTGAAAATCCTTTCTGAAGCTTATCACATCATCTTTACAGTTCTTGCCATCTACAAGCACTTTCTTGAAAAAATTGGCGAGTTCCTTCATTTCGCTTTCCTTCATTCCCATACGAGTCATTTCCTGTACGCCGCTTCTAATTCCGCTCGGATCGTGAACTTTTGCGAGAGGGTCCTTTGGAAGGAGGTTTCTATTTACGATAATATTGCTCTCTTCGAGCAGTTTTTCGCATTTCTTGCCGCCACCCAATGCGCTTACATCAAGTATTACCTGATGGGACTCCGTATACCCGAATTTCTCTCCTTCTACGCCAATTCCTAGCTCGGCGAGCGCCTGAGCAAAAGCCTTAGCATTCTTGACTATCTGCTTGGCATAGTCCTCTCCGAATTTCAAGTATTCAAGAAGGGTTATTGCAAGCGCCGGATAGCGGTGTGCATGATAGTTTGAGACAACACCCGGAAAAATGCACGGTTTGTACCTTGACCATTCATCATCCTCAAAGTTTCCGAGTATTATTCCCCCTTGCGGTCCTGCAAATGTTTTGTGGGTTGAAGCAACTAAAACGTCGCTTCCTTCTCGCAGTGGGTCCTGAAACTGCTTTCCTGCAATAAGGCCGAAAACGTGAGCGCCGTCATACATTATTTTTATGTTGTGGGCTTTTGCTACAGGGGCAATCTCTTTTACTGGCTGAGGAAACAGGAACATTGAGCAGCCAAAGATTAAAAGCGATAGGTGGTTGCGGACATTTTTGTCCAGTTTCTCGATTAATCTTATGGTTGCGTCAGCATCTATATGATACATATCTTCTGTAGTTGGAAAAGAAACAGGGTTCCTGTTAAGTAGACCGCTTGCGCCTGCGAGGTTATGGGTAATGTGCCCCCCTCCTGGCGTGCTATTGGTTATTATCGTATCTCCAGGCCTTGAAAACATGGAAATAGTGGCCATGTTTGCTACAGTCGCAGATATTGGTCTTACGTCAGCCTGCTTTGCTACGAAAAGTTTTTTTGCAAGGTCTAGTGTCATTTGCTCTATCTCATCAGCGTATTTTGTTCCCCCGTAGAAGCGTTTGTAAGGTTCGCCTTCGCAATACCTGTGTGAAAAATCATTATTGTAGACTTCGTCAACAAGCGGGGAAGTTACATTTTCAGCCGCAATCATATTTATGCACTCTCTCCCTCTCCACCTGTTCTGGCTTGCAACAATGGTTTTTACAGTTTCTATTTCTTTTTCAAAGTTCATTTCCCCGCACCTCACATTGTTATTTTAAGCGCGAACGGCGCTATCGCCGTGAACATGAATGTGTTGAATGCTATGTTCGTTGCCCCGAACCTTGCGCTTTTTTCAACGTGCCCGCCCATTAAGCCGCATATTATGGCGTTGCTGAATATGACATAAGCGACAGTCATTGTTATTCCCAGCGCCGTTATTCCCATGAAATTAAACAGGAGCGGCGATAGAGCTCCAACGGCAGCGTAGCTCGGTATCGTTACCGCGCTGAACAGCGAGAGCCTTGTTGCAAAGACATAGTCTGTAATCATGGCTGTTGCGCCAATAACCGCCCCGACAACCGGCCCGTAAACAACGCCGCTCATTACCGTGCTGAACATTACCATCTCAACTCCTATTTGGTTTTTCCTCAGGCTTTTTAGCAGCGCGCTGCTGAATGCGTTGATTATTATCAGCGCTATCAGGAAAAGGTAGCGCCTCATTGCAAACAGGACAAGCCCTGTTGCGGCTATTCCTGCGCTGATGAAAGCGTCCTTTACAGTAACCCTGCCCGCCAGTTCCATTATTGCTTCCTTCCTGAAATGCTTAAGCTCCACGCCTTATCACCCGCTCTTCTGTCACTATCAAGTCCATTGGAACGTCATTCTCTGT
>CAZBPE010000134.1:0-2639 GCA_964493685.1 uncultured Methanosarcinales archaeon
AATTGGTGGTCCTGCGTCCTTCCCATTAAAAACGAGGCAAAGCTTGACGCAAAAGCAATCTTTCCGCACTTGGCAAACCCTGCGGCAGTTCCTATCATGTCCTGCTCGCTTATTCCCATGTTGAAGAACCGTTCAGGATATTTTTCCCTGAACTTTTCGCTCCTTGTGGAGTCTGAAACGCCTGCGTCAAGCACTACAACGTCTTTGTTGCCGCCTATCTTCACAAGCCCTTTTCCGTACCCGTCCCTTGTCGCTGCTTTTTCAGGCATTTTTCAGCTCCTCAAGCGCAAGCTTCAGCTGCTCTTCGCTTGGCGCCTTGCCGTGCCACTCTTTCCTTCCTTCCATGAACGAAACGCCCTTCCCTTTTACAGTGTCAGCAATTATAACCACCGGCTTTCCCTTGGCTTCAGCCGCCTCTTCAAGAGCGTCAATTATTGCAGGCATGTCGTGCCCGTCGATTCTTATTGCGCGCCACCCGAACGCTTCAAACTTTTTGTCAACAGGCTCAACGTTCTTCAGCGCTTCTGTCGTGTTGTCCTGCGCAACCTTGTTGTCGTCAACTATCGCAATAAGGTTGTCCGACCTGTAGTGCGCTGCGCTCATTGCGGCCTCCCACACGCTGCCTTCCTGAAGCTCGCCGTCACCCATCAAAACGTAAACGTGATATTTCTTTCCGTCCAGCTTTCCTGCGAGAGCCATTCCGTGCCCGACTGAAAGCCCCTGCCCTAATGAGCCTGTTGCTATCTCAACTCCGGGCAGTTTCGGATTCGGGTGCCCGGTCAGCCTTCCAAGCCTTCTGTAAGTTGCCAGCTCCTCCTTTGGAAAATAGCCGACGTCCGCAAGCACGGTATATAATAATGGGGTGCAGTGCCCCTTGCTCATTATGAACCTGTCCCTATCAGTCCAGTCCGGCTTCTTGGCGTCATATCTCATGTGGTGGTAGAAAAGCGCAACCATTATCTCTGTCGCGGACAGGCTTCCGCCAGGGTGCCCTGAGCCAGCCTTGTGAATCAGCTTAAGGAGCTCTATTCTAATCTCTTTCGCCTTCGCCTTAAGCTCATCAATCCTTGTTGGCATAGAATATCTAAAAATCAGGTTTAACAGCTCAAATATATTGTTTTTGCTTTGGGCTTCACCAAATGCCGGGTATGAACCTGTGCCTGACTTTCCTGCAGTACTCCTGGTATTCCGGGTCTTTCATCAGGTGTTTCTCCTCTGTTATGGCTCTGAAAAAATAAATCACTGACCAGGACAGCACGCTCAGGAATGCGCCCAGGCTCATAACCGGAATTATCATTATCCACCATCCGATATTCTTGCATACGTATGCAGGGTGCCTCACAATTGCATAAGGCCCGCTGGACACTATTCCCCTATTTGTGAGGTTAGAGCATTTCGCGCCAAGCGCGAGTGTTGCGCCAAGGTATGCAAGCAACAACAGCGTGATTGCTATCCTAACGTAAAAAGTCGTTATGCCATTCCCGAAATCTGCCATTTCATTGGGATACCAAGGGACGTATTTTCCATAGAAGCTGTTGAATGGCGGGTAGCAAATCAGGGCTACAGCCCATCCAAAAATCGTGGGCTCAACAGACTTGACCCTGTTCTTCAGGAAGCCCGCCTCAAAAACATAGCCGAAGCTGAAATACAGCGTATCTGCAAAGAATATCGCCGCCAGCATGAGCGGGAAGAGCAGATTGTTGAAACCGGCTACGCTGAAAATGCCTCCTTGATTTCCTATGGTTGTCAAATACCCCTTTATCGCGAAATAATTGTCAAATGCAAAATTAATCATCAGCGGCGCGAAGAAAAGCTTCACTAGAAGGAACAGCAGGGTCGTCTTTTCTGTTTTTTCCAGCTTCGGTAAGGGGCGTTTAGATTTAAAAATGAAATTCTTGGAAAAAATCGCTGCGCCAACAACCGCTTTTTTGGCAACTCCAAAAACGACAACCCCTTTGTTCGGTTTTATCTTCTTTGAAGGCGCGGTTATGTGAAAAAATAATCCAAATGCCGTATAGGCCAGGGCTAAATACAGTAAAACCTGCTGGGTGTCGCTTCTAAGGAAGCCGCTGTAGTAGCTATTGTGCCTGTAGAATAAAATTGCCAGCCACACCAAAACCAAATTGGCAAAATAGTGCTTAAGGTTGTGCCTTAACCTCGCCATTGAGAAAAATTCGGGACGTTGCATTTTCTTAGCATATGCTGGAATACTGACGTTTTAAAGCCTTCCTATTTTGGCTCCCGGCTCTGGCAAAATGGAGTGTAACCAATGCATATTGCGCCATGACAAGAGCAGAAAACGGCTTGGGCAATTTAAGCTTATTTATTCTGGCCTGTAAAGAGCTTGTAAGCTTCAGGGTTAAGTCTGTTTCCATCTGTGACAATCAGTCCCTGAGTGCCAACTGGCGTGCCTAAACCAGCGAGTTGTTCCAGAACACTTTCCGTTTTTTGCCGCGCGGCGCCTTCGGCGCCCTTAAGTGCCCCAGCGAAACGCCCATGGCTGTAGAGGTTGTTGCCGGCATAGACGCCGTAGTCGAAGATGTAGCCGAACAAGCCAAGGCGCGCAACCGGGGCATTCCAAAAATCGTAATTATTTAGCGTTCTGAAGCTGTTTTGTGATTTATATGTTGCAGTAGCGA
>CAZBPE010000135.1:0-2639 GCA_964493685.1 uncultured Methanosarcinales archaeon
AATAGAACACAGCAAGTTAATAAATATTTCGGAAATTAAAGAGATATACTATTAGAAAGCCTTCACAAATTCTGCCATTTATGTGCATGCCTCCTGAATGAGGGCTGTTTTTATTAGATTCTATTGACGGGCTTATGGTGGTTAATTCAATTTGTATTCTGCAGTCTTTTAAAATAATGTCCGCCTCTCTTTTCCTTATTTCGGGTATTCTAACGGCCGTATTTCGGTTTAATAAAGCGTAAGCTAACTGCCGTTCTTCCTTGTTTATGAAGAATTTAGAAATATCCAACTGGAACTCTTTTGAGGATAAAAAAGCTCTTGACGAGAAACATCTCCTTCCTGACTTGAACAAGTTATTTTCTTTTTCTTTAATTAGCGAAGGAGAAATCTGCATATACGCCAACGGGTAACCATTGGGATTCTTGTAAAAACTAAAAGAATTCCCGTCAATGTTTTTCTTGATCACAAAATTTCCGTTTTCATCTCTGCAAACCAAGACTTTTTCCTTTTTTAACGCCACCTCTTCCAAAATTCTGTGCCTAATATTCAACCGGTAATTGAAACCCGATTTGTTTCTGAAACAAGAAACATGACAACCAACTATTATTTTTTCGTTTTCGGGAATGGCTTTGCCAATATTTTCCGCTTCTTTATATGCGATTGCTTTATTGTGACCAATTAATTCTTTTTTTGTCACTAAACCTGCTATAACTACTTTGACTCTTTTTTGTTTTTTTGAATTTTTAATTTCATTCTTGAACGGCTTAGGCAGCAGTTTAGTGATTCGGATTACGCACAGCGGGTTATCCTGCTTAACCCGTTCAAAACTTATTTTGTTTTGTCCACCAAAAGTTGCGAGAAAACAAGCACTATGGCATTCAAGATTTAATGTTTTGATTCCAGACTTTAAAAGGTATCTTGCAAAAGGCACAGAATAAATTGTAAGAACTATCCCACCGTTGTTTTTTCTTCTTACTCCTCCATTAACTTCCAGTTTCTTTATCATACCCACCTCACAAAATAGTTACAACTTAAAATAAAGCTTTATGTTATCAACACCGCAAGACCATTTAAATACTTTACGCGCAAATAATGGAAGACGTAAGTAAGGCATATGGAATGTTATGTCTTCCAAACTTTAGTTGAGGAAAATAAATATGCGAAACTATTGTCCTCAACTAAAATGTCCAGTGTCCAGTGAAAACAAACAAATTTGTATTTATAGGAGAGGAACTTAATTTGTCAAGAACCACTAGTCATACGTACTCACTACGGTAACAGGTGGTTCTTGAGCATGCTCAGAACCATCAGAAATCTGCGGATTTCTGAGTGCCAGAAACCGCTGTTTCTGAGCATTTCTTTATTCGGTAACTGATTTTTTTAACCATCGGTTATAAATCGATGGAAAGTTCTGACATTCGTAATAATATCTTCCTCTCCTATATGCAACGGAGCTTACTCTTGACATACGATTATTAAGCTCCGTTGCTATAAAATTAGTTGATAGAAAACTAGAACGACTTGTCCCTCCTCATGTTTTCCATCCACTTCCTGACAGACTCGTCATCCCTGGAAAGTCCAGGTTCTGCAATCGGCTCTTCTGCCTCGCTTACCTCCTTCTGCTGGCGCTTCTCGTCAAGGTAGCGCTTAAGGGCTTCCACCTCAGCATCGTAGGACTTGTCAACTGAAGGCTTCCTGCGGTTTCTTGAGAAGAAGAAGATAAGCAAACCGACTATCACTACAAGAATCAGTGGCGCAGTTATTGTCTGAATTCCCGTGGCTCCTGTCTGCAGGATAACCCTGCCGGTTATCCCCATGAAGTCAGAAGCCTTTCTGGCTGCCGAGCGCTCGTCCATTAAGTGAGATTCAAATGACGGGGCGCCGGAAACCTCAGGAAAGGAGATGCCATAATCGTCTTCAGGAACTTCCTTGTAGAGGTCTATGACTGTTGACTGCCCTGGCTTTAGCTCAAGCTCCTGCAAAAGAACCAACTGCTTTTTTGAGCCGCTGAGGTTAACTATAAGCTCCCTGCTGTAGTCAACGTTGCCTGAATTAACAACAGTGAGAAGCCTATCGTCAAAGCTAATGGATATCCCCTCAACAGTCTCAACAAAAAGCATTGACGATGCCGTAAGCCCTGAAGAGGAAGCGTTGACAGAGTAAGTGCCGGGAGGCAGGGAAGACGGGAGCTCCAACCTGAAAACAACTGGGGTTGCGTCAGAACCCTGCAGGATAACGCTGCCTGCGCTGTCTAAAAGGGAGACGCCTGCCTGCCGGTTCATGGCATCACCGCCCTGGTCAGCCAGCCCGACAGAGGCTTTCACCACATCGCCGGGAAGGGCTGTCCTGTTAGACAGAAAAATGGTAAGCCTTGTTGGAACTGCCTCAACCTCAAAGTCAAGGGATAACGAGCCTGAATTGCCCTGCGGGTCATCGACAGAAAAGCCAAGCGAATGCCTTCCTGACTTTATGCCAGCAGGAAGCACCAAGAGGTAGGAGAAGGAATTGTTTACAACAGGACTTGAATATGCGTCGCCCAAAAAAGAAAGAACCACAGTTGCCTTTGAAGCGTGCGACTTCACAACCGAGCCTGAAACAAGAATTTCCTCGCCGGGAAGGAAAACGCCCTTGCCCAAACT
>CAZBPE010000136.1:0-2578 GCA_964493685.1 uncultured Methanosarcinales archaeon
CAGCTCCGGTGTCCTGGTGGAAGTCGCTTGCCGCGAGTATCTTTAGCCTGGGCATAATTGTCAACACTCTGGATAAATATTTAAATCCAAGCCTATAAAACCATTTGATTTTCATGACGATATACGAAAGACTAGGCGAGCAGGCTGTAAGGAAAGTAGCGAGGCGCTCTATGCCATGGTATCTGAGAATTTTCAGAAGATTTGGAACGTCTTATGCTGAGGATTATCTTGTGGCAAGATGCAGGGAAGCTTCAACTATTGGAGAACTGGGCACTCATTACCGGGCATACATGACAGAAAATAACGCATGGAGAAGGCCGAGATTCAGAAAAGTAAGGAGAATTCTGCAGCGGGAATATAACATCCGATAAAACCTATTTCCCGAACTTCCTTTGGAAGCCTTTCTTGTATATGCGGCGGTACTTCTTCCTCTTCTTGCCCTCGAAGAACTCCTGCCGGTCGTCATCGCCCACAACATCACCATTTTACTTGTATTCCGAGGGGTCCAATCTCTTTATGGACTCTGCTTCATCAAAATCCCCGTCTGCGGAAATAATTTTTGTGATAGAATTCATCTCCATTGATGCTATGTGCATATAATCTGCCCCAGATATGTTGTAGTTGTACTCTGAAGCCCTCTTGACGACAGCGAAATTTAAATCCAGCCACACAATAGGCAAAGATAAAATTGCATCAACGTTCCTTCTTATGTCGAGAGCTCTTTGTTTCTGTTCCCTGAGGGCTTTATTGAGTTTTATCATGACGTTTACCGCTTCCACAAGAACCAGCATCGAGCAGTTCGCCTTCAGTTTTCCCGATTCTATATCTTCTAGAATTTGTTTGCACTTTCTGCCGTATTTAGGATGGTTTTCAATAGCGTAAACTATTACATTAGTATCGAGATAAATCATCTAAAATCCTCGCGTGCTTCCTTCACAAGCCTGACTGCGTCGATATTAAGCTTAATCTGGGAGGTAAGAAATTTTACAGGATTTTTTACTGTCTTTGACGCATCTACAATAACTATACCTTTGACTATATTCCACTCCACTTCTCTTCCCGGTTCAATATCCAAAAAATTTCTTATTTCTCGGGGTATTGTAGTCTGGTACTTAGTTGTGACTTTGGTTTCTTTTGGTCTCATGCTAAAAGTATTACCCGTAATACTATTTAAAGATTTATGGCGCAAGCAGCAGCTTCCCTGAGGTTTCTCTGCCCTCCAGAAGTTTGTGCGCCTCAGCAGCTTCCTTCAGCGGGAGGGTTTTGTGGATTCTGGGCTTCAGCTTGCCTGAAGCTGTCCACCGGAACAAGTCGTTTGCGCGCTGCAGCAGTTCTTCGCGGTTTGCTGCGTAATAGCTCAGGCTTGGCCGCGTGAGGAACAAAGCCCTTTTTGACAGCAGGCTTGTATCTATTGTTGTAACAGGCCCGCTTGACTGGCCAAAAAGCACAAGATAGCCGCGGGGTTTCAGGCACTTGAGGCTTTTCTCAAAAGTTGTTTTGCCGACAGAATCGTATACCGCATTAACGCCTTCGCTATTGGTAAGCCTTTTAACTTCTTCCTCAAAATCTGATTGCGTATAAATTATCACGTGGTCTGCGCCGGCTTCTTTTGCGAGGCGCGCTTTCTCTTCTGTCGAGACAGTGCCGATAACCGTTGCGCCGAGAAATTTTGCAATCTGCACGAGCAGAAGCCCGACCCCGCCTGCTGCTGCATGGACTAATGCGACATCGCCTTTCCTGAGCGGGTAAGTGCTGTGCGTCAGGTAATGCGCGGTCATACCCTGAAGCATGAGTGCAGATGCTGTCTGCGAATCAATATCATCCGGTATGTGCACAAGCTTCCATGCAGGAACTACCGCATATTGCGCGTAAGAGCCCTGATGCATGGCATAAGCCACTCTGTCGCCTTTTCTGGCTTCGGTAACGCCTCCTCCGGTTTCCTCCACAACGCCAGCAGCTTCCATTCCCGGAATGAACGGAAGCTTTCCGTGATAAAGGCCTGTGCGGTGGTATATGTCAATGAAATTAACCCCTGCAAATTCTATTTTCACCAGAGCTTCGCCTTCTTTGGGCTCTGGCACTGCAACATCTCCATGGATGAGGGCTTCAGGTCCTCCATATCTGTGAACGCGTATAGCCTTCATGGTCTTCATTTTTTAATGTGTATAAGCAGCTTGCCTGCAATATCGTTTCTGCCCACCCATGTCCTGCTGCTGAACCCTGTATTATCGCCGCATAAAAAATACCTGCCTGCTCTGATTTCTTTTACCCTTTTGATAACGAATCTTCCTTCCCGCTTCGCAACTACAACATCGCCTTCCTTCAGCCCGAAAAACAGTTTATTTGCAAGGACGTAATCGCCTTCCCTGAATGCGGGCTCCATGCTTTTGTCCGCAACCCTGAAGCGCATGAGAGGGAGCATAAGCTAAGAAATGCAGGAAGAGATTTAAGGTATTAAAGCGATTTAGTTGCCATGAAATTCACAGTTGCTGATGAAATATTTGAAAAGTATCCTGATGCGGTAATCGGGATAGTTGCCGCCAGAAATCTGGATAACGCAGGAGAAAACGAAGGCATA
>CAZBPE010000137.1:0-1714 GCA_964493685.1 uncultured Methanosarcinales archaeon
AACCTGCTCTGATAATGACAATGACGGCTACGGCAGCCCTGGCAGCGCTGCGTGCAGCAAGGGCAGCGCGACAGACTGCAGCGATAACAACCCTGCCATTAATCCTGGCGCTGCTGAGGTTTGCGGCAACAGCGTTGATGAGGATTGCGTTGGGGGGGATGCTGCTTGCGCGTCGCCCTGCGGCAACGGAGTGATTGACTCCGGCGAGTCTTGTGACGGGAAAAACCTTAATGGCCAGAATTGTGTTTCCCTTGGCGGCTATACTGGAGGGACTCTTTCATGCGTTCCGCCCGGCCAGACAGGACAATGCCTTTACGATTACACAAAATGCACGCTTCCTGCTCTTTCAGCTTGTTCAGGCGTTGATTTGGACACCGATAAAGGCTGCTGCCTTGCCAATGACGGAGAGTGGGGGAAGAGCGGTGAGCGTGGGCAGTACGCATCTTCAGCAGCTACAGTAGCCGGCGACCTTAAGAAGATCGTGTGTGGGGGATTGTCAGATTTTTCAATAACAACCCTACCTTTGTACGTTTCTTACGGCACAACCAGTGCAAATGTTAATGACATAATAGGTGTTGCCATAAGCCAAGGCGGTGTTTATACATCCAACGGCAAGGTTTGGTTTAATGCAGTGATATCCTCTTCCGACTATTATTGCTATTTCTGTCCCCTTTCTTATAAGAGGTATGTTGCTTCTGTTAATCCTGATGGTTCAGGCTTTGCTGTGGCTTCCATAAGTTATGTTTCCAAGTATGATGTGCCTGGTTACATCCCGCCTTACTCGGGCATAGTTGCCAAAGCTATTGACGGTTCAGCGACTTTCATGGTGTCGTATAATCTGGATTATTCGAAGTGGCCTCCGTGGCAGACGACATATACTCTATCTGGCACTGGCTATTCCACTTCCAGCGCAGGTACCGTTAGTGATTTAAAAACTGTTGGCGAATATTATCTTTGGGTTGAGCGTGTTGGCGAAATTTCAAGCCTAAAGTTGTTAAAGCCAAGTTACGTGTATAAAACAGGTTATGATGAAGATGGCAACCTTTTCACTTACGCTGTTCCTGGAGGAGGAACTCCTGTTGTTCTGGCTTCTAATTATGTAAGTGCAGGCACTGGTTATGGCATAATTCAGAAGGTTGAAGCCGTAATGGCAGGCAATAAAATTCTTGTCTCTTACACATCTTATAGCGGTTCTTGGAACACCAGGTACAGCTTGGCGTGGTTTGACACAAAGACTGGAGAAAGTGGAAGCGTTGGCAGCTTGGATGGCATGGCTACTTCCGGTTGGAGCCCTGCGCCTATGAAGCTTGTATCTTCAGGAAACATGGTGTATGCTGTCTGGTATGATTCTTCCAAAGTTGTAGTTGCTTCAATTGATGCGTCCACAGTAGGTTTCTCTTCGGTGCTGAATGCAGTCCAGAATACGAAAACGGTTTACAGCCCGCCTTATCCAATGTATACGCTTGGCGTGCGTGCTGGCGCTGCTTCTTCTGCTGATGGCGTTTACATTCCAATCGTTACCACTTTCATGGATATTACTTCAAAAGCTTATAAGGCACCGATTGTGACGCAGGCTTTTTTTGCTTCCGCCAAGATTCCTTGCGCAACTCCTGAGAAGGTTGACAGCCAGTACAAGGCAGGATTGCGCCTTGATTCTGTTGGCAAGGATTTCTGCCTTAAATACGGGAAGGCTGGTTTTGTGAGGACAAAGGAC
>CAZBPE010000137.1:1724-2491 GCA_964493685.1 uncultured Methanosarcinales archaeon
TGCGCTGCTGGCATTTGCGCTTCTGACCCGACTGACAAGGCCGTGTGCGACAAGGCGTCTGACTGCGTTTACAAAGGCGTTTGTTACAGTGATATCAAGGATGTTGCTTCAACCTTTTTTGACGGCAAGCAGGATAGCTTGATGGCTTCAGCCTGGAAGGGCGAGGTTTCCGAAGCTGTCATGGCTGGCGGCGGAGTTGGTCTTTGCGACCCGGGGCAGTGGACAGGCCCTGCTGGAGTTTTGAGCGGAACTGTCCGCAACAGCACGAGTGGCCTGCAAGGCGCATCAGTGGCTGCTGTTGGCACGTCAAATCCAAGCCTTACTTACTCTGCAACAACAGCAAATGACGGCTCTTACACTGTTTTAGGCGTTCAGCCTGCCAATTATGACGTAACCGCGTCCAAGACGGGTTACACTAGCCAGAGCCAGAATAATATTCCTGTTCAGCCTTTCCAGACTGCAACCGTGAATTTCCAGCTTGAAAATGTGCCTGCGAGCGCGGTGATAAATGGCATTGTTACTAATGTTTCAGCCAAGCCGGTTCAGGGCGCTTTTATAAGAATTTTGGGCACTGCCTTTTCAGCAACAACAGCGGCGGACGGGACTTATTCCATTGCTGGCGTTCCTTTTGGAAATTATGACTTTGTTGCGAGCAAGCCGTCGGATGGGTATGAGGATGCCGCTTCTTTGGGCGTTTCTGTTGGCGGGGATTTTGCTGCTGATTTTGTTTTGTTGAGGGCTTCTGCCGGCTGTAATGACGACTGCAC
>CAZBPE010000138.1:0-2420 GCA_964493685.1 uncultured Methanosarcinales archaeon
TTTAATTATCCTGCAGTGATGCCTCAGCTTTGCAATGCTTTCGTATTCGGTTGTGACCAGAATCACGGGAAAGGTGCTCTCTTTTACGAGCTCTGTTATGCCTTTCTTCGAGTCCATAAGCTCGAAATCATCCATCAGTATTATTTTGCCTTTGTTGAAAAGGCTCCTCTGCCTTGCTGAATTCAGGATTTCCCTCAGATCGTTCAGCCCGCGGTAATCCGAAGCATGGCTTTCCATGAGCTCTAAGCCCAGCTCCCCTGCAGCCAGCTCCGCGACCAGGGATTTTCCTGTCCCTGTAGGTCCTAACAGAACAAGCGCCTCGCCCTTTGTCCAGCCTTTCAGCCACGCAAGCACCTCTCGTATCTGCGGGTCGCAGCCGACTACGTCCTTTAGGCTTCGTGGCTTGTATTTCTCAAGCAGCATGGAATTATGATAGCGGCAGATTTTTTATACACGAAACGACAACCCTTATAAGCAGCTCGGGCTAATTCTAAGCATGGCAAGCGTTGCTGTCAGAAAATCACGGATAGAAGGAAAAGGTGTCTTTGCAGCCCGTGATTTCAAAAGGGGCGAAGTTGTTATAATGCATAGGAAATGACCGGTGGGTTCTGCAAAAACCTCCTGCGCGATTCATAAACCACTCGTGTGAACCAAATACCTATGTGAAAAATCAACATGATATAGCAAAACGGGACATCAAAAAAGGCGAGGAAATGAAATCCCCTATGTTACCACCGACTGAAGTCGGTGGTTTCTTTGTGGATTTCTTTCACGAACATTGCTTTCATCTGCTGCCTGAAGGCAGCAGTTTTCAGTGTTCATGAAATAACATCAGACTATGCGTTGGAGGCAGTTGCAGAATGGAAATTCAGATGCAAATGCGGGAGCAAAAAATGCAGGAAAATGATATATGGGGATTTCTCGAAACTGGATGCAAAAACCCAAATAGTTTTTTAAACTTTCAGTGCATTTATTAGCGGTTTAGATGCCGCATTACAGAATCCGTCCAAATGTAAGCCCGTACCGGGATCAACAAAAGAAATACGATCCTGATGTGCCCCCGGTGGCAGATAGAATACAGGCGGCGCTTCTGACGTTAGGCCATAGAATCGGCAGGCCTCTTGTTGCAGACGGAGACTGTTACATAAGTTGTGAGCCTCCAATAAACAGGAGAAGACTGGAAAGGAGAGTAGGCCATGAATTGAAAATTAAAAGTTACGGCCCGTGCAGGCCCGGCTTTGATTCTTACCCAGAACCCCCTCAATCGCTTCAGCGCCCATTGCTTGTCGCCTCTGAAGAACGCTGAACTTTAATAATTTCTTAAGCTTTCGATGCATTTTATAATATGGGATACGACTACGTGCAACAGCACGGAGGGGTATATTATGGCTAAGCGGAAGTTTCGCTGCATGCGCTGCATGAAGGAATTCTCGACATGGAACGGCCTGGCAGTGCACAGCAACCAGCACACCAATAAGCCGGCATTGGTGGAGATAAAGCTGCTCAAGCAGGGCAAGCGCCCCGAATTCAACAAGATCGGGCAGGAATTCAAGGGCAAGAACAAGATAATAATAAGCTGAGCTGCAAAAACTGGATTCTCACATAGCTGTTAATTTCACATAAGCAGGGGCAAGAGCAGGTTTAAGTCCTCCTGCAAATGATTCTGCATGACCAGCCGGGTAAGGCCCGAAAAATGCTGTCTGTTCTGCTCTTTGTCTGTTGCCTCCAAAGTAATCGGTCAGACCGTTTACCAGCCGCTCGTAAAGTCCTCGCTCTTTCTGGTATGTTTTTGCACTTCCTGTAATCTTTGCTGTATACGTTTCTGCCTCGCCTTCTATCAGTTCCCGTGCATTGTCTCCGAATGCACTTAGTTTATTTGCTATAGCGCCACTTGCTGCCTGATACCTGTGAACAAGCTCGTGTGTAAGCGTGTGGTAAGCATCCAAAACAGGTGCTCCTAACTTTTGTAAGAAAGCCCTCTTAGGCGAATCAACAGTTGAAGGGTCAAGATACGTTTCCCTTGTTTCAGGTTCGTGGACTCCGCCTACCTGACCAACTGCTGCAAAACTCTCTCGAATATAATCTCCTCCGCCTAGTTCTATTCTTCTTTCAGGTACTGGTGTATTTCCATCTACCTTTTTTGAGTCTATTACAACAGGAACGACCTGCCTCATTGTGTATTTAGCGCCATCAATGCCTAATTCAACAATCCTAAGAAGGTAAGTTGGCAGATCGTCGAAACCAAGTCTGTCATCTTTAGTAGCGTAAGGAGCTCTGTTAAATTTAGAACCAAAATATTCCCGTAGACCGCTTCTCGTCCTTGTGAACAGCGACTTCAATGTACTGCGTTCTTTCCCAGTGCCAAGGTATGTAGGCTCATCATCTCCATTAAAGTATCTTTTGACGGTGCTCCATAGGTT
>CAZBPE010000139.1:0-2037 GCA_964493685.1 uncultured Methanosarcinales archaeon
GGATATAGAAGTGAAGGAATGCAAAACAAACCTCGACTGCAAAATTGTTTTTTCCGCCCTCGATGCAACCGTTGCAGGCGGGTTAGAGGAAGAGTTCGCCAAAGAAGGTTATGTAGTTTCAAGCAATTCAAGGAACCACAGGATGGACAAAGATGTGCCTTTGCTCGTACCGGAAATAAATTCAGGGCATCTTGAACTAATAGAAGCGCAGAAGAAGAATAGGAACCGGGAAGGCTTCATAATTACAAACCCTAACTGCTCAACCATTCACCTGAACCTTGCGCTGAAGCCGCTTTACGACAGCTTTGGTCTGGACACCATCTTTGTAACAACCATGCAGGCCCTGAGCGGTGCAGGCTATCCTGGCGTAGCCTCATTGGATATTTTGGACAATGTTGTTCCTTTCATAAGTGGCGAGGAAGAAAAGGTGCAGACGGAAACGCTGAAGATTTTCGGCACCCTTAACGGAAACCAAATAGAGGATGCTGGTTTTGTAGTAAGCGCGCAGTGCAACCGTGTCAATGTCAAAGACGGGCATCTGGAATGTGTGAATGTGAAGCTTTCAAATAAAGCAGATATAGAGGAAATTATTTCTTCCATGGAAAGCTTCAATCCTCTCAAGGAACTTAATCTCCCTTCCTCGCCAAAAAGACCCATTGTTATAATGAAAGAAGATAACAGACCGCAGCCTAAACTTGATCGGGAAAGAGAGCGCGGCATGGCCTCTGTGGTGGGAAGAATAAGACCCTGCACAATCCTTGATTACAAATTCCTTGTCCTTGGCCACAACACGATACGAGGCGCAGCGGGCGCGGCAATATTAAATGCAGAGCTGATGAAATCAAAAGGATACCTTGATTTAAAAATATGAAATAAATGGTTAGTATCATGATTGTACCGAGCGAAAGACTAAAAGACTTCTCAACCTATGCGTTCGCAGAAGTGGACAAGGCGAAAGAGGCAGCAGCAAAGAAAGGATTCAGAATCATAGACTTCGGGGTGGGCGACCCCACTGACCCGCTGTACGAAGGCGCAATAAAAGGCCTGCAGCAGGGGGCTGAGAAGCATAAGCGCTCAGGCTATCCTTCTTACGCCGGAATGAAAGAATTCCGTGAAGCTGTTTCAGCGTGGCTTGAAAGAAGGTTCGACATTCGTGCTGATGCAGAAACGCAGGTAACAGCAACAGCAGGCGCAAAAGAAGCCGTGTTCCACTTTCCGTTTGCGTTCATCAATCCCGGTGATGCGGTGCTCATGCCTTCCATAGGCTACCCGCCTTACAAGGCAGGCACGGTTTTTGCAGGAGGCACACCGCTCTACTACGAGCTTAAGGAAGAGAATAATTTCCTGCCTGATCTGAATGAAATAGAAAATATGCTGAAGAAAAACAAAAAAATAAAAATAATCTGGCTGAATTCGCCGCACAATCCTACCACGGCAGTGGCAGGCAAAAGGTTATTTGAAGGCATTAACGGGCTTGCGGGTGAATACAATGTCATCGTGGCTTCTGACGAAGCTTACACAGAAATGTACGTAAACGAAAAGCCTCACTCGCTTCTTGAGTTTTCTGATGACTGGAGCAACCTGATAATCTTCCACTCGCTTTCCAAGAGGAGCAACGCAACAGGATTGCGCGTAGGCTTTGCCGCAGGAGGCGAAGAAATAATCAGGCACTACCGCAGCCTGAGGACGCAGATTGATTCAGGCGTTGCTAACGCGATACAGGAAGCTGCCATTGCTGCGTGGAAAGACGAAAAGCACGTCGAAGAAATGAGGGGAATGTACAATAAAAGAAGGGATGTTATTGCCGCTGCACTAAAGGATGCGGGAATGAAGTACTGGGCTGAGGCGACATTTTACATATGGGCAAAAGTCCAGGGAAGTTCTGTTGAATTTTCAAAGAAACTGCTTCAGCTTGATGCCAAAAAGAGGATTGGCATAAATGTCACTCCCGGGAAAATGCTGGCGCTTAATAATCCGCAGAATGCGGACATGTATGTGAGATTCGCCCTGGTGCCTTCTTTAGAGGACACGAAACTG
>CAZBPE010000139.1:2047-2419 GCA_964493685.1 uncultured Methanosarcinales archaeon
AGCTAAATGTACCTTGGCGGCAAATCCGGCCCTGAAGTCGCACAATTCATGCAGTACCTATCGCCAGCTGCTGCTGTAAGACGGTTGTAGCACCTTCCACATGTGTAAGGTTTGTCAGGTCTGCTTTCGGAAACGCGGGCAGTTTTTTGTGACGTGCCATTAGTTCCGAGTGTTCTGCTGTCAAGCATGATTAATTTCATCTTTAAAACTTTTTATATTTAATTTCTGGGTATGAAACTAGCGGTAACGAAGATGCACGGCATCGGCAACAGCTATGTTTTGATAGAAGATTTTAACAGGAAGCTGGAAAACAAGTACCCTGTAATTGCAAGAGCGCTTTCCGACAAGAGCTTCGGCATAGGCTCTGACGGA
>CAZBPE010000140.1:0-2401 GCA_964493685.1 uncultured Methanosarcinales archaeon
TGCTGCTGGGACTGCATAAAATCCTGAAAAACCCTTCAGGATACTAAAGTATTACCAAAAATCATTAGCTTTAAATACTCCTATTTTTTTTCTGTCAACCAAGGTTTTATGATATCTCTCTATGTATTCCTCAGTTCTCGCTCTTCCCCCTAAAATAAGATTGGCTGCCGGGTGGTTTAAAGCCTCACTTAACAGTATTGCGCCAGACTCTGCTTTTTCCCATTCTCTGTAATCTATTACAGTAACGCCTTGCCCTTCCAGTTCAAGAAGCCTTGGTATTTCTCTGGCGACTTCCGGCGTTGCTGCTGCGCCATTAAGTAATCCATGGCTTATTGCCGCTTCTATGTTGTCTGGACTGGTCAGGTAATGGGGGATGTGCGCGCCTATAACTACGTGTGTTCCAAATTTCGTTGTGCCAAAGTAAATGCCAGTTAAAACCTGATGCCATTCTTTTAGTTTAGGATTAGTCGGGTCGTTTACCTTTGCTTGTCCGAATTCAGGCCCGTATAACGCCCTGCAGCCGGCTCTTCCAACTTCCCTTAAAGCTTGCGGTATAGTATTTGCCGGCTTTTCTCTTGGAAAGCTTCTGACTTCAACGATTGAAGTTGTCATGTTTGGAAGTTGAAAACGGCTCCATTTATAAACTTTTCTATTTGTAACTACTAATCAATTAATAATTCACTTGAGAATTTTCCTTATCATTTCAGCAGCTTTTTCCCTCCTTTTAGGGAAAGCCGCTATGTTTATCTTTATGTGGCAGCAGTTTCCTGAATCTGTCAGCGCGAACTTGTCCTTAAGCAGCAGCTCCTTGTCCAGCCTTATGAAAAAGTTCAAGTCGTTGCCAAGCCTTGAGTCAAGCTGCTCAAGAAGCGTATTTTTCTCGTCGCCAAGCCTTTTAATCAGGTTTTCAATGAACGCATTCACGTGCCTGTCCTTCGTAAGCATCACGCTTAGTATCGCTATCCTCTTTTCGTCAAACCCTTCTGCAGCCTGATCGGTTATTTTCACCTTTTCTTTCCCAAGGTCAAAGGGAAGCAGCAGCTTAAGCTTCTCCAATAGCAGCTCCTTATCTTCCCCTTCCTTGCAGAATGTCAGAACTTTCCATCGATTTATAATCGATGGTTAAAAGCATCAGTTACTGAATCAGGAAAGGTCTGAGCATGCTCAAGAACCACCCGTTACCATAGTTACACTGAACATTCCACCAGCCTATGGTTGGTGGTTCTTGACATACCCTTATGCCTGCGTTGTTTGCCAGTTTCACGCGCGCAAGTGTATGACAAATCTTTTAAATAATTAACTTCTATTCATTGGCATGAAGCACCCGCCGTCTGTTGTTGCGCTCCTGCTATCCCTTTTCCTTTCAGCTAACTTCATCGGATTATTTGTCCTCAACAGCTATGTTGACAAGGCAGCCACTTTAGAGACCGGCGTCATGTCATACAGGGAATTGCCTTTCGGCATCCAGCGCCCCGACGTTGCCCCTGACCAATCCTACATATTCATTGGCATCGCAATACTTATCGGAACTGCCCTGCTTCTTTTGATAATGAAGTTTCGCAAGTTTGGCCTGTGGAAGCTTTGGTATTTCCTTAGCGTTTTTGTCACGCTTGCAGTTGCTTTGGCTGCCTTCCTTCCGGTCGTTATGGCTTGGCTTTTGTCGCTTGCCTCTGCCCTGTGGAAGGTTTTCCGCCCGAATTTCATAATCCACAACCTTACAGAGCTTTTCATTTACAGCGGGCTCGCCGTGATATTCGTCCCGATAATGAACCTTTTCTCTGCCGTAATCCTTCTTTTGCTCATCTCAGCTTATGATATGTATGCCGTCTGGAAGAGCGGGCACATGGTTAAGATGGCGAAGTTTCAGGCAGCGTCAAGGCTTTTTGCCGGCTTAGCAGTTCCGAAATCCTTCAAAGGAGCCGAAAAGTCAACTGCCCAAAATTTACAGGGAAAGAGCGCTTTGTCAAATGAAGGGGGCGTTGCTATACTCGGCGGCGGCGATATCGGCTTCCCGTTATTATTTGCTGGCGTTGTGATGTCGCAGTTCGGCTTTTCAAAGGCGTTAATAATCCCGGTTTTCGCTTCCCTTGGTCTGGCTTTTCTTTTCGCAATCAGCAGGAAGGGAAAATTCTATCCGGCTATGCCTTTTGTCAGCGCCGGATGCTTCATTGGCTACGGCATTCTTGCATTGCTCGCGTAACCGCGGTTCTGTTAGGGTATCGGGACTCGACTAACTCAGTTAAGAAACAGGACTTATAGCGACTGACAGTAATTTTTGTACATGATTGTCAGTCGCTATATCAGGAAGACACAACTATTTTGTATAATTATTTGTGTCTTCCGCTATACTTATAGCTAATCTCTTAAATATTCGAAAAAAGATGGCATAGCTTTTCTGTTT
>CAZBPE010000141.1:0-2368 GCA_964493685.1 uncultured Methanosarcinales archaeon
TTTCGCTACTGCAACATATAAATCACAAAACAGCTTCAGAACGCTAAATAATTACAAATTTCCATTACCTACTTAAAATCGTGAATGACTGCTTTGGAGAAAGGCAAACTGCCACCATTACGTATAATTTCTTTGGCCATATCATTAGCCCGACTTATCGTCTATTTATATCTTTGCTCAACTAGCAGCTTTCCCTGCACATGATAGATAAGTTTAAATAGTTGAACAGTTAAACAGTTAAACTGGTGATGAAAATGGCTGAAGAGCTTGTAAAGATGTCTCCGAAGGGGCAGCTTGTTGTGCCGAAAAGCATACGGGCAAGGGAAAGATTCATGCCAAGTGACAGGTTCTTGGCGTTTGATGTGAAGGGCGGCGTGCTGTTTAAGAGAATAAGTATGCCGGATGCAAAAAAGGAGTTTGAAGTTTTATCCAGGGAGATAGCCTCTCAGTTCAAAAGATTGAGGATTGAGGGAAAAGATGTTGAAGAGGCTATCAGATGGGCAAGGCGAAAGTAGTTTTAGACACAAACGTTCTTGTTTCTGCACTTGGCTGGGAAAGTTTCCCTAAAGATGTTTTTTTATGCATAATCGAGGGGAAAGCTGAATTGTTCATTTCACGTGAGCAATTAAATGAGCTTTCCAAAGTTCTTTCTTACCAAAAATTAGGGTTCACAAGGGAACAGGCGGAGAGGTTCGTGGCACTCCTAATTAAAGTTGCGGCTTTTGTCGAGCCAAAAGAAAAGGTCAATGTCATAGAAAATGACCCTGATGACAACAGGATACTGGAAGCGGCAATGGCTGGAAACGTTGATTACATAGTCACCGGAGATAGTGACTTGCTTAATCTGAAAGTGTTCGATGGCGTGAAAATAGTCACGCCTAAAGAATTTTTGCAGAAAATAAAATAAGTCTTACTCAACCAGCAGCTTTATCTTTGTCGGGTCGTATTTCCAGTCTGCTGGAAGGCGCTTGTTGCCTTTGTAGTATTTGATTAGCCTCCTTATGCGAGATTCCGTCAGCTCAAGCCCCCTGACCGCTGTCATGTCCTGCCTGTTTCCTTCCATGTGCTTCCTGAGAAGTGTATTCTTCTTTATCATTGCCATTAGGTCTTCCGGCACTGTAGGCAAAACCCCCTTTTCCTTCATTATGCTTGACACGCTTTTCTTGGCGAGCGTCTTGGTGGACGGCACTCCGTAGGTGTCCCTCAATGCAATTCCTATCTGCGAGGCTGTCTTGCCTTCCTTTGCTATCTTGCCTATGAGCAGCTCTATCTCCTTTGCCTTGTACCTAATCCAGGTCTGCTTTTCAGTCCTGAGCGGCCTTTTTGAGCCTGCCCTTCCCCTTTTCTTGGAGTACATCCTTGCCATAACATTCCTGAGTTTTGAAGTGATTTATAAATGTATCTGAAGGGTTTAAGGCGCCTAAGAACAAGGCGCTCACCTCTTTCCGAATGCTGAATAAAGAACAAGGTCTATGACGCCTATGATGAAGAAAAACCCAGCGAGGAAAACCTTGGCTGCTGTTGTTGTTGCAAGAAAGGTAAGCGCCATGAAGAAGCCGCCTACGGCAAGCGAGAGGATTCCAAAACCGAGGTAACGCCTCTTTCCTGTTTTGCGCTTCTTTCTACCGTCCATTTGCATTTAATGGCCGGAGCTGATTTTTAAACCTTTGCACAGTTTTTGCTGTTTTTTTCTTTTTTTTCTTTTCTTTTTCTTTTCTTTTTCTTTTCTTCTTTCTCTGCGTATTATGAGCGCGCCTGAAACTGCGGAAGCAAGGACAGCAGCTATTGCCAGCATCTTCCATTTAGTGCTTTCTTCTTTGGCTCTTCTGCCGTTAAGTTCAAGCGTCAGCTCTATGTCATCACTTACAGCGACGACATTGCCGCTTATCCCCTCAAAATGAAGCGCGCCAGTGTATGTTGTTACTCTGTTTTGCGGCTCTGCAACAACAAGCCCCTGGAATGGGGCTATGTTTGAGGGTGATTTTGTAAGGTTAAATGTTGAGGTGCTGCCTGCCTCCATGTAGCCGATTGATGAAGGCGTTACTCCAATTAGCTCGCTTGCCTTGCCGGTCAGTTTAAGTTCTAAAGAATCTATATCGCAGGTTCCCGTGTTTGTCGCCTTGCCGGTTACTGTTGTCACCGTCGCCAAGCTAAGGGTTTCCGGAAGTTCGACTGCCACATCATAGCTGCACGTTTCTTTTTTTGATTGTGTGGGGGCTGCTGGCGGCTCTGTTTTTTGCGGAATGCTTTCGGCTGTTTGGGCAGCCTCTTCTGCTTTTGCTTTTTTTTCAGTTGTTATAGTTCCTCCGCTGCCTCCTCCGCTGCTGCCATATCCTCCTGTGCCTCCGCTAGGCGCAGGGGGAGGTGA
>CAZBPE010000142.1:0-2356 GCA_964493685.1 uncultured Methanosarcinales archaeon
CTCTCTGCCATGTCTAGGAAGTCCTCTGCTATATTCAGGTAGTCAGGGTTTTTTGCAGCCTTGGCCTTACCTATTGCTCTTCTTGTTATGTCAAAGTATTTGTCGAGCTTCTCACTGGTTATCTGGTCGTTTTGCTTCATTATGCGTCGTTAAACCATACTTCTCTTTTTAATGCTTCGTAATAATCCTTATCTTGGCTTCCAGTCCCATCTCATAATTCAGAAACATGAAAGCTGCCTTGCCGTAGCCTTGCCTGTCAGCTTTGGCCTTTTGGAACCCGTACTTGGCAAGGCAGCTGTCCAACTCATGCTCAAGCTCGCTTACCATCTCAGATATATCTGCATTGTACTCAATACTGTCCAGTGTCCTGTTGCCTATTTTTATGAAGCTCATTTTTGAAGCCTGCTTTAATCGGGTGCAGCCCCGAAAGGGCTGCACATTTGCTCATTTTGTCCGGTAGGAAGTTAGCTTTCAAAAAGAAAAGACACTACTTAAAGCCCACGCCCATTCATGGCCAGTGCTTTTGCCGGAACCCTGCTGAGAACGGCAAATATTGCCTTTACAGCGCCTGGAGAAGCATTGCGCAAACCTTCCGCATTGTCCAGTGGGCTGTGTTCAGTTTCTCGTATGTGGAAAGCTTAGAGGAGTGCTCTAAGCTCTAAGAAAGGGTTTAGTCCTTGTTGTTTCCACGTTGTAATGAGGCTCATCATTACTTCATTGGCTGTTGTTCCTTTCTCATTCCTGAGTGTACCCGTGATTTTTCTTAGAACTACTTGTTCTCTGAGCACTCTTTCAGCCCTGTTGTTTGTTGGTTCTACTTCTGGATAAATTATGCATGTGAACCAGTTTTCGAAGCCGTTTCCTATTTTTGTTCTTGCTGTTTTGAGTTCTTTGTATGGCCTGGCTACGTCAAGCCAGTTCTGTAATTCTTTTTCACACTTTTCTTTAAGTTTTTCTCTGACGTAAAGTGGTTTGCCACTTTCTCGAGCTTTGCAAACCATGACGTAAATGTCTTGAAACCATTTGAATAATGGTTTGACTTCATCATACTTTTCTGCAAGTGCTTCAACTTCTCTTATTGCATGAGCCCAACAGCGTTGAATCAAAACTTCATTGTTGTTGTTTTGGTAGGTTTTGTATGTTTCCCAACCGTCACAATTTATAATGCCTCGGAAGTTCTCTCCGAGAACTTCTTCAACAACTTTGCAATGCCTGCTTTTTCTTATTACGAAAAGTGTTGTTGTCATTGTTGTGAAAATCCATATCCAGAATTGTTGTCCTTGAACTTTAATGCCTGTCTCATCGATGTATATGTTAAAAAAATTTCTGATTCTGATTTTTAATTGTTCATAAGCGTGTTGTACTGATTTTACAGCACGCTGCACTATGTTGAACACCGTTGTGTGAGTTGCTTCAAACAGGAATGTCCTATTGAGAGTGTTTGATACTTTTCTTGCTGGAAGCCTATCATCATATTTCATTAACGTGACGTGTGCCAACGTGTTTTTCCCAAAATTCCCTTCGCTAGGCAGGTCTGTTTCTGCGGTGACGACACCGCAGTTTTTACAGTTGTAAAAACCGATAACGTGTTTTGTTACTTTAACAGGTTGAGGTTCAGGAATTTCTTCAACGATTCTTTCTTCAAAATCAAATGGGTTACAAAGAACATCATTGCAGCTTGGGCATCTTTTCAAGAAATGAGTTACAACATCAGTTGGTACTGGAGTTTTTCTCGTAGCTCCATCATGTCCGCGGGGAGCTCCAAGCTTCTTTGAAGCTTGCGGAATTCTTTTCTTGAAAACCTGTTTTGAAGATGGAGTGTGAGGGTTTTTGAAAAATGAAAGTTGCGCTTCCAGATCATCAACTTTTTTCTTAAGCTCTTTATTTTCTTCTTCTAACTCCTCATTTTGTTTACGTAATTTTTGTATCTCTTTTTCTAGGTCTTCGCTGTTCATTCTTCGATTAATACTGCCCGAACTTTTTTACCAGTCCATTTCTTCGGAACATAAATTCGGGCACTATTACCTCCTTTTTCCGCTATTTTCTCAACAACTTCAAAACCTTCCATCTTTATCAGAATCGGCTTAGCCATAGTAGTTACAATGTAACTACATCCAGTAAATAAAGATTTGTATTCTACAGAATATAGTTTTTTATCGACGAGAACTAACTATTTACCGACGGAGCTTTCCACATACAATTTATCCGAAGATTTAAATATTAGGACATTCAAAAACTGCCTTAAGGTTATTTTTTCAACTCATAAACTATAGTAACGGACAATGATTTTCGGATATAATGCTTGTCCGTTACTGATATCAAAGGAAAAATCAAATATCCGAATATTAGTTTCCTT
>CAZBPE010000143.1:0-2340 GCA_964493685.1 uncultured Methanosarcinales archaeon
CTTATATTTTTTGTCAATTTTACCGTCATCTTTTTAAATAAAGCCGCATTTTCAGCGGTTATGAAGCAGGTTCGTGTTGGCGATACAGTAAAGCGTTCAGGCAGTTAATTCTCTAAGCTTCTTGTCCAGATTTTAGCAGTCATAAAAGCGATCTTTATGGAGCATGTCAAGGATTTCAATTGGAGAAAAGGAATGAGCGTCAGGGAGCTTGTCAGCTCTTACGGCAGCCTGGGCTTCCAGAGCATTGAGCTGGCGAGGGCTTCAAACGCAATCGTTAAGATGAAGAAGGCTTCTGCCAAAATCTTCCTCACATTTACTTCAAACATGGTTACTTCAGGCCTGAGGGGCTTTTTCGCCCAGATTATCAGGCTGGGGATGGCAGACATTATTGTGACAACTGTTGGCAGCATTGAAGAGGACATAATGAAAGCTAAGGGCGAGAGGTTCGTGATAGGCAGTTTCCGCTCTGATGATGTTGCCCTGCGCGAGAATGGCGTCAACAGGGTTGGAAATCTGATGATAGCCAACGAGAGCTACTGCAACTTTGAAAGCCTTATGCTTCCGATGCTGGAGAAGCTTTATGGGAAGAAGAAGCGCTGGCCTGTTTCAGAAATGCTTTCGGAGATAGGGCTGATGCTCGACGACGAGAATTCAATTCTCCGGCAGGCTGCAAAAAACAACGTTCCAGTATTCTGCCCTGCTATTACTGACGGCGCCTTCGGCTTCCATCTTTTCATGTTTCAGCAGAAGCACCCGGACTTCACTGTAGACATAGTCGCTGACTTCAAGAACATTCTCATAAGCGTCTCGCAGGATGACATAAAGGGGCTTATCTCGCTTGGCGGCGGAGTTTCAAAGCACCATGCAATACTCTCCAGCCTCCTTAACGGCGGGCTTGATTACGCTGTTTACATGACCACGGCAAGAGAGTCTTCAGGAAGCCTGTCAGGCGCTACTACAAATGAAGCCAAGAGCTGGGGCAAAATCAAGGACGACTCTGATGCCGCGACTGTAATCGGCGACGTTACCATTACCTTTCCTGTTGCAATGATTGCCGCTCTTGAGGAGCTTTCAAACGCGGGGCTTGTAAAAAATGGATGAAGCAAGGTTCGTTCTGAGCAAAAAGAAGCTGCTTGAGCAGTTCAAATTAGCCAGTTCAATCTCTGATGGCGTTTCCTATAGCGCCAAGACCAATTACGAGGTTGCAAAGTTGCTTGAAGAGCTTACCAATTGCTTTTTCAGCCTGCACTCAATTGAAAGCCTTGGCGCAGTGAAGGACAAGGGACGCATCTGGTTCCTTGCCCAGGCGTGGGATGAAAAAGAGCTTGAACTCCTCTTCAATGCAGGCGTTGGGAGCTTCATAGTTGACAACGAGGAAGACCTCAGCACGCTTCTTAATTTCATTGCAGGCAGGAACGCAAAAGTGAGCCTTCTCCTCCGAATAAGGCTGAAGGAGCATACAATCCACACCGGAAAGCATTTCGTTTTTGGGATGCATTCTGAGCAGGTCAACAGGCTGCTTCCCGAGCTGAGAAGGAACCCTCTGATAAAAAGCCTTGGCATACACTTTCATCGGAAGACCCAGAACGTCAGCGAATGGTCTTTGAAAGACGAGCTACAGGCGTCAATCAATGAAAAGTCCTGGCAGTGCATCAGCCGCGTTTGCATTGGCGGAGGGCTTCCGGTAAGGTACAGGAACTTCACTGCCGACGTGCTTCCGGGCATTTTCTCGGAGATAAAATCCCTCAGGGAATGGCTCAACAGCAGGGGCATAAAAATGATTATTGAGCCAGGGCGCTTTCTGGCAGCTCCCTGTGTAAAGCTGGAGACGGCCATAAAAAGCATTTATGACGGCAGCATAATCGTCAACGCCTCTGTCTACAACTCTGCAATGGACACTTTTGTCGCCTCAATAAAGCTTGAGGTTGAGGGCGAGCTGGAATCAGGCGAAGCTTACGCCATTAAGGGGCAGACTCCCTGCAGCATGGACATCTTCCGCTACAGGGTATTCCTCAAAAATCCCAAGATTGGTGATAAAATAGTCTTCCTCAACGCAGGGGCATACAACTTTTCATCGGACTTCTGCTGCCTGAATAAGCTTAGGACGCTTGTAGTTGATTAGCCAAGCCATTGCACCCGCCTTTCAAAAACTTAATAAAGCTGAAGCTTACGCTTTTTCCATGAAGCTGTCAAGAACCACCAGTCAAAGACTGGTGGAATGTTTTATAAGCCAGTATGCTGGTGGTTCTTGAGCATGCTCAGAATTTTCAAGCTTTTGAAGTCAAAAGCAAGCAAGCTTGCCATCAGTCAGAGACTGATGGAAAATTCTGACATTTTAAT
>CAZBPE010000144.1:0-1787 GCA_964493685.1 uncultured Methanosarcinales archaeon
ATCAGAGGCCCTGCAAAAACTTTCGGGTAGCCGTGACGCCCGACAAATACAGAAGGCGGGGAAGAACCGGAAATCTTTTCAGGGTATTCGGCAGTGCGGAATTTAAGGCGGGAATAAAGCCTGTTAAGGTAAGAAGCTTTGCCGCGCATCATGCACATAATTCATTGGCAGAATTAAAATAGATTAGCCCTGCCGATGAAAAGTGAAAAGTGATTATCCTAGCTTTGGCTTACAGGTGTGTTTTTATCTTTAGCTTCAATATGACTGTCATGGAGCTTTCACAGAAAAAATGCGTGCCGTGCGAAGGCGGAACGCCGCCGCTCACTAGAGAGCAAATAGAGCCTTACCTTCCACAGGTGCCTAGATGGGAATTGATAGAAAACAAAATGATACGGAAGAAATTCAAATTCAAGGACTTCAAGGAAGCGATGGCATTCGTGAACAAGGTAGCAGGGCTTGCTGAAGAAGAAGGTCATCATCCTGACATTCATGTTTCATGGAACAAAGTAACACTTGAATTGTCAACGCACGCAATCAAAGGCCTGAGTGGGAACGATTTCATCGTGGCTGCGAAGATCGAAAAACTTTAAATATTATTCACTAGGCAGTAATAAACATGGAATTAATTGGTGTCGGGCATCTCAGGGGATTTGAGCCTTCGGTCGCAGCGTATATAGACATCAAATACCCGGGTGGCCCAGGGTCATTAATGCTGGAATTGCCCCCAAATTGGCCAGAACTTAGGGGAAGCAGAAGCTTCAATAAGCTGGCTTTCGCCGGTCTTGATGAAAAGTATAGGTTAACAGGAACCAGAATTATCTATGGCGACAGGGGCAGAATACTAGACATGCATACGCTTGGTGTTTCCTCCCTTGGTGCGTTAATAAGGTATTTGCGGGAAAGCAGGGATGAATCATATAACGAAAGGAGAAATAAAGGGCTGGTTGATGGGGTTAGAGAGGAAAGGCCCTGTGTTGCAGTGGTTGGAAGATATCATGCAGATTACCTGAAGCGTGTATTCCCTGATGAAGAGTATACCGTGTTTGAGCCTGCACCAAGGAATTTTCTTGAATGGCCAGGATTAGCACTTATGAACCATTGTGCAGGAAAACCATACAAACCGGACAGAGTCCTCAAATATAAAGTTCAGGGATTAATCTTTAATTAGAGCAAAATGTTATGCCGTCAAAAATCTACCCCTTCACATTTCCAATCGGCACGAGCTTCACAACCTTCTTTGAAATTCCCGCTGCGTGAACAGCATTTATCACTTCGTCAATATCCTTGTAAGCGCCGCCTGCTTCCTCAGCTACGCCCGGCATGCTTACAGACCGCACGTAAATGCCGCGTGTCTGCATGTCTCTTATCAGTTTGTCGCCCCGGTAAATCTGCTTTGCCTTTGCACGGCTCATTGTCCGGCCGCTTCCGTGGCACGTGCTGCCAAAGGTTTCATCCATTGCCCTTTGCGTGCCTGCAAGAAGATACGAGCCTGTCTCCATTGAGCCGCCGATGATTATTGGCTGGCCTACGCTGCGGTATTTTTCAGGCACCTCGTCGCTGTCCGGCCCGAACGCGCGGGTTGCTCCCTTCCTGTGAACAAGAACTTCTTTTGTTTCGCCGTTAACTTTGTGCCTTTCAAGCTTCGCTGTGTTGTGCGCAACATCGTAAACCTGATGGAGCCCGAGGTCTTCAGCGCTTCTTCCGAAGATTTTTGAGAACGCTTCGCGAATCCGGTGCAATATCACCTGCCTGTTCGCAAAGCTCATGTTCAGGCCGCATTTCATTGC
>CAZBPE010000144.1:1900-2282 GCA_964493685.1 uncultured Methanosarcinales archaeon
GAGATAATCTGTCCCTATCTGATGCCCAAATCCGCGCGAGCCGCAATGGAACATTATTACAATCTGTTCAGGCTCGGTGATGCCATAAGCCTTTGCAGCTTCTTCATCATTAATCTCGCGGGCGTACTGTATCTCAAGATAGTGGTTACCGGAGCCAAGCGTGCCAATCTGGTTCATGCCGCGCTTGATCGCGCGGTCGCTTACTTTTGAAGCGTCAGCGCCTTTCATTGTGCCGTCTTCCTCGGTCATCTTAAGGTCTTCTTCCCAGCCGTAGCCGTTTTCAACGCACCATCTTGCGCCTGTCACAATAATCTCGCGGAACTGATCCCAGGTCAATTTGACGAAACCTTCTGACCCGACGCCTGCAGGCACGCGCTGGAAG
>CAZBPE010000145.1:0-2281 GCA_964493685.1 uncultured Methanosarcinales archaeon
TGTACTCCGGAGCCGCCCCTTTAGTGGCAGCAGGGTCCACGATTATAATTCTCGTGCCCCTAACCATGCTCTCCAAATGAATGAACGTCTTGGCAGCGTAGCTCTTCCCGCTCCCAGTAGGCCCCACAAAAACCCCAGAGTAAGAAGGCTCCTTCCACATTGACCTCGCAATAGGCAAGCCGTTGTCATTCCAACCCAAAAGAATCCCATCCTCCTCATCAATGTCGAGCCACGGAAAACTGAACGGGAATGAAGCAGCCAAACCATCCCCAGGCACTATGTTCTCCTTTCCTTTAAGGTGGTTAACGCCAAGAGGAACGATAGACTTGAAAAGAGGCTCCTGATAAAAAGTCGCATACTCAGACTCAATTCCATCACCGCTCAAAGAGGAGCTTACTTTTTTTGACAAGCTCGCAGCTTTCTCCCTGCTGACTCCTTTTGCAATTAGAAACAATGCGACCTTGAAGTGCTTGTACTCTCCGGAAACCAAAGCCCTCAGGCTCTGCTCAAGCTCTCTTTTCCTCTCCTCAAGGCTCGGATTTGGAATGTTCTGCTCCTGATACCGGTACAAGTCAAAATTAACTCTTTTAAGCTCGGCATTGAGATATATTTCAGAAGCTGCTATGCTGCTGGGAGTTATGAAAATTCCAAAATCCGCGTTGCCTTTCTCGCTGGCCAGCCTTGAAAGCCAGTTGTTGTCAACCTCAGCAGGAAAGCCGGTGCAGCAAAGCCCTCTGAAAAAAGTGTTGCCAACCTGCACGCAATCCCGCTCCGTATTAACGAATTCAGGCTTCATCAGGGAAGAAAATATCTCGCTTTCCTCCACTTCAGTTTTCCCTTCCTTCTCGTCATACTGAAACATGTCCTCAACGCGCCTCAAGTGGCGCTTCTTGCCAAGCAGAAAGAAAACCTGTTTCCTGCTCTTCTTGCCCAAATGCTTGCAAAGCCGGTCAATCTCATCACGGTAAACTATGCCTTTCTCCCTCACCAAATTCTCCACTTCAACAACCGCGTTATCCACTTCAGTCCTAAACACGCCTTTCATTTCGGTTGCACCTTGATAAACGGGAATGAGTTCGCAAGCAAGTCACTGGTCGTAATTACCGCCCTGCGCCTCAAAAAATTGGTTCCAGCAGGCGCAGCAGACTTAACAGAATCCTTCTGGTAGTTAATCGCCGTCTTGACGATAATCCTGCTTTTCCTCATCAAAGCCACCAATCTGGAAGTTGCTGATTCCAGCTCTTCAACATTGCCGCCTTTGGTCACGAAAAAAAGTGAAAAGCTGAAGAACTTGAACCTGCGCTTACTTATGCCATCCAAGCGCTTCTCGAACTCAGCTTCCTTAAGCTGCAAGGATTCGAACTCGGGCCCTGCATTGATGCCGAGCTCAGCCAAGTCGTGCATTTTCTCTTCAACATCAGACAGCTTCTTCTTCAAGTAAGATTCCAAACTGCAAAGGGAAGCAGGCTCAATGAAAATGGCAGTGTCAACGCTTTCAGAAGCGGTCAAAGCAACTTTAAGGAAGTCAGCACCAACGCTGTAAGGAAATCCCACGCTGGTGAGCCCCTTAACAAAATCGTTGCCCGCTTTTACGCAATCGGGTGAAACTTCAAGCTTCTGGGTGGCTTTTATTGCAAGATACACTTCGTTCTGAGTGACAGGCCTTTTCTCAACCCATTCAATCATGTCGCTTTCAACGACATTAACGTTTCCATCCCGCTTCAGAACCTCCAAAACTTTATCCTTTTCCCTCCTGCTCAGGCTTTCCAAGCGGGCCTCCAGCTCAGAAAGGTAAATGATGCCTTCGCGCTGAATTAAAGACTTCACTTCCGCCACTTTCCTGTCAAAATCCTTCATTTTCTTGACGCCTCAAACTCCTTCACCCACGCAGCAGGAGTCAAGTAACCTTTCCCCGTGCATATTGCATCCTCAACGTATGAGTCAAACAGTTTCTGAAGCTGACCCGTGTCAAGCCGAGCAACATTCCTCATGCCAAACTCAGCAAAACGCTTTTGAACGAAAACCACGCGCTCATTCAAAAAATCAAGCGCAGAACTCAGCTCGGCCTCTTTAAAGCTTGAAGAAAGCCCGACATTAAAAGGGATGACCACATAATATTTCCTTGCAGGCCGGCAATTCTTCTCAACGTACTTTCTGAGCCATTCGCTGAACTGCTCATACCTCTTAAGAAGGCTTTTGTCCTCTTTCTGCTTGACAATGTAAGACACCCTCGACTCCAAAAGCTTCAGCCTGGACTCCATGCGGTCATTAACCATTCTCG
>CAZBPE010000146.1:0-619 GCA_964493685.1 uncultured Methanosarcinales archaeon
GCATGGAGTCGTCTTCAGTTGCGTTGACCTTGTTGGGAAGAAGAGCATGTGCGCCCGCCCTGAAGTGGACGCCTTTCCCAGCAGGCACTTTCACGATTACTGCCGCTCTTTGCGGGAAGATGATAATTGTGAGTTTCATTTGAACATCAGGAAGGACGGCAAGCTGACTGCTTCCTCAAAGAGCGTTTTGCGATTCTTGAGCAGCCTGCCCGCGCATACTGAGGAGGCAGTTGGCTTTGCAAAACAGCAGCGCGTCTGCCCGTATGAAATTGCAGCGCTTGCTGCGAAGAAAGCTGCGGTGGTTATTGCTGATTATAATTACATTTTCAATTCAAAGATAAGGAGGAGCTTCTTCAAGCGCAATGGAAAATCCCTTGAGAAGTGCATAATAATTGTTGACGAAGCGCATAACCTTCCTTCCCGAATGCGGGATATGCTTACTGAGCGCCTTTCCACTTCAGTTCTTGAGCGCGCTGTTAAGGAAGCTGAGAAGTTTGGCGAGCGGTCTATAAAGGAGTTTCTTGCTGGGCTGCAGCGCAGTTTGAAGCGGCTAGCTGCTGTTCCTGAGCGCATTATTTTAAGAGATGAGCTTCTCGCTCCGGTGGTTGAGTATGACCTG
>CAZBPE010000146.1:629-2272 GCA_964493685.1 uncultured Methanosarcinales archaeon
GCAATGCTGGAAAGGATGTCTGATGCTGCGGAGTTGGTGAGGGAAGCTGAAAGGCAGAGCTTTATTGGCAGCGTTGCAGACTTTTTGGCCAGCTGGATGGGTGATGGCGAGGGGTTTGCCCGCATCCTGAATGTCATGGATTCTCCAAGAGGAAAAGTAGTCACTGCTTTTTATCACTGCCTTGACCCTTCGGTTGAATCAAAGGCTGTTGTTGAGCAGGCTCACGCTGTTGTGATGATGAGCGGTACTCTTACTCCAATGTTCATGTATCGCGACATTCTCGGCTTTCCAAAGGACACTGTGTTAAAGGAATACGGCAATCCGATGCCGGCGCAGAACAGGCTTGCTTTGATTGTCGGAAGCGCAACTACCCGCTTTAGCCAGCGCTCTCCATCGCAATTCGTGAAAATAGCGCAAATCTGCGCTGAGGCTGCCAGTTCCATTCCAGGCAACGTTGCAATATTTTTCCCAAGCTACTACCTTATGGAGCAGATTCATGTCTGCCTTCACGAGCATCTCACGAAGAAAGTTTTCAAGGAGCACAGGGACATGTCAAAGGCTGCCAAGCAGCAGATGCTGAAGGATTTCAGGCAGGCATCCGCGGCGGGGGGTGTGCTTCTTGCAGTCATCGGAGGCAATTTCAGCGAGGGCATTGACCTGCCTGGCAGGTTCCTCAACGGCGTTGTTGTTGTGGGGCTGCCGCTTGCCCAGCCTGACCTATACACGAAAGAGCTTATCAGTTATTACGACAAGCGCTTTGGAAGGGGTTGGGATTACGGTTATGTCTTTCCTGCTTTTACAAAGGCATTGCAGTCTGCCGGCCGCTGCATTCGGACGGAAACGGACAGGGGAGTTCTGCTTTTCGTTGACGAGCGTTACATGTGGCAGCGCTACTACAGCTGCTTTCCTGCTGATTTGGCTCCTAAGGCAACTCCATTCTACCAGCAGGCTATCAGGGAGTTCTTTGAAAAGGGAAAAGAATGATGAAAGCATTTGTCAAAGAAACATCCGTCGCACATTCCGTCGTGTAAGTGCTTGTTATGCCCGCCTATTTCAATTCCGCATTTGCCGCAATTGAATTTTCCTTCTTTAGCGTCAGACATTTTCTATTATCTCCATAAGCGAATACTTTTTCTTATGCTCTTTTATTATTTCTGCTCTTGTCTTGTTGAAAAAATCTCCTTTTTTATCCAGTTTCTTAATCGCTTCCAGCATTTTTCCCGCTTTTTTGTATGGCCAGCCGGAGCCGGAACCAATCCAGCTAAAGCAAAGTCTCCTGAATATATTGCACGCCAGCGAGGGATGTTTCGGGCTCAATTTCTTAGCGAGCAACTCCAGATAATTCATATCCCTGACGCTATTGGAATGTTCAAAAGCGTTCTTATAATCGCCTTCATGGAAGTATATTCTTGAAAGAAGGCCGTTCCTGCTTTTCTTTTCAGAGTCAGCTATGATTTGTTTAAAATAGCTTTTCCACTCATCCGAGCTTGATTCTTTTTTAAGCTTCAGCGCATAATTGATATCCCCTGTTGTTTTTGCTAAGTTAAGAAGAACTTTCCTAACTTCTTCCTTCCTGCCTGTTTTTCTCAGGATTTCTATTCTTCTGTTGTCGATATCCTCAAAATTTTCATTGTTTTTGGCTT
>CAZBPE010000147.1:0-2244 GCA_964493685.1 uncultured Methanosarcinales archaeon
CAGCCGAATTCGTCCATTGCGCAGCTGAAGAAGCGGTAGAGCCTGAAAGGCCTGAGCCTGCGCCGCTCCAGTCCGCGCAGGTGTCTGGGCTTGCGCTGCCATCTTGAAGAGTGCCAGTCCAAACAGTAGCTAAAACGTCTGGAGCGCCAAATTCATTCATGTTTATCCTGTTTTGCAATGAGCTGTCAAGCAGGTCTGCCTTGTCCTCAGCAACAACGATTGATGTGTTGACGAGAACATGCCTGTGCTCTCCAATCCTGCTTTTAGCCTGGGTGTTGCTTGTTGACAGCCATGCCGCCCAGACTCCTCCTAATCCTGCTGACTGCGCTGCTGCCTGGCAGTTCGCGTCAGCCCCGGCAAGCCCGAAGTTTCCAGCATAGCCTGTTGAAGTTACAAACACCCTTCTCCAGTTGCCGAAGCGTATGTCAACGTAAGGCTTTCCGTCAGAGCCTTTCTGGGCGGTTATCCACACCTCTTTCTGTCCGGGATTTATGTCGTCGCTTATGAAAAAGCCCTGAAGCCTTACGATAGTCGGGAAAGTCAGGTTTGTTGTGCCTGATTGCGAGTTGGCTGCTATTGCGAAAAGGTATGTGCCGCTTACAGGGTCTCGGTCTATGCTTATGCTCTGCACGTTCTTCGGAAGCCTTTCGTCAAGGACGGTTCGTGATGGCGCTCCAAGGTAGTAGAATGTCTCTGCTGTTGAAATGACGTCCCTTCCGAACTTCTCTATCTGCGCCCTGTCTATCTCCTCCGCAGAGTCTGAAGCGTATCTGTAAAAGATGAATGACGTCGGGATTATAACGAGAGCCACGAACCCGGCTATCATTACGTATTCCATTGACGCCTGGGCTGACTTGCTTTTCATTCTGCCGCTTAAACCAGTTAAGAGGGTATTTAAACTTGTTGGTGAAAGGCGAAAAAAGCAGGCGCGCATCGTCTGCTACTAATTAGTTCTAGGAAGATAAAAAATAAGATTAAAAAGAAAAAAAAGGTTTTATGACACTCTTGCCAGCAACTCTCCCGGCAGAACGTGCGTTATGCTTGTGCTGTCAAGCCAGCTGTAGTAAACAGATACGTTATAGCGGTTCTTGTCCCTGCCAGTGTCCTTAAAATTGCAGGCGCCTGCAACGTCGCCTGTGTTGAGGGTGAATGTCAGCTTTGCGCCATTCCTTAAGACAGTTGTTATTGCGCCGGTGCTGCAGCCCACTCCAAGGCTTCCTGCTCCAAGGGCTTCTGAAGATGCAGATATCCTATTGACTTGCATGTCCCTTCCTGCGCCGTTAAGAAGCACCAGCGTTACGGCAGTTTGGCTTACGCTGTGGTCAACGCAGTTAACTGAAACAGGGAAGGTGCACTTCTCAGGCAGCAGGGTTGATGGGGATAAAACGCCAAAGTAAGCCAGCGCGCCAATGACTACGAGAACGACGAGTATGGCCCAGCCATACGTCATCAAGAATTCCATGGCAGCCTGAGCTTTCTTAAACATTCACAATCACCTTCTTTTTAGTTTATTATAGCTAACTATATTCGGATTTTGCCTTAGTAGTATTTAAATGTTTCGTTATGAATTTCTGCCAGGAAGTGAATAAAAATAGAAAAAAGGGGCTCTGGTTCAGGCTGTAGCCCACTTTCTTGCTATGTCCATTGCCATCTGCTCGTCTTCAACGTTGCTGTGAAGCATTATTCTCTGCTTTAAGTCTTCCATCAGCTGCATCTTGTCCTTCATTTACACCACCCCTTGATGGCAGAAAGCTGCTAAGATGTTTATATATTTTTCGCTGCTGGAGTTCAGTATCTTATGCGAACGCTTAGTAGCTTTTGCCGAAGTATGCGAGCTTTCCTTCCCTGCCGCAGACTGCGCAGCTTCCTTCCTTGCCTTTTATTTCAAGGCATAGGGACTTCGCTTCAGTCTTCTTCACTTCAGCCTCGCATTTTTCGCTTTCGCAGAAGTAGCCCTTTGCCATCCTGCCGCTTTTTACTGCGTATTCTATCTCCTTTATGCTGCTCGCCTCTGAAATGTTTTTCACGAGAAATGCCTCTGACTTTTCAAGAAGCGCTTTTTGGATTTCATCAAGCATTTTTACAACAGAATCCTTCAGTTTGGCAAGCTTTACAGTCTCCTTTTGTCCGGTGTCTCTCCTCACGATTACAGCCTGCTTCTCTTTTAAGTCGCGCGGACCTATCTCAATTCGCACAGGGACGCCTTTCAGTTCCCACTCGTTGAACTTCCAGCCTGGCGTGTAT
>CAZBPE010000148.1:0-2226 GCA_964493685.1 uncultured Methanosarcinales archaeon
TACCTGAAGTTCTTAATAGCCGCAGCCCTGCTGTTCACCATTGCATTCTCCCTTTACGCCATCGCAGCAAACCCCTCAGCCTCCCCTGCAATCGTTGCTGACAAGAACTTCTCAAACGCGAATGTCTCGTCAGCCTTTGCCAACAACATGCTCTTCGGCTACTCAAACTTCACCAGCAGCAACGGCACAACAGAAGCGAACAGCACCTTCAAGTGGTACAAACGAACATTATACCAGCCGCAAAACAAAAGCTTGGTCGGCTACTGGAAGATGGACGGGAACGCGAATGATGGGAAGAGGAGTTTGTTATGAAAACTGTGCTTGTTGATTTGGACGTGGTCACTATGGCCAAGTGGGATAAGGGCACAAAACCCGACATTGCCAGAGCATTTTTGGCGAAAATAGTGGAAGGGGATGTGGTGATGGTAACTCCAGTAATTCTGCTTAAAAGGTTACTTGTGTGGGGCCATTTTCCATTGGTTTCTGAAATGTTGGCCTTTTACTTTGACTATTCTGAGCAGCTGCTGACTGATAAACAGATTAAAAAGCGTTTTGAAGAGTTAGGGATTGATGACAACACCGTGTTGGACTTCTTGGAATCGAAAGGTATTAAGCGTGAAGACGCATTTTTAGCATTAGTGGCGTCTGTGTTTAAGCTGTGTTTAGTGACTTTTAACAAACACCATTTGCAGAGTAAAAGAGAGGTAATTAACGAGGTGTTTAAGAAGTCTGGGCTGGTTCAGATAGAGGTTTTGTCTCCCGAATCGAGACCGCGTGAAGAAGGTAGTAATACCGGAGGCTATCAGGCTTCCGCTTCTATTTCCGCAGCTTCCAGCTTGTGCTTAGCTTCCTTCCACTCTGCGGTTAAGTCCCCTTTGATATCATCTGCTAATGCGATGGGATCTTCATCGGCGGGAATCTTTGTTTTGCCCAAGACCTGCTCCATCAAAGCTTTTTTGTCCTTCATAAAGCTAATGTGTAAACTCATATTTATAAACCTTTCCATCTCAGAGCTTATCAGGGTTAAAGGGGTGTTCGGGAGATTATTGGCAAACTGATTAGCGGCAAAAAGGGAAAACTGTACTTCAGGCTCATACTGGTCGCAGCCCTCCTGTTCACTCTCGCCTTTGCCCTTTACGCCCTCGCCGCAAACCCCTTCGCCTCTCCTGCAATAGTCACTGACAAGAACTTCTCAAACGCGAACGTCTCGTCAGCCTTCGCCACAAACACCATATTCGGCATTGCCAACTTCACCAGCCAGAACGGCACGGCAGAAGCGAACAGCACCTTCAAGTGTCCTCACTGGCGTTCGGGACTCACCTTCGCTTCGCTCGGCGAGTGGTACAAGCGAACATTATGCCCGCCGCAGAACGTTGGAAAACTGAGCTTTGAATGGAGGTTTACTCTATGATTGCGCGCACCTTTGTAATGGACACAAGTTTTTACGGAAATCTTTTGCTTGAGCCTGACAAAGAATTGCTTATCAACAAAATCAAAAGCACCAAGGCCCTTTTCATTATTGGCATAGATGTAATAGAAAAGGAGCTTTACGAAACGCCATCGCACGTGAAGTACAGGGGAGAGACAACACAAAAGGTGCTCCTTACCTTATTCGATTTCCTGGTTGATGAAGTGGTTAAGCTGCCGCCAATAGCCGCTTACCTCGCTGAAGAATATTTCCAAGCCTACAGGAAGCAAGCAAAAAACAAAAAGTTATTGAAATACGGTGAAGAGAACCTGAAGACAGACTTTCGGATAATAGCCTTGGCTTCTCTTAGAGCTGTTGACGTTGTTGTATCAGCTGACAAGCGGACAATGCTTTCTGACTCGGCAAAAAAAGCCTATGACGAGGTCAACGCCAAAAACAGCTTGAGAACTCCTGAACTGGTTGATTATGACGCATTCAAACAAACATACCTAGCTGAAAGAAACGGAGGCGGTGCCTAATGCGACTTCTGAGGGGATTTAGGAGCAGTGCCGGTGTGGAACCTGACAAACTCCCTTACGGAGTCAAGAAGCTTATGGTCATTGTCAAGCTCTTTCAGCGCGGCTTCAAGCTCTTCACGCTTGCTTGCCTTATTACTCAAAAGCACGCTTTTCATACCATGCGAATAAGCATGCAGCTTTATAAACCTTTCTATCAACAGCAAGGAGGGGTTAAAGGGGTGTTTGGGAGATTATTGGCAAACTGATTAGCGGCAAAAAGGGAAAACTGTACTTCAGGCT
>CAZBPE010000149.1:0-2218 GCA_964493685.1 uncultured Methanosarcinales archaeon
ATTTCGCTACTGGAGAACATAAGTCAAAATCGCTTCAGAACGCTAAATAACTACGTTCAGGCATTACCTTCTTGAAGCATGCGTTATCGTTAGCGAGCCTGAGCTTAAAGCAGAGGCGGCCAGGAATGTAGGCAAAATCAACGATAAAGACGCGCAGCAAATAGCAGCCGCCCAGCATCTGCAATTGAATCTCGTTTCTTACGACAAGGACTTTGAAGGCTTTGAAGAGCACATTATCCCGCGCGAGTTCATAAAGAAACTGGGCAAGAAGCCTTCAGGCACCAAATATTAAAAGCTGCTATAAATCCCACAACAAACTATTTAATGCCGCTTCTTATCCTCTCACAGCATGATTCACCTCAGCGCCTCACTAAGCCATTACAAAAAGCCAGAGATACAGGCAGCGCTCGTCGAGCACGCGGAAGGCAAGGAAGTGGCTGCAAGGTTCGGCGACAACTTCGGAAAAAGGCCCGAGGTTCTTCAGTACCCCAGCGACGTCCTTGAGATGGCAAAGAAAGGCGCAACATCCTTCCACTGCTCAGAGGAGCTGTGGAGAAACCCCCTGCACCTTAAGCCGCTGATGGGCAGGAAAGAGCTTGACGAGATGCGCACCGGCTGGGACCTGGTGCTGGACGTAGACTGCAAGTTCCTCGAATACTCAAAAATGGCAGCAGACCTGATTCTGAAAGCGCTCAAGCACCACAGAATAAAAAGCGTCACCGCAAAATTCTCAGGAAACCACGGCTTCCACATCGGCGCGCCTTTCCAGTCATTCCCGAAAGAGGTAAATGGCGCAGAAACAAGGCTGCTCTTCCCCGAAGCTGCAAAACGAATAGCCATTTACGTCAAGGAAAATATAACAGCAAGGCTCGCCTCAGAAATACTGGAGCTTGAAGGCGGAAAATACAATAACGTAGCCAAAAAAACAGGCGTTCCAGTCGAGCAGCTGTCTTCTGTCGACGAAAACAACAAAGCGACGCTTAAAGTGGAGCCTTTCCTGGCAATAGACACTATACTTCTTTCGTCAAGGCACATGTACAGGATGCCATACTCAATGCACGAAAAGTCAGGGCTCGTTTCAATACCCGTGGCTGTCGACGAAATAAGGGAATTCGACAAGAAATCCGCGTCGCCTGAAGCTGTAACCGTTTCAGAAATAAAATTCCTCGAGCGCTCAAAGGCAAAGCCTTCCGACGAAGTAAAAGACTTCTTCACAAAGGCATTTGACGCAACATTCAGCGAGCCAGAGCCTGAAAAAGAAGAAAAGGAATATGAGGTTCCTGCAGAGGCTGTTCCTGAGAAATTCTTCCCGCCCTGCATACAAAAGCTGCTGAAGGGCGTTGACGACGGCAGGAAGCGAGCATTGTTCATCCTCATAAACTTCCTCAGCAGCTGCGGATGGAGCCAAGAGGCAACGGAAGCGCGCCTCACAGAATGGAACAAGCAGAACGGGCAGCCTCTCCACCCGACATATTTCCTCGGGCAACTCCGCTACCATAAACAACAGCGCAAAAAGATACTGCCGCCAAACTGCGACAACAAAGCATACTACACAGACCTTAGAGTAAAATGCCCGGAAGAATACTGCCGCTTCAGGAACCCGGTGAATTATGCGAGGAGGAAAGCGAACCGGTAATCCCGAACAATAACCTTTATAAACCGCCCCTTTTTCTCCTGCAGGGAAGCATTCAAGAGGATGCTCCGGCGCTGACGACGGCGCTTTGAAGCCTGAAAAGCAAAGCCTTTCAGTACTGAGCTACCGGCACTATGCTCTGGTTCTAACAAAGGCTTGCACAAAAAGGCTTTTTTTCAAGCTCAGTGGCTTATGACTGCTGCTTTAGTTTCAGCAGTCGCGAAAGCGCCTGAAAAATAAAAAGCCAACCGCTGCAAGCAGCGGGGCATCATAACAAATAAAAAAACAAACCAGTAAAAAATGGCAACGACGAGAAGTCCGCACAAAGGAAGCCTTCAGTTCTGGCCAAGAAAGCACGCCAGAAGGCCATATCCGCGAATAAGGCACTACGCCCCCCTTGCAGAGACAAAGCTTGCAGGATTTGCAGGCTACAAGGCAGGCATGACTCACATCTTCGTTGCCGACAACAGGCCCCATTCAATGACAAAAGGCAAGTCAGTCCTTTTCCCGGTAACTATTCTTGAATGCCCTCCGCTCAAGGTGGCTTCAGTAAGGCTTTACAAGTTGTCGCCAACCGGCCTAAGC
>CAZBPE010000150.1:0-2206 GCA_964493685.1 uncultured Methanosarcinales archaeon
GATATTAAGCTGCCATTAGGTTGCAATAAGCTACTCGACCTTATCTGGTATGCCCGAAACCGTATCACGAAAAGATGACAATATCGTGTTCATTGTACGGTGAAAACTGTTAATAAAATGCCATATTGAAAATAAGTCCTAATGCAGAGCTACAATAAACTTTATTAATGCCGAACAAGAAAAGAGGCTTATGGTTACCGAGGAAGAGCTTTCACAGATGACTCCGGAGGAGCTTGCGGCTTTCCAGAAGCAGAACTGCGTCTTCTGCCAGATAGCTTCTGGAAAGGTTCCTGCAAAGGCGGTTTATTCTGATGACGAGTCAATCGCTGTCCTTGACATACACCCTGCAGAGAAAGGGCACATGCTTCTGATGCCGAAGGAGCACTACTCTGTGATGCCGCAGCTTCCTGAGCACCTGGCGGAGCATTTGTTCATGGTTTGCAAAGGGCTTTCGCAGGCGGCGCTTAAATCACTGCGCTGCAAGGGCACAACAATATTCATAGCAAACGGCATTGCGGCTGGGCAGAAAGCGCCGCATTTCATGATTCACATCATTCCGAGAAATGACGGTGACGGGCTGGCCCTCGGAATCCCCGAAAGGAACATTCCAAAAAAGGAGCTTGACGCCGTCAATGCGGCGCTCAGGAAGGTTCTTGGAATGTCAGAAATGCGCAGCATTTCTGAGCATGCTCAGAACGCTTCGCGTTCTGACATGAAGGAACGGATGATGAAGGCGGAGGTTGTCAAAGAGGAAAAGAGGAATGATGATTCGGGGAAGAAGTCAAAAAAGAAAACTGCACAGAAGAAAAAGAGCGGCGGCAGGTTTGACCTTGATTCAGTAACCAGAATGCTTACGAAGTGATTCAAATGGCTGAATGCGAGCACTGCGAAATGGCTTTGAAGGGGGAAACTATTTTTGAGGACGACAACCGGGCTTTTGTCCAAAGCAGGAGCCCTGCGAGCCGAGGGCACGTCCTTGTCATCCCGAAAGAGCACTACACAATTCTTGAGCAGATTCCGGACTTCCTTGCGGGGCATCTTTTCAACACTGCCAACAGGGTGTCAACTGCAATTTTTGAAATGCTTAGGGTTAACGGAACAAACGTAATCATTGAAAACGGGATTGCAGCAGGGCAGAGGGTTGCGCACTTCGCGATAAACATCGTGCCCCGCTCGGAAAACGACGGCATCGGATTCGCTTGGCAGCCAAGGCAAATCAGCGATGATGAAATGTCAGTGGCAGAGCTTCAGCTGAAAGAGCAGGCAATGAACATCGGCGGCTTCCAGAAGGAAGAAAAGAAGCTGATGGAAGTGAATGAAAAGGAAAACGTGATGCAGAGCGAAGATGATGACTACCTTCTGAGGCAGATGAAAAGGATTCCTTAAAATGTCAGAATCATCAGAAACGTAGAAATTCCAAAGGAATTTCTTGTTCCAGAAATGCTAAGCATTTCTTGGAATCTGCAAATTTCTGAGTGCCAGAAACCGCTGTTTCTGAGCATTTCCATCGATTTATAATCGATGGTTAAAAGAATCAGTCATAGTATCCGAAAAATTCTGAGCACTAAGAACCACCAGTCAGCATCCATGCAGTCATAACTTAATCCCATCAGTCGTTTGGTCTCTGACCAAACCTACGAACGAAGTGAGTATGTCTGATTGGTGGTTCTTTAGAGACGAGCTTGGCTGCTTAATCAACAGGACTTATTTAAGGTATTTGGCGTATACCTTGAAGAACTTTTCATGAGTATTTTTGTATTTCTCTATCAGAAAACTATTTAGTTTATCTTCGTGACCCCCGTCAAAAGCTTCCAGGCAGTTCAGGTAGGATAACCTATGCGTTTTTCTTATAATCAGCGGAGGGTAGTCGTGGCTTATCAAAATTATGTTAATTAGCAGCCTTCCTACCCTGCCATTGCCATCATCAAAGGGGTGTATCTTCTCAAACTTCCCGTGGAATATGGCTGCTCGTTGCAACGGATGCACGTCTTTATTTTCATGATACCAGCTTATCAGCGCATCCATTTCTCCCTTTACCTTCTCAGGAGGCGTTGTTTTTGCTGTTCGCCCAAGCAGAAAGTTTGGGAGTTTTTTGTAGCCAGTGGTCACACCAGTGTCCTTGACAAGGGTCTTGTGCAGCTCAAGTATGTCTTTCTCGCTTACTTTTAGCTCGTTCCCAAAAACAAGCTTCATCGCCTTTCTGGTG
>CAZBPE010000151.1:0-1692 GCA_964493685.1 uncultured Methanosarcinales archaeon
GCTTAACAGCACTTACAATTTCTTTATTACCTTGATTATTTATGCAACACCGCAGAAACAACAATAAAACTTTTAAATAAACTTCAACGACAGCTGCTCATATGGAAGAAGGAGAGAAAAAGGAGCTTTTCTGGGCGGACCAGATTGCTGACAAAATAATAAATAGGGAAAAATACCGCTACCTTGACAGGAAAGTCCCGAAGCTCTCCGAATATGCCGTTAAGACTTCAGCCTCGATTTCAGGCGTCCTCCACATCGGAAGGCTAAGCGACAGCGTAAGGGGAGCTTCTGTCCAGCGAGCCCTTGAAAAAGCAGGCGTTAAATCCCGACTCGTATGGGTTGCCGAAGACATGGACCCCTTGAGGAAAATTCCGGAAGGCGTTCCCTCAAATTACGAGAGATACATTGGAGCACCGGTTTCAATGATACCGGACCCTGAAGGATGCCACGCTTCCTATGCAGACCACCACACTGATGAATACTTCAAGGTCCTGCACCAGTTCGTCTTTGAAGACATGGAAAAATTCTCAATGCAGCAGGAATACAAAAAGGGCAGTTTCAGGAAGTTCATCAAGAAGATTATAGAAGATACTGCCGTCGTAAAGGAGATACAAAACAAGCGCCGAACAAACAACTTGAAGGCAGACTGGAGCCCGTGGAATCCTGTGTGCGCAAATTGCGGCAAGATTGTAACGCCAAGAGTCAGATTCAAAGAAGACGGAACAGTGACTTACGTTTGCACAGACTACGCTTTTGATACGAGAATAGCAACTGGATGCGGCCACCGCGGCGAGGCAGACCCGCTTAAGGATGCGGGAAAGCTCGCATGGAAAAGCGAGTGGGCTGCCCAGTGGGCAAGATGGAACATTTCAAGCGAAGGAGCAGGCAAGGAATACCAGGTGCCAAACAGCGCGTTCTGGATAAATGCGGAAATAGCTGAGCGAGTCCTTGACTTCCCATCGCCTGAGCCAATATTTTACGAGCACATAATGATTGACGGCGTAAAGATGTCAGCGTCGCTTGGAAATGTTATTTACCCAAAGGACTGGCTTTACGCAGCCAAGCCCCAGCTTTTGCGTTTCTTTTACAACAAGCGCCTGATGATGACGCGCAGCTTCTCGTGGAAGGAGCTGCCGCAGCTCTATGACGAGTACGACAAAGCGGCTTCTGTTTACGCCAGAAAAACAACGCTTGAGAACGAGAAGGAAAGCAGCCACATAAAAAGGATGTTTGAAATCTCAAACAAAAAAGGCAGCCCTGAAAAGCCGATTGAGCTTTCATTTGCGCACGCGTCAATGCTCGCGCAGACTTTTAATGATGAAAGAAGCATAATTGCAAGCCTCAGGAAAACAGGACAGTATGACAAGGGCGTTGAAGCCCAGCTTCTTGAGCGCATTGCAATGGCGGCAGAGTGGGTTAAAAGATACGCGCCTGAAGAATACAGGTTTGAAGTCAAGGATGAAGTAAGCGACGCTGTAAAGAAAAAGCTGACGCCGCAGCAGAAGAAGGCGCTCAAGGAATTTGCAGGCATACTGAAAGCGAAAGAATGGAATGAAAAGGAACTGTTCAATGAAATTTACAGGCTTTGCAAAAAAAGCGGCGTGAAGCCGAAGGAATTCTTCAATGCAGCCTACCTTGTGCTTCTCGGAAAAGAGCAGGCGTGGCTCATTGCGCACTGGAACGTGAAGACAG
>CAZBPE010000151.1:1702-2140 GCA_964493685.1 uncultured Methanosarcinales archaeon
CGTCGGAAGCGGCGCTTGAGGAACAACATTAGCAATGCTTGCTGCAGAGAAAAAAGACGCCAATGTGAGAATTCTTGCAAGACGGGAAGATGTAGCCAGATGAACATCCGCATGCTGCTGACGGAAGCGCGCTATAACGCGCTCTTCAACAAGAAGTACCCTGAAAAAGAGATTAAAGATTTCCTTAAAAGCTAAAAACACGCTCAGCCGATTTTGCAGTCTCCTGCCTTGAATGTGGTAACAACCATGTTAACAAACTTGCCCCTGAACAAGACCGGCATCCTGACAGAAATGACGTTGTCCCCGCAAGATATTTCAACATTAGCCTTAACAGGAGCGTAAGAAGCGCCAGTGCAGCAGGTAATTTGCTTGGACGGATCGCTCGGGTCAGTTATGATGCCGGGAACTGCCATGTCGCAAGCGCTTGCAGTCTCAGGG
>CAZBPE010000152.1:0-229 GCA_964493685.1 uncultured Methanosarcinales archaeon
AAGGCCAGTGGCATAATTTTTGACACTCAGAATTCCACGAATCTTGTGGTTTTTTAGCACACGGAATTCCAATAGTTAAAGATGAGTGGAATTCTGTTGTTTGATTTTTTCAATTTCTCCTTTTATCCAGTCAATCAAGTCTTTGGTCAAGAAAAGTGTGGAGTTTTTATAAAGCGCCCCTATTTGTTCTATTGCGTCAGCTTTGCTGATAACCCCCTCTCGGAAAGCT
>CAZBPE010000152.1:239-2140 GCA_964493685.1 uncultured Methanosarcinales archaeon
GTGCCGTGAGGTTCCAATCCTTGAGTTTTTGCGGCGTCCCTGGCAGCAAGGTCATCAGTAAGGAACGTTTTTGTTCCGGTGCTTGCTGCAAGTGCAATGGCTTCCGCTTCGCCAAGGTCGATATTGTATTCTATCATTAGCATCTTTGCAAGGTTTTTTGCTTCTCCGCTTAACTGAACAACCTTAATTCTCGTTTTCTTTATTTTGGACGTTTCTTTGTCAACCGTTGGAGGAATAGACAATCTGGTGAAAATTTCAAGCGCTTTTAGTGCTTCAATTTCTGCCAAGTGTATCAGCGGCCCTGCGTTTGATACCGCTTTCATTTGCCGCGCAATCCCCATTCAACATCTTCCTTGATGGCCGCTTCAAGGCGCTCGGCTTTGGCCTTACGGCATCCCTTATTAGTTCAGACTTGTTTGCGTATAGCCCTTCCTTTATTAGCTCATCAGCGTCCCGAATTAGGCGCTTTGTCAGCTTTGATGGCACCATTTCCAGCTCGTTTTCCATAAGGCATCACCTTAAATTAGTATTACTCTGGTAATATTTAAAGGTTTTTGTTTCCTGCCAGCAACCGTCCTTGAAGCTTATCAGTGCCTTTTTGGAATCCCAAACTATCATCAAAATGGTATTGTCCCGCGAGCGGGGGCTTTTATTTTTAGAATGGGTTAATTTGTTTTATTCCGCTTACTTTGTTGAAGTCGGCATCTTCCGTGTAGATTTTTACTGCGTCGTTTTCCAGCATCGTTGCTGCAAGTAGCGCGTCCCAGAACTGCAGCTTGTTTTTTTCCATTATCGTCAGCGCTCCCTTGAAAGTTGTAGGTTGGTAACTAAGTTTGACGAAGTTTTTGGATTTCAGTATTGCTTGCACTATCTTGTTTATTGCCGTGCTTTGTATTTGGTACTTGCGTGTTGCTATTGAGCAGAATTCGCCTATGTTTTGCAGGGAAATGCTCAGTTTAAGCTTCCCTAAGAAACATTTTTCAAGAAGTTCTGCGGCTTTTGCTTTCTTCATTGAATCTTCTGCGTAGGCGTAAATTAGTATGTTTGAGTCAATAAGGGGAGCGTCTATGTCATTCATTGTAAGCCTCTTCTCTTCTGAACGTGTAGTTTTTCCCTACTTTGTAAAGCCCTTTTTCAAGCATTTTCAAGGCTTCCTGTCGGAGTTTTTTCTCTTCATCCTCTGCTATCCACTTGTTCAGCGCTTCATTTATGGCTTTTCCCAGCTTGCCTTTTCCCTCGCCGAGCTTTGCCTTCACTGTTTGCCTGAACAATTGTTCCGTTTCATCGCTTACGCTTACTGTTATGGTTCCCATACGATTTATTTACATTATCAAATATTTAAATGTTTTTCTTTTTTAATTAAAAAGCAGGAATGACAGCCCTATTAGCATGAACAGGCTTCCGCTTATCTTTGCCACCGTTTTCCTGCTTATCCTTTTTGCAGCAACCTTCCCGACATAGATTGCCGTTATTGAGAGAAGCAGCAGCGCAATCATCACTCCCGCGAATACAAGAATTGCATTGTATTCTGCCGCGAACAGTCCGGTGGCTACTTGGGTCTTGTCGCCGAGCTCTGCCATGAAAATCAAAAGGAATCCCTGAATGAAAGCGTTCTTTGAGTGCCCTTCTGCGGCGTTTTCCTTCTCTTTTCTCAATAGAATAAACAGCCCGAATGCAATAAACACTGCTGCTGACGCGATTCTTATGGCGCGGGCAGGAATGGCCTCGCCTATCCACGCGCCTGCCGCAACCGCCAATCCGTCAGCTATTAGGAAAGCAAGCATTACTCCAATCAGCAGCTGAAAATGCCTTTTTGTCTTTGACGCCAGAAGCAGTATGGAAAGCTGTGACTTGTCGCCGAGCTCTGCAAGCCCTATTGTGACGAGCGGAATCACCAGGTC
>CAZBPE010000153.1:0-2029 GCA_964493685.1 uncultured Methanosarcinales archaeon
AAGTAGAAGTGCGAAAAGCTGTGCGGCAGCTTCACATATCATACGCTAAAATCGCGGTTGATACTACCGATGAGCCTTTTTACGGTAAGACAAGGAGTTTGCACATTTTTAACACTAAAGGTGAGACGTACGATGGTTTGTTTAAGTTCATCAGTGTTTCTCTGATAATGAGAAACAAGCAGATTCCTCTGATGAGCCTTCCGGTTATGGTTGGCGAGGGAAATGCAAAGCCAGCAATAAGCCTTCTTGATTACTGCCTGACGCTTTTTAAGGGCATTCAGTTGGCTCTTTTTGACAGAGGTTTTTACATTGCAGAGCTTATTGATTATTTGGAAGCGAAAAAGCTTCGCTACATAATCAGGGTTCCTGAGAAAGATGGCACGATTGAAGACTTTGTTACGCAGACAACAGAACTAGGAAAGTTCAAACACCAAATGGAGTACTCTAAAGCGAAAAGCAACTGGAAGCCTCACACGACCATTGTCGTGTGTAAAGGCATTGATGAGTATCCGTGGATATTCGCCACGAACGTCCATTTTCGAACTAGAGCTGAGTACGTGTGGTATTACACGCGTCGATGGCAGATTGAGACTAACTTTCGGGTTGAGGATGAGAGCAAAATCAAGAGCAAAAGCTCCAATCCCCTTATCAGGTACTTTTACTTCTTGATAAGCCAACTGTTACGCTTATTCTGGGTTATGAATAAGAACCTCAACTATTACGTTCCTTTCAAAAAATACCTTGACATTATTGAGCACGAACTGCTATTCGGCTACTTAGGCGTCGACAACGTTTAAAGCAGCCATAGCGGCAGCTTTTTTCCACGGGGGTGGAAAATCAGAACGGTAGTCCACCAAAATACGTTTAACAGTACCGGTAATCGCCCTAATCAACAATAAAACAGCAAACTTGCACCAAACGCTCAGGAAAAAATCATGCCTCCCCACGCAATTCACTCAGTCAATCGGAGATACTGACCATTATGGAAAACTTTATATATTACAATTTATTACAAGTGTAATATAGGTAATTCTGTTGATTAGGTGACTTTCGCTTTAATAAAAAATGCTTGAATCATGTCCGGTTTTCTCTGAATGCTTCGCATCTTTGCCACGATTAAAGATTTCAGCTCCTCCATAGTTTGTGCTTGATGTGCTTTAAGCCGGTTTGTCTTCAAATCGTTCCACACTTCCTCATCAGGATTAAGCTCCGGAGCATAAGATGGCAGGTAATAAATAGCGAACCGCCTACTATTTCGTTTAGCAAAACTGGAAACAGCCTTAGCGGTATGAGGACGCGCTTTGTCAGCCACAACAATCACCTTCCTGCGGGGATGGTGAACTAATATTTTCTTAAGAAAATCTATGAAAACAGTAGCAGTAACTGTATCCTTCTCAACCCTGAACAGCAAACGACCGGCAGCGCTGATAGCTGAAGAAACGCACAAGCAACCCTTCTTGCCAGTAACCTTCACAACAGGCGTTTTCCCTTTAGGAGCCCAAGTTCTGCCAACCGTAGGAATAAGCCTTACGCCTGACTCATCCTGAAAGTACAGCATCGCTTGCCACCGACGGGCATGAGCCTTAATCCTTGGCCAGTCATCACGCAGCCACTTAGCAACAGCTTGAGGATCGGCTTCTAAAGCCCTGCGCTCAGGTTTCTGGCTGGTAAGGCCAAGCTTTCGGAGCCATTCCCACACATTGGAAACGCTTAAGGATATGTTGAACTTTTTGCTTATAAGATGCCGGACCCTTTTACAAGTCCAAAGGGGCGTTTCGAAGCCGAACTCCGTAGCTGGCTTTTTCAGTTGCTGAAGAAGCATTGCTTCGTGCTTGGCTTTCAGCTTACGCTTTGCCCCTTTGGCTTTTGTTCTTTTTAGGCTTTCAGGGCCTTTCCGTTTGGCTTTGGTGAACCAACGCGAAACGCTGCCTCGGTGCAGTCCGAATGACTCAGCAATGTCTTTTATTTCCCATTTTTTCTTACGCAGTTCAAGGGCTCTGAAGCGGTATTGTTCCAGAGCTTGGCGTGA
>CAZBPE010000154.1:0-1977 GCA_964493685.1 uncultured Methanosarcinales archaeon
GAAGGTCTTTTTTCTTCTTTAATTACTTCTCTGATAAAGTTTATTGCTTCAATTCCCTTAAGCGTTGGTGTTGCTCTAATTGGTTTTGCCATATCTAGTAGATTAACTTCTGTTTATTTAAATTTAACTATGATTTTGAAGAGTATAAGCTGGTTTATTAGTCAAGTTAAGAATCAGACAATCCTCTGCTCCATCGCCTTTGTTTCAAGGATTCTTTTGGCGGCGTCTATGAATTCCGTTTCCTTTTCCGTGTCTATAAGCGCGCCTGCCGCGTCATTGTGCCCGCCTGCCTGCCCGTCAACCTCTTCCGCTATTTTTGATATGACATCCCTGAGGTTTGCGTCGTGATTTCCGTTGCCGCTTATCCTCAAGCTGGCTTTTGTCTTTCCGCTCATCATCTGCGCCATGGAGAGTATGAATATGCCATCCTCAACCTCGCCCGACCTTGATATTATTGACGCAACGGTTCCTATGATGGTTGGCATGACGTTTTCCTCTGCGTTAAGTATCATGTAGCCCCTGCCCCTTATCACCTTGTTCCCGCCGTTCTTATACCAGTTCATTGCATTGGATATCTCGCGCTTGTATTCAGCCATTGTCTTTACGGCCTTTTCTTTTATCTCAGCGTTGCCAAGGCATGCGCCGATTCCTATTGACGCCTTGCCGAGCCTGCCGCAGGCGTTCAGCACTGTTGAGAATTCCTTGACGTCGCGAAGGGGCGACTCTTTCTTCTCATTGACAAGTATGTAGACTGGCCCGAGTATTTCCTCAGGCTTTTCCTCGTCAAGCCTTTTTAGTATGACTGCTGTTGCGAGCCTCTGGAGCTCGTCATCGCTTAAGTCAACGAGCTTTTTCCAAGCGCCGCTTTCCTTTCTCGGGTTTATTCCGAGCTGCTGGAGGAAAAGGATGGACGCTGACTCGCTTCCTGTTACTCCGGGTATTGGCTGCTCGTTGCTTTGCTCTATTACCTTATGGAGCGGCTTTGTCTGCGCTCCAAAAACGCGCAGCCCCATTATGACTTTTATCTTTCCGGCTTTTTTTGCGTCTTCAAGTATTTCAGAGTTTATTCGCTCGAAGCCGCGGTTTTCCTGCATGTCGCCCATTGCGCCCATTATTGCTATGTGGGCAAGGTTTGTGTTTTCTTTGCTCAGCGCCCTTGCGAAAAGGTATGTCACGCCTGCTCCTGACACCTCTTTTGAGCCGTTCAGTCCAGTAATGCATGGGTTCAGGTGAACGACATTCTCCGCTTGCCAATCTTCCTCAAGCTGGTGGTGGTCGAGTATGAAGATTTTCTTTGTAGCAAGGTATTTTTTTATGAGGCTGAACTGCCCTGAGCCCAGGTCAGTGAAGAATATGCAGTTGTAAGGCTCCTTAACCAGCTGCTTGACAACGGTTTCGTCAAGCTGATGGACTGTTGAGAGGGAGTATCTCCTGCCGTCCCTGCTCAGCGCCTTGATGAGTATTGCGGCGCTGCTCAGCCCGTCAGCGTCAAGATGCGAGATGATTCTTATTATCTCATTTTTGCTGACGAGCTTCAGCTGTTTTGCCGCTGAATCAACTATCTGCTGCAATTGGGAATGCTTGTCCATAAAATCACGCAGAAAAAGTTTTGTTCAGCCCTTCTTATATTTATTGCATCAGAGAGCCTGCTTTTTTGTTTCATTTCCTGCAGCAGTGCATTCTATTTCTATTAATGCGTTCAGGGGAAGCGCCTTTACTGCCAAAACAACTCTTGACGGGTAATCGCCTGCGAAGAATTTTGCGTAAACCTCATTCATCTCTGCATAGTCCTTCATGTCAGCCAAAAAAATCCTGACATTGACTATGTTTCCAAATCCCCAACCAACTTCTTCAAGAATTCTTTTTATGTTATCAAGCGCCGTAACGGTTTGGCTTGAAATATTTTCGGCGAGCTCGCCTGTTTCAGGATCAAGCCCAACCTGTCCTGAAATTTCCGTAATACTTTAGTATCCTGAA
>CAZBPE010000155.1:0-1945 GCA_964493685.1 uncultured Methanosarcinales archaeon
GTCGTGGATATAGAGCACGAGAAGGAATCGACGCCGTCAAAGGCAGCCCTGCAGCAGCTGCTTGCGAAGCAGCTCGGCAAAGCAGTGGAGCACGTGGACATAAGAAACATATTTTCCTCAGGCGGGCTCGCGAAATCGTGCTCAAAGGTTTTCGTCTGGGAAGAGAAGCTCGCGAAGGACCTTTCAAAAGTACCGAAGGAAGAGACAAAGGAAGAAGTGAAAGAAGAGGGAAGGGGACCAAAAGCAGAAAAAGTGCCACCTAAAGAAGAAGAGAAGATAAAAGAAACCGGAAGCAAATGAGCAGTGAATGGTCATCTTCAAAAATACCAAATATTCAACTCTACAGATGGATGTGATAATCATGCCGCGCGACGCACCGAAAGAGAAGAAAGCAGCAGCAACACCTGCTGTTGCAGCCGTGCCTGCAAAGCCTGTTAAAGGCGCAAAACCAGCGCCTGCGGCTGAACCGGAAAAGCCGGCAGAGAAAAAGAAAGAGAAGAAGTCGCAGAAGGAGCGGCCGAAATCAAAGAAAAAGCACGCCAAGGTCCAGGCCTGGAAGCTCTATGAAGTGAAGGGCCATGAGGCAAAAAGGAAAAACCAGTCGTGCCCGAGGTGCGGGCCCGGGACGTTTCTCGCAGCGTACAGGAACCGCAAATACTGCGGCAAATGCGGGTTTGCCGAGATACAGAAGGTCTGATTCTTTATTAACGCCATCCTGAATAAGAATCATAATAATACCTCTTGAACTGGATTCTACCCGCCCTGAACACGTAGTATGGATACTGCATTTCTTGGTGCTCGTATTTGCTGCCTGCAGCAATGATTCTTCTTCTTTTGTCAGCTTGTATGGTGCAATGTACAGTGCCTTTATCTGAATTCAATGTCACACGATACAAACCTTCTGCCAAGCCCCCAATATCTACATGCAATGCCTTGTACCATTCTCCCTTCCGGCCGTCTTGAAAAATCCTTCTGTACTCAAGAGAATGATTGTTATTGCTTATGTTAACCAAATCATGGACATTCTTTAATTTTCTTTTTAAGAACACAAAAAGAATAATAGAAGAAAGTTTATACAGTTATAGTGAAGCAAAGCTTTTCTCAAGTCTTCCCCTTCATATGGCGGAATCGAAAATTCCACCTATGAAAGCAGGAACACAGTTCCTGCTTCAAAAGCGTTTGCCAGCAACCGCTTCTTGCAGGCGAACTGAAAGTTTGCCATGCATCCCACAGCTAAAGCTGTGGGTTTTCAGAAGAAGTCAAAATAACAACGGCATATCATCCCACGTAATGCTGCTGTTGCTGCTTTACGCGGCTGGGGATGCTCTGCTGGACATTGCGCTTCTTGTGGTGGTCCCTGTATGCGCTCCACATGCTCTTTGCCACCGTGCCTTTGAGCACCTTGACAACAGTCATCTTTGGTATGGGGCGGTTTGCCATTGGGCGGTAATCCACAAGCACCACATCCTCCTTCCTGATTTTGTCCTCCAGATGAGGCTCCACGAGGACTGTGATGAGGTTGTCGTCCCACATCTCAAGCATGACCTGCGTTGAATTGTCTACAGCTTCAATGCTCTTGTCCTTTGAGTTGAATATCTCCATTACCCTGCCGGGATGGTACATACGCGTCACGATATCATTGAAAAGAAAGGTTCTTAAATCATCACTACGTTTGGCAAATCTTTAAACTGGGAGTTCAATTCCCCTGCTAGTACTGCCATGCTGGCATGCGATAAATATATTAGTACTGGACGGCAATTAATGCTCATGGCTGACATATTCGTGCCCTTTATGGACGTTTCGTTCATGTGGCTGCTGCTGGGCGTTGCTGCCGCAGGGCTGACGGTAAATATTCTTGGCTACAGAAGCTCCTATGCTTACAAGGGGAATTTCTGCCGGAGCTGCTTTGCTTCCCTGGAAGACGGTAAATGCCGCAGTTGTGACA
>CAZBPE010000156.1:0-1537 GCA_964493685.1 uncultured Methanosarcinales archaeon
CGGATACTCTTGAGGCAAAATTAGCCGAAGTTAGAACTCATTGCGTTACGCGTGGGAAAGAAGTATTAGCCGCGGCTCTGCGCGCCATGCTTCAATTACAAGATGAGACGTCTGGAGCAGAATTAGCCATAATTAAAGCACAGTACGATAAGCGTGAGGAAGACTTAGCTACAGCTATGCGCGCCGGGCTTCAATTACACAATAAGAAACTTGAGGCAGAATTAGCCATAGTTAACTCTCGGTACGCTCAACGCGGGACAGACTTAGCCGAAGCTATGCGCGCCATGCTTCAATTACATGCGGATACTCTTGAGGCAGAATTAGCCGAAGTTAAATCTCAGCACGTTAAGCATGGGGAAGAAGATATAGAATACTTTGGCGTGCCACGACTTTATGTAAACTCGCTTAAGAGAAGAGGGTTTGAAAATATTGCGCAGGTAGTGAGCAGCACCAGAGAAGAAATTAGCAGCTTATCAGGTATCGGACAAATAGGTCTGGGTCTCATTGAAACAGCATTAGGATACCTTGGCTACGGCTTCAAAGGCTCAGAGCCAAGACTTATATTCCCGCCACGCGCTGCAAATAGACTAAGGGAGCAAGGCATAAAAACAGTAGGCGAGCTTGTCGCAAACGAAGCTAACCTGTCCTCACTCCTTTGGACAAATTTGTATGAGGACTTAACAAGGGTTATGGAGTTCTACGAAACTGCGCTGAGAACATTAAGGCCTGCATAAGCAGCTAAGCAGCATAAATCGCTTGGAATCATTCTATCCTCACATCCACAACATTCCTCACCTGCTTCACGGTTTTTACCGCTTCATCCAGAGTATTCCGGGATGAGGGCTTGAGTTCAAGCAAAAGGCAAAGCTTAAATATAAGATGTTCTTACAATAAGATAATAAGATTACGTTTGGAGGAGGGTTTCCCATGACAGTTGAAACAACAAGGATGTCTTCAAGAGGGCAGGTTGTAATACCGCAGAGCATAAGGGAGGAGCTTGGCTTGCCAGAAGGATCTGTTTTTGCAGTTGCCGGGAAAAAAGACACAATCGTGCTGAAAAAGGTGGCTACGCCTCCAGAAGAATCCCTGATAAGGGATTTGGAAGCAATAGCAAGGGAAGGGAGAAGGCGCATGGAAAGCAAGGGCATAAAGGAGTCAGACATACCTTCAATTGTGCAAAGGCAAAGGCGACAATAACAGAGGCAACATGTCTGTTGTTCAAAGTGTTTTCGTCACAAGAAATACTCGAAGAATACCAAAAGGTTCTCAGGCGGGATTTTGAATATTCAGACACAGAGATTATGCATGTCATGGAGAAAGTCCTGTCATTTGCGGAATTGGTAAAACCAACTGAGAAGGTTACAGCTGTAAAGGACGACCCTTATGACGACAAGATAATTGAATGCGCAATAGCGTCTTCTTCGGAATACATAATAACGTATGACAAGCACCTGCTGAACTTAAAGGAGTTCAGAAGAATAAGGATAATAACGCCAGAGACAGCCTTAAAGCTGTTTTGGCAGCAGCCCTGACTGGA
>CAZBPE010000156.1:1547-1910 GCA_964493685.1 uncultured Methanosarcinales archaeon
TCTTGGTTTTGACTGAACTTAGCGGAAGCTTTGGAGAAAGGTGTACGAAATTCACCTACGCGTAGCTGCAAATTATGCAGGCTTACCGTTTGATGCAAAGTAACCAAGGTTTTCCTGCAAGAATCCGGCAGCAGCCCTAAGCCTTTCTTCCAGCACTGGAGAAGGCGCCGTACTCACCATAAATGCCATCACGGGTCTTGGCACCCCCAAACCTTCCAGCTGCCTCAGTGTGCCAAAGTCAAAGCGCTGCACGTATTTAAGAGCTTCCTGAAATTCAGAGTTTACAGCTCTGACATTAACCTTATCGTTTTCTGGTATGGAAGGATCGTTTAGTAATGATGCGTCGTATGCAGCCAGACGTCC
>CAZBPE010000157.1:0-1779 GCA_964493685.1 uncultured Methanosarcinales archaeon
CAAAGGTATAAGCTTTATTGTCCTTCCGTCAAGCTGGACCAATCCCAATCTTGCCGCAATTATTAGGTCGCCTTCCCTGTAGGTTCCCTGCCCCGGAAAGCTGTCCATTCCAACAGCTAATGCCTCTCCCGGAACTGCGATGTCCTTGTCCTGCACGTTTACTTTTCCCATTCTAAAAGATTATTATGAAAATTTAATATGCTCCTTTTGTTTTTAATATTGCTTATGCACTGATTCGTAATGCTCTGCTTCCTTTGCATGCTTCTCAACTAATGCCTTTTCACTGTCCGCTAAACACGCAACGCACATTTTTTAAGCAAAATCTATTATTTTGTTTTCAAAATCCTTACCTCTGCCTCTCCATGGCAGATGCTGTTGAGCTTTTCATAAAACTCCTCCTCTAAACCACCGGGCATCTCTATAACCGCAACATAATAGCCGTTGTTGCGCCATTCATCCCTTAATATTGTCCCGTAGCTTTTCAATGTCTGGTAAGACTTGGCTGCATATTGCGGCCCTATCTTGACTTCCAGCTCCTTTACCTCAAACTTTATGGGAAGTATAACCTTTATTTTGCTCAGGGCTTCCTGCACCTGCTGCTCCACAGGCAAAAACTCGTCAATGTGGAATTTAGCCTCTTCAAAAGCATTTTCAATCCTTGTCAAAGGATGGGGCAAATGTGTTTTTGGATCCACTCCATTGCGGTGGATTATGCCGATGATCTGCTTTCTTTTGCTTTCTCTAAGCTTGTTCCTATAATCGGCTGTAAGCTGTATCTCGCCTTTTTTTATTATCTGCCTTGCGACTTCTTCCCTATCTGCAGTCTGAAAAATCTGCTGCATAGCGTGCTCGGAAGCCTCAAGCCCCTTTTTGGCGTCTGCATATACATGAGAGGCTGCAAGGACATCTTTGATATCAATATTTTTGCCTCCCCTTAATGCTATTGCGTTGCTGCAGTCAACCAAAATCTCGAAATTCTGGCCCTGCGCCTTTAATCTCGCAATCACCGCCTGATCGACTGTTACCATACTCAAAAAGCCTCTTTATTTTGGCACCAACTACATTGGTTTTATTTTTTCTTCTTGTCCTTAGATTCCCTTGATTCATCTGAAGTATTCTCTATCTTTTCCTTGGAGAACTTTCGGAACTTTTTGTCATCTGTCTTGATATAAGCAGCATCTATCCTCTCTATCTTGAAGTTTTCACCCAAAACTTTCTTCAATGCCTTTAGCGAGAGCCTTAACCCGTCTTCTATTGTAAGCTCTGGCTTGTATTCATTATGAAGTATTTCTTCAACCTCAACTTCGCCTTCGCCTATCGCTGTTGCCTTGTATTGGAAAAATATCCCTGTTGGATCTGTTTCGTAAAGCCTTGGCTTGTGGTCCTCTATGCCTGCTATTAAAAGTGAGACTCCAAAAGGCCTTAAGCCGCCGCTTTGGGTGCAAATCTGCTTCAGGTCGCACACTTCTTTTACAACTGAAAGAGTGTCTATTGGAGTGTCGTATGTGATGCGGTGCTGCTGAGCCTTTAACTGCGCCCTTTCTATCAAAACCCTCGCATCCGACAATATTCCTGATGCAGTTGCGCCCATATGCTCGTCTATCTGCCATATCTTCTCAACAGCTTCAGGAACAACAAGGGAGTCTATTACCCTTTTGTCTGTTACAAAAATAATTCCGTCTGCGCATACCATCGCTATCGCTGTCGAGCCCTGCCTTACGGTCTTTTTGGCGTATTCAACCTGCAATAACCTGCCGTCAGGGCTGAACATGGTAATTG
>CAZBPE010000158.1:0-576 GCA_964493685.1 uncultured Methanosarcinales archaeon
TAAATATTCCAGCCATGCAGAAGAGTCTATGACATATTCATAACCCACGGAAATCAGCCCTGTCCCCCTTCTTCCATTTTAGCCCCCTGACAGCCCCGAACATTGATTTTGGGACATCAAGCTGCTCTTTAAGCATTAGCTGTATGAGCCTGTCGTGAGTTTTAACTTGCTTCTTCTCCTTCAGAAGGTCAAGCACCTGCTTGGTTGCTCCAGAAACCTGTATGGTTGTTGGCATATCTTATAATTATAACTATAACTATAAAAATGTTTGTTTTTTCCTTAATCACTGCTGAGAAGCCGGCGCTGGCGCGGGAAAAATTTATAAAAAAGGCAGCTTACGATTCAGCCATGGCTAAGCTTGTTTCAACAAATCCCGCAAGGAATTACGAAAAAGTTGGCGAAGTTGATGTTTCTACAGCTGCTGAAATAGAAGAAAAAGCCAGCTTGGCAAACAGGGCTAAACTCAAGTGGAAGGAGCTTGGCGTGAAAAAAAGGATAGCGCTCTTAAAGCCGATTTACTATGAATTCGCAAGAAAGCAGGAAGGCTTTTCTTCGATAATCACCAAAGAGATTGGA
>CAZBPE010000158.1:586-1687 GCA_964493685.1 uncultured Methanosarcinales archaeon
GTACGAAATTACGCATGAAGACAAGGCTTCACTGCACAGAATCGTTTATGAGCCGTACGGCACTGCGGCGGTAATAACGCCGTGGAACTTCCCTTTGAACATGTTCGTTTGGGGCGCAATACCGAACCTGATTGCAGGGAATGCTGTCGTGTTCAAGATTTCAGAGGAGTGCCCGCTCACCGGAAAGCTGATTGAGGAATTGATGCGTTCCAAAAACCTTCCTGAAGGAGTCTTTTCCGAAGTTTACGGCGCAGGCTACGTTGGCCAAAAGCTTGCTGAGAGCGACGTGAACCTTATTTGGTTTACAGGAAGCACAAGAATTGGAAAGCTCCTCTATAAAATCGCTGCAGAAAAGTTCATAAAGGCAATCCTTGAGATGGGCGGCTCAAGCCCGGCAATGGTGTTTGAGGATGTTGAAGTCTCTGACGCAGTTCCTGAACTTTATACCGAGCGATTCTCCAACTGCGGCCAGGTGTGCGATTCTGTCAAGAGGCTAATTGTCCACGAATCCATCTTTAACGAAGCGGTTGAGCAGCTGAAGATTGAAGTCGAAAAAAAGGTTATCGGAGACCCTAGCGATGAAAAAACGCAGATTGGAAGCCTCGTCGCCAAAAGGCAGCTGCAACTGCTCCAAAGTCAGATAAAAGATGCAGTGAAAAAGGGCGCAGAGGTGATTACCGGGGGCAAAGTCCCGGCTAGCCTGAAAGGCGCATATTACAAGCCAACCATCCTGACAAACGTCACAAGAGAAATGCGCGTCTGGACCGAAGAGGTTTTCGGGCCGGTTCTTCCAATCGTAAAATTCAGGACAGAAGATGAAGCAGTAAAACTCGCCAACGACACCTGCTACGGGCTTGGCAGCAGGGTTTATTCAAAAGATTCTGAACGCGCGGAAAGGGTGGCGTCAAAGATACAGGCAGGAACCGTCGAAATCAACCATGTCCAGCGCTGGCTTCCCTGCAACCCCTTTGGCGGTTATAAGCAGTCAGGCATGGGCAGGGAGCTTGGAATGGAAGGATTCAGGGAGCTTTGCCAGATTAAAGTTTATCAAAGTAATTGCACGTTTTGCAAATCCCTGAAATGCGAGTCCTTGGTCAGCAT
>CAZBPE010000159.1:0-1646 GCA_964493685.1 uncultured Methanosarcinales archaeon
GGCAAAGACTTCATTTTCCACCTTGCAGGCCAGGTTGACCACCACCGGAGCATGGAAAATCCCTCGGAGGATTTGGACATAAGGTGCAGGGGCACAATAATCCTTCTTGAAGCAATCCGAAAAACAGGCGGCAAGTGCAAGTTAATCTTTTCCAGCACCCGCGCAGTCTACGGCTCGCCTGAAAAGCTGCCGGTTAATGAAACTGCTCCAACAAACCCAAAAGGCATGTATGCTGTCACGAGCCTTGCCGCAGAAAAGCTCATTCTTATCTACAACAGAATCTATGGCATAAAGAGCTGCATCCTCCGCATAACAAACGGCTACGGTCCGAGGCAGCAGATGAAAAAGCCGTATGGCGTTGCCAACTGGTTTGTCAGGCAGGTTATTGACAGAAATAAAATAAAAGTTATGGGGGACGGAAGCAACATGCGTGATTTCCTTTACGTTGACGACATTTCAGATGCGTTAATTGCGGCTGCGTTGAGCGAAAAGACAGTTGGTGAAGTCTTTAATGTCGCAAGCGGCGCAGGCATAAGCTTCCTTCAGCTTGCAAAGAAGGTAGTGGCTGTCAATGGCAGCGGCAGCTACGAAATTGTGCCTTACCCTGAAGACGTAAGAAAGCTTGAGCCAGGCAGCTTTGTCGCAGACATAAGCAAAATCACAAAAGCGCTTGGCTGGAAGCCTAAAACAAAGCTGGATGAGGGCTTGCGTTTAACAATACAATTTTATATGAAGAATGAACAACATTACTGGTGATGGGAATGGAGCACAAGAAAAGCTGGACTGTTGGAGAGCATGTAATAATAGGAGCAAAAACCCTGCGTAAAATAGCAGTAGCTTCTGCAAAAATAGGCGATAATGCCGTGTTCCTGAGCAACAGCATAGTCTATGAGAGCGTTAAGATAGGCAACAGCCTTATCATAGGGCACAATTCCATTATAAGGGAAGAGAATGTCATTGGCGACAGTTTCAGGCTGTGGAGCAATTCTGTTGTTGACTACGGCTGCAGGATCGGCAGCAATGTGAAGATTCACTGCAACTGCTACATCGCCCAGTTCACAAAAATAGAAGATGGCGTTTTTATTGCTCCGGGAGCCATAACAACTAATGACAAGTATCCGGGCAGGAAGGGTGCTGAGAAGCATCTTAAGGGTCCGGTTATAAAGATGGGCGCGCAGATAGGCGCAGGCGTTGTGATACTGCCTGGCGTTACGATTGGCAAGCGCGCTGTCATAGGAGCAGGAAGCGTTGTTACAAAGGATATTCCGGCTGATTCAGTGGCTTACGGAAATCCTGCGAGGGTTGCTGGAAAGAGGAGCGAATTGTACAAATGATTCCCTTTCTTGAGCTTAAGAGGCAGTATAGTTCAATCAAGAGCGAGATTGACGCAGCCATAGCAGGCGCTTTTGAGAAGGGCAATTTCATTCTTGGCGAAAAGGTTGAGGCGTTTGAGAAGGCTTTTGCAGGATACTGCAACGCAAAGCACTGCGTTTCAGTCGGCTCAGGAACAGATGCGCTTAACATTTCCATGATGGCGCTGGGCATCAAGCCTGGCGATGAGGTTGTAATGCCCTCCCACACCTTTGTCGCAACCGCCTTCGCAGCCGTGAATACAGGAGCAAAGCCGGTATTTGCAGACATAGACG
>CAZBPE010000160.1:0-1645 GCA_964493685.1 uncultured Methanosarcinales archaeon
GCCTTATCACCCGCTCTTCTGTCACTATCAAGTCCATTGGAACGTCATTCTCTGTAGCGAGAACCCTGTCAACTATCTGCATCTCGTAAGCGAGCGCAATCTTTTTTGCGGAAATGTTCCTGAGGAACCTGTCGTAGAATCCGAGCCCGTAGCCTATCCGGTTTCCTTCCCTGTCAAATGCAAGCCCGGGCACAACTGCAAGCTCTATTTCCGCTGCGTCAACCTCTTTCCCTCCTGAAGGCTCAAGTATGCCGTATGCTCCCGGCTTCAGCGAGCTTAGTGAAGTGAGCTTTACCGGGATTATCCTTCCGTTTTCCAGGTCGCTTACTGGGACAGCTACGTTTTTTCCTGCTTCAAATGCTGCTTTTACGGCTTCCTCAGTCTTTACTTCCTTGTTTACTCCCATGTAAAACATTAAAGTCTTTGCCTTCCAATACTCCCCGAGCTGAAGCAGCCTTTTCGCTATGGCGCTGCTTTTTTCCTTGACGTCATTGTCGCTTAGCTTTTCACGCAGTTTCCTCATTCCTTCTCTCAGCAGGCATTTCTCCTCAGAAACGTCAATGATGGCGCCGCTCTCGTCAGCCATGAACCTTCCTTCGGCAAGCCTTTTTATCGTTTCAGGATAAATCTTCCAGTCTGCCTGCTCCTTCAGCCTTTTGAGGTTCTCGCTGTCGCTTAGCTTGCTGTCAATCAGGACAGGCTCGCTTACCATCAGTATTGGACCGCCGTCCACCTCTTCTGTAACCAGGTGAGTCGTAGACCTCATATCCTTTGCCCTGTTTTCAATGGCTTTCCTTACGCAGCCTGTTCCCTTGCATCCTGCGTAAAGCTTTTTCCCGTTTCTGTCAAGAATCCTTAAGTCTGCGGGGTGAACGTTAACTGTTAAAAAATTGCCAAAAATCTCGCTTGTTAGTATGTTCCCGTATCCGCACATAGCAATCGCGTCTGTCTTTTCCCTTTTCAGAATTTTTGCAGTTTCCCTGTCGTATTCCTCCCTAATCTTCATGTCCTTCCTGTCCTTTCCCCTGCTTTCGTAATACTCTTTTATGTCGTTGCAATGATATGCTATGCCGTATTCTTCCGCTATATTCTTCGCGTTGCACCTCGCTTCATCTTTCACGTCGCTGAACACAAGGATAACCCTGAACGGGCTTTCCTCTCCAAGCCTCTTCTGAATCTCAAGTATCTTTCTGAGGTTGCTTCCGGTTCCTGACATGAATGCAGCCACTTTCATCGGTTCATTTTTTGGCTTGTATAGCGCTTTCATAGCAGGTGCATCCTTTTCTCGTGCTGCCCTTTCCATTCCGGCTGCTGTTGTGTCTGCATTTCTATGCTGTGCGCAGCCCTCTCTGCCTTCCTCTTTGCTTCCTGAACGTCATCGTCAAGCGCAATAACAACTCCCATTCTCCTTCCGAAGTGAGCCTCAGGCTTTCCGAACAGAAAAACTGAAACGTCATTGCCCATTGCCTTCCACAAATTTCTCACTCCGGGAACCCATCCTTCTGTTGGCGATATTATGACGTGCGACGCTCCCGGCTTAACCATTGGTATCGTGTTGAATCCGTCTTGCTTCACGCTTGGTATCGGCAGTCCGCACACCGCTCTTACGTGGAGTCCGCATTCAGAAAACGTCGCTTGGTGAGTC
>CAZBPE010000161.1:0-216 GCA_964493685.1 uncultured Methanosarcinales archaeon
GGACAATCCAATGGGGTAATTGTGACTTTAGGCGACCCACTCGTCAGGCTTGAAAACGCTTATAGCCGAGAAGGCCTGCCGATCATCAAAGCGATGATTGAAATGCACGAGTACATACATTACCTGCAGGATTTGAATTCTGAAGAACATAAGCTACACCATTTTTTAGCCAAAAACGGCTTCGACTCCAGCGTAATTTTTGGTTCCAAAAATGCT
>CAZBPE010000161.1:226-1616 GCA_964493685.1 uncultured Methanosarcinales archaeon
AACTCCGCAGAAATTTAGGGTATAATTTGCTGTGTTGCATAATTATGCTTTAATTTGATAGTTAATGTACTCAGCTTTGTGTTTTTTAAGATATTTTGATACCTGCTTTGCAACTTCTGTTGGCATAATAAGTGTGGAATCTAAAGGCTTGTCATATTTGACACCTGTTAAGATTCCCTTTCTTTCATACATGTACTTGCCATGGTTTGATCTGTCAGTGTAACCGTACAGTTCATGGTTAAACCTGAGTCTTCTTTTCGGCTCAACCTTCCCTAAACTGTAGCAAACAATACTTTTGACCATTTCTGTCATGTTAGGAAACATACCTATTTAAATACTTTACGCTATTATAATAGCGTAAAAGTGAAACGAGGTGAGTTTTTGATGGTAAAGCCGAAACATAAGCCTGGAGAAAGATGGGGCAACAAGTTTATTGACAAGCGAAACTGGCCACGATATAATAGGCAGCTGGTCAAGCGCGGAGAATATTTGCTTGAACTCAAGTGGGTTGGGTCGTGGTCAAGCGAACTTGAAGCAATGAACGCAGATAAAGTAGGACGGCCGTACAAATTCCCGAAGTCGCTCATCAAGCTACAGGCCGTGTGGCGTGCAAAGCAAATAAGCCTTCGGATGATTGAAGGAGTGACTCGCCAACTCTTTTCCCTCTCAGCGCTCCCAGCATTCAACACATTTTCGAATACATGCAGACGCGTCAACGACCTTGAAACCACGCTACAAATTCCTGAGGGAGATGCCCTGCGCTTGTTCTGCGATGGGGGATCGTTTCAGGTTGTTGAGGGTGGAGAGTATCTTCGTGAGAAGTATGGGAAAAAGAACAGGAAGTGGGTTCAGATTGTTTTTTGGGGCGACCCGAAAACGAAGGAGCCGGTCAGTTTTGAAGTGAATATCGTGCAGGATTCAGAGATAGAATCCGGAAAGCGCCAGCTTCAGCAGCTGGTTGAGGATGGTGTAAAAGTAGAAGCGGCTGGCGGTGATGGCGCTTTTGATGAGATAGACTTTTGGAACTGGCTTGATGGTAAAGGTATTGAGCCTGTGATAAAGCCTGATAAAAATGCTCGGGATGATAGCGACAGCCCTGCCAGGAACAGGAATGTGAAAGAGCGCAACAGGAAAGGCCACAAGAAGTGGTCGAAAAAGCACGGTTACGGCTTCCGTTGGCCGGCTACTGAAGGGATTTTGAGCGCGGTTAAGGTTATTTTTGGTGAGCATATTAACGCGCGAAGTGAAAAAGGGATGGTTCAACAGGTGAAAATCAAGTTCTGGGCGTATCAGCAAATGAAAAGGTACGGCGAAGCCTGAAATCAGCAGCCACACGAGGAATTACGCAACACAGCAATTTTGTCCCGAATTTTAACTAACAGGCTATCTT
>CAZBPE010000162.1:0-1607 GCA_964493685.1 uncultured Methanosarcinales archaeon
CCTTAAGCCCAATGAGACGGTAGACGCGGGCAATGGCAGAAAGCCGGTCTGAAATATAGTGAACGCCACCGATGCTGAAAAGGAGCACGCCAGCCACCAGATAGAGGACGGGCAATGCTAAGAAGTCACCGTATGCCCGCGTGAAGCTGATGTTCCGGAAGACAAAAAGGCCAAGCCAAAGCATAACCAAGAACGCAGCAAGGGTGGCGATTGGCACAGAGGCAAATGCATACACTAGTGGAAGGATGCCGATGATCCAGAGGAGCACAAGCACGTGGTTGTTTGCGTTGATATTATACATCTGGGCGATAAGGAATATTGATGCTCCAAACAGTAGGGCACCAAGGAAAAGAAGCGCACTGCCGACCTTTGGCAGGTTATGTTTCTGATACTTAAACACGTACCCTGCATAGTAAGAACCCAAGGTGCTGCTGCTGAGAATGAGGACTTTCAGGATATTCGGGATGCCTTTCCAGTTTGATGCAATGAGCAGGACTGCGCCTATTCCTAGAAGCAGAGCGCCAATGGTTGATATAGCTGTGATAAAATTGCCTGAACTTTGCACTTTCTGATCCCGTGAAGTGTCAGCAAGCATTTTCCTCGCTTGCGCTTGGGTAATCGTCCCCTCTTTCATCCATGCACTGATTTGCTGCTTATTAACCACAATAAAGTCTTTCCATTGCTAACTATTTAAAGTTTTTCCTGGGTGGAGACATTCTGTTTAGTCCGTGATTTTCTTTAAAACAGGCTCAACGCAGTTACCTTTGCTTCCGTTGGAACTTTTTCTTAGAAGAAGTAAAGTGTTTTGCCGTCGATAAGTTTATTAACCACCGACGACAAAACACTACCTCATTCCACAAAGACGAGGTGATGACAAATGATTTGTTCGGAAAATAAGAGCTTTTCGGTTGAATACAATACCCGCCTGACAGGATTCACGGCAAATGGCTGCCAAGGCTACTTTGTTTCAGTAAGCGGGAAGCTCAGAACTGTGAAGGTTAGCTGCCCAACATGCGGCAAGGCCGCTTACGTTGATAACGGCTACCACACTGTCAAAGACAGCGTAATCACACAGCTCGGGCTGAAAATCCTCATATCACAGTTCCGCTGCAAAAAATGCGGCAAGCGCTGGAGCACCAACAGGGAAGTCATTGACGAACTGATAAGCAAAGAGAAAGACTTTGTAAAATCGCTAATGCTCGGATGCGTTAGAGCAGGCCTTTCCTTGCAAAAAAGTTCGACTGTGGTTGCTGAAACAACAGGTAAAGACTACTCACCACAGTACTTAAACGAACTTTACACTAACATGCTTGAACAAGTGAAGCACGAAAAGTTCTGCTCAGCTTCAGGAGTGTACCACTACGACGAGCAGTTCCTGCTCGTCAACGGGAAAGAAAAATGCAGGCTTACGGTTAAGGACGCTGTAACTGGCAAAGTGATTGTTGATGTGCAAGCGGAAAACGCTCAGAACGAGACTATCAGGCAAGCGCTTATGGCAGGTTTGGAAGGCTTGCCCGTGGAAGTCTTTATCGTAGACATGAGCCAACGTTACATTGAATTGTTAAAAGAGCTCTTTCCGAAAGCAAAAATTCAGCTCTGTATCTTCC
>CAZBPE010000163.1:0-1607 GCA_964493685.1 uncultured Methanosarcinales archaeon
CCTGCCGAAAAGCCAGGAAATCCTTATGATGAAATATTTCTCCATCTTTTCCCTTATCAGCTGTTCGGCAAGGGCTTTTGCACGGCCGTGCTCATTGACCGGGTTGGGAAGGTCATACTCAGTATACCCCTTGTTATTGCCATCGAAAATATAGTCTGTGCTAATGTGAAGCAAAGCCGAGCCAGCCATTTTGCAAGCCTCTGCGATGTAGCCAACTGCATACGCATTAACCTGCATGTTAAGCTCCTTATTCGACTCTGCACCATCAACGTCAGTGTAAGCGGCTGCATTAATCACAACATCAGGCTTCAGTGAAGTTATCCTGCTGATAACCTCAGCCCTGCTGGTTATGTCCAAATCCTTCCAAGCGACAGCATTCTCATTCCTGAAAACTCCTACCAAATCAGAACCCAAAAGACCATTCGCACCCAAAATCAGGATTTTCATTTTCCCACCCTTAACCCATGCTTTTCATAATAATGCCTCCTGTAATATTCCAAAAACTCCCCGCTCTTTATTTTCTGCCACCACAACCTGTTTGCCTTATACCACTTTACAGTCTCAGAAAGGCCTTTCCTGAAATCAAAAGACGGCTTCCAGCCCAGCTGGTGAATCTTGGCAGTGCTTATTGAATAACGGGCGTCATGCCCAGGCCTGTCCCTGACATAGCGGACAAGAGATTCCGGCTTGCCAAGCTCAGCAAGAATCATTCTTGTGATTTCGAGATTAGTGAATTCATTGCCCGCGCCGATATTATACATCTCGCCTGACTTGCCCTTGTCGATAACCGCCAAAATAGCGCTGCAATTGTCATCAACATAAAGCCAATCCCTGACCTGCGAGCCATCGCCGTAAACCGGCAGTTCCTTATCCTCAAGGGCATTTGTTATGAACAGCGGAACCAGTTTTTCAGGGTGCTGGAAAGGGCCGAAATTATTGCTGCTCCTTGTAATAAGCACAGGAACGCCATAAGTAGTGAAATATGATTTTGCTACAAGCTCCCCGCCAGCCTTGCTTGATGAATAAGGGCTGGATGGATTGAGCATTGAAGTCTCGAAAAAAGAGCCCTGCCCGATGCTTCCATAAACCTCATCAGTGCTTACCTGCACAAAGCCGCAATCAAATTTCCTTGCTGCCTCAAGAAGGTTGTGAGTGCCATAAACATCAGTCATAATGAAGCTGCCCGGGTCGTTAATAGAGCGGTCCACATGGCTTTCAGCAGCAAAATTAACAATAATGTCGCAGTTATCAGACGCTATTTTATCTACGACCCTGCTGTCGCAAATATCGCCTTTCACAAACCTGTAGCGCTTATCCTTTCCAACATCCTTCAAATTATCGAGATTGCCGGCATAAGTCAGCTTGTCAAGATTAACCACTTCAGCATCCTTCCTCTTTTTCAAAAGCAGACGTATGAAATTGCTGCCGATAAAGCCAGCTCCACCAGTAACCAAAAATCTCATTTTATCCCCCCTTAGTGCCGTTCCACCTGAACGGGATTTCTCCTGCATTGAATGGAAGCCTGAACTCGTCAGGAGCTGACCTTATGTAAGGCTCTGACGGAATGTTCACAACCATTGATTCCTGATTTCCCGCAGGCTCAAAGC
>CAZBPE010000164.1:0-1585 GCA_964493685.1 uncultured Methanosarcinales archaeon
TTATAAAGATAGGCTTCAAACAAAGGAATGCTGCAGCAAAGAAAAGTTTCCGGAACAAACTTAACTTTTACAACAGCGAACTTGATTTTGAAATTACATTAACAACAAATAAAAAACAAAAGCTGCAATTCATATAAACATGGAAAGAGACGTAATCTTCAGCAACAGCAGCGGCAGGAAATTGCACGGCGTCTTAGCGATTCCCGACGCAAAAACTTTCCCTGTCGTCATCATCTGCCACGGCTACGCGAGCAGTGTCAGGAGCAAGACACGAATCGCTTTATCGCGGAGGCTGCTCCTGCAAGGAATCGCATCATTCGGCTTCGACTTCACAGGCTGCGGCGAAAGCGAGGGCGAGCTTAAACAGTTGACGCTGTCGCAGGGGCTTGACGATTTAACTGCAGCTTACTTTTACGTTAAACATCTTAAAAGCGTTGACAAAAACAGGATCGGAGTCCTCGGCAGCAGCTTCAGCGGCTCAGTCGCTGTCCTGTTCGCTGCAGAAAACAGGGTAAAGGCTCTTGCGTTAAAATCGCCGGTGTCTGATTACGGAAGCATATCTAGAGTCCCTTTGGATTCAGAGGAAAAGCGCAAGCAATTTTCCGACGACGCAGAAAAATACGCTATCTATTCTTCTGCCGAAAAAATAAAAGCGCCCACGATAATAGTTCACGGAAGCAGCGATGATGTGGTGCCTGTTGAGCAGAGCAAAAAGCTGTTCTCACACCTTAAATGCGAGAAGAAGCTCGAGATAATCAAAGGCGCAGACCACAGCTATTCCGACGACAGGCATTTCTCGCGGATGGTGGCGTCTGTTTCAGAATGGTTTCACCAACATTTGTCAAAAACCACCAATCATTGACTGGTGGCATGACTTGTCGCGCCACATTATTTATATATCGTGGTTTTTGAGCATGCTCAGAATACCACATATTGGTTGGTGGTTTACTTTGTAAACCACTATTTAGAAAATAGTGGTATTCTGACATATAAAACACGCAGCACAACCTTCTCGCTATGACAATAAGCGACGCTGAAATAAACAGGAAGTTGGACAAATACTTCGCGATGACGGAGAAAGCGCTGTCCCTGATTACTGAGAAAAACGGCGTTCATGCAAAGGATTTCATCTCGATGGCAGAGAATTACCTCTCCGACGCTAAACACTTCAGGAAGAAGGGAGATTTGCTGACGGCACTTGCAGCAGCAAGCTACGCCCACGCATGGCTTGACGCAGGCGCTCGCCTGAAACTATTCAAGGTTGACAACAGCTTAGGTTTGTTCACGGTTGACTGATTGCTCCTTTTTGGGATAAGTCCCTGCAGCCATGAAGACAGCGTCCGGCTTCACTGCAACGCCCATACGGCTTTTCTCCATCTTGCCCGCGTCAACTACCGCCTTGCCGTAGCAGACAAGCTCGCCCTTAAGCGTCATCACTGCAACTACATCATCCTTTCTTATATGCTTCTCAAATCTGCTTATGCCTGGCATTTTAAGGCTCGTGCCGTGGCAGAGGCTGTCAACGGCATTGTCCACAATCCAGACTTTGGGAAGATGAGCGACAGCTGCCTCTACCGGCTGAATC
>CAZBPE010000165.1:0-1565 GCA_964493685.1 uncultured Methanosarcinales archaeon
GCGTTCATTCTTCTTAATGAAATCAGCTCAAAAGCGCCTGTTGACAGGCATCTCGCCGACCAGCTTCTTCCGTTTCTTGCGCTGGCAGGCGGCAGCATGAAAGTCTCTGTGGTTACCCCTCACTGCCTATCGAACATCTACGCTGTTGAGAAGTTTCTTGGCAGGTGTTTTAAGGTTGATGGGCCAGCCGGAATTATATCATGCAAGCATGGCAAGCTTTAAGTCTGCCTCAAGCTCAAGAACGTCGTATTCAAGCTTTTTGATTTCCCTTGGCTCCATGGCTGAGAATTTAATCGCATTTTTCAGTTTTGTTATTGTTTTCTTTGCGCTTGTTGTGTTGCCGCGGCTGAGCTCTGCCCTTGCCTCGCTTATCAGTTCTTGTATGCTTTCGCTGGTGTATTCCTGCGTTAGTGCTGTTTCAGGCATTCCTGCCATGCCCTGCTCATAGCCTAGTTCCCTTTTTTCTTTGTAGTGGCTCTTTAGTATCTTTTCAAACTTTTCTTTCTCAAGCTCGCCCCTTTCCTTCAGCAGCGTGTAGCGCCTGTTTGCAAGGGCTATTCTTTTCCTATTTAGGACGTCTTCCTCGATTTCAAGCTGCCTTTCCTTTTCTTCAAGAAGCCTTTCCCTTTCTTCAAGCAGGCTGCTTTTTTCCATTGAAGACGGCTTTTCGCGTATTTTTTCTATGGCTTTCTGTATTTCCAGCTTTTCTGCAGGCTCGGCTTTCTTTTTTTTCCTGCTTTCCTTCAGGTGTTTCTCAATCGCTTGTATGACGTCGTTTTTCGTCTTTGCAGCGCCTATCTCTGCTGCGATTTGAGCGTTTCCTGTTATGTCGCGAACCCAGTCGCGTATTTCATTGTTTTCCTGGTGCTGGCTGAATATTCGCCCTTTCATCGTCCTGAGCGCTTTTGCCAGCTCTTCAAGGCTTTTGACTATGCGCCCGTCGTTCAGCCACAGGGCAAGCTCCGGCTCAATATTGTTTTTATTGTTCTGCTGGCTGCCGAAGTCTATGTCCATCAGGAAGTTTGGCTCCTGAATGCTTCCCGTGGCAGGGTAGCCTATCTTAAGCTCCGAGCTTTTTTCTTTGTCTTTTTTCTTTCTGATGAACATGCCTTTAATCCAGCCTTTCCTCTCAGGCGAGGCTGTTGCCCTGTCAGAATTATCTTTAGTGCCGTCAGCCATTTTACCCCTTTTTTTACCCCGAATACATGCCGCATCACTACTATTTAAATTTTGCTAGATGTTTTCGGCATCTTCAGTTTTGGGGTATTCTAAATCAAATGCGTGCCTTTCCTTGTCGTAATAAACAAGAACTGGTTCCTCTCCAATCTGTTTTTGAATGTGCCGAAGAACCTCTTCTTTACTTCCTAATTCATCTACTAAACCGAGTTCCTTTGCGGTTGCCCCTGGCCATGAAAGGCCGTTTGCCAGTTCTTCAACCGCCTCAAGCTCCATGTTGCGGTTATTGGCGACATCTTGGATAAAAAGCTGATGCAGAAAGTCAGTCTGCTCCTGCGCTATCTTCCGCTCCTCCTCGGTAAGCAGGCGATTATTTATTAAGATATCTT
>CAZBPE010000166.1:0-1538 GCA_964493685.1 uncultured Methanosarcinales archaeon
TTTTATCCGCCTTTGCAACTTGTTCTATTAGAAAATCGCTTGTCTTATCTGCTTTATGGCAGGAATGCTTTCCTCATTATGTCCAAGAAGGGGCTCATAAGCGCCCCCTGCCAAGTGAATTCTCAATGCGTTATCGGTTACGAGCTCTATCACTGCGTGCGCAACATCTTCAAATCCCAAATAGTCGTTATCATGCAGCACTTCGTGCCATAAGTATACTGCCGTATAAAGATTCAGTTCGCCGCGCCTGAATCTGTCATCTTCCACCATTGCAGGGCATTCAATGATTCGCTGCCCAAGGTAGCTGCCGCTTCCAAACTCAGGGCTTACAACATAAACCACATATGTGTCATCAAAACTAATCCTTGTAAGGTTGCGCATGAAAGGAAGCGCGTCATCATACGTCGCCAGCCATTCTTCGCGGGTTTTGCGCATATGGCTTCTTGCCGATTCCAGCAGTGCCAGGCAGCTCCCTGTGCCTTGTATTGTTGCCATCAGGCTCTGCGCCTCTGAAATCGCACCAATGCGTTCATGAATGAATTCTTCAAGCCGCTGCTCAAGAGAGGAATCACGTGTCATCGCAGTGCCACAAGCATTCATACTCCTAAGAGATGCCAGGAAATCACTGTAGTGGGAAACGATGTATTCCAGAATACCAGACAAACCGAGAAAAGGGGGAGTAACTAAACTGCCAGGGTTAAAACTTCCTATAAAGGCATAATAATCAGCCGTTGATCTCTTCCGGACAGCATCGTAAAAGTCTCTGCTTACGCCGCTAAGACCTTTCATCAATGCAGCCAATTTTGGGCTGGAAATAACCGGTTCTGCAAGCGCCCAAACAGCCTCTATATGGGCAGGCAATCTGTAATCAGGACGCTCCTTAAGCAGTTCAAACACTTTTGACAAGGCATGAACTACAAGGTATTCCTCATTTATCATGAAGTCCAGCTTCATAAAAGAAAGGGAACGGGATAAACAATATAAGCGTTACGTTCAGCTACATGGCATCGTAAAAGTTCTTCCACGTGTGCTGCCTAAATAGCGAAAGATTAAACAAGAGAGGAAAGGATAGATATGTGGAAATTATCCACAGTTTAGGGTTCACAGCGCGTCATAAAAATTCTTCTGCCACCTGTGGCTTCGCAGCCTTTTCAGCTCTTCAGCTTTAAGCCGCCCGCCAGATGCGGCGGCGTTGTCAATTACATGCCTTGCCTTTGTCATTCCAGGAATAACTGTTGACACTGCGCCATTCGCAAGGCAGAACTGAAGCGCTGCCTGTGGCAAAGTCCTGCTGCCATTCTCCAGCCACCTCAGCTTCCCAGCCCTGTCAACCGCTTCCTTCAGCCTTTCTCCGCCAAAATAATGCTTTCGCCAGTCATCAAACTTTGTCTCATAAGCAAGCTTGCCTGTCAGCGCGCCCTCGTCAAATGGCACACGGGCAATGATTCCAAGCTTTTTCCTCGCCGCTATCTTAAGCAGCTCATCCTCCGGCGACTGGTCAAAGATGTTGTAAATAACCTGAAGCGAGTCAACCTTTC
>CAZBPE010000167.1:0-431 GCA_964493685.1 uncultured Methanosarcinales archaeon
GATCAAAGTCCTCAATGAGGGTTTTGAAATATCTGTGGTTAATCAAAACCCTCAATTGTTGGCTACTCACCTTCGATTTGTTATGCCTGTCTTACGTATTTACGAATTTCGTAATAAAATTACGAATACAAAAGCTTAAATAATTTGCTTATAAAGTGATGGGTATGACTTATGCAAGCAGAGGAGAGCTTGATTTAACATTACGTAGCAGAGGAGTTGATACTGGAAAGGTAGATGAAGCAATTAGTTATCATACTAGATTGTGTAGACCCAATGACGTGCTTGACTGGTTCGGAGGTAATGGATACGTCCTTAGAGTACAAAGAAACGGTACTGCAACAGTAGAACTTTTGCATAAAGAAGAAAGTTTAGGAATTTATTCATTAGTTTAAAAAAATTTATCTACTAAGTTTTATGGGGCGTGCAGATGC
>CAZBPE010000167.1:441-1509 GCA_964493685.1 uncultured Methanosarcinales archaeon
TTAGAAGGCTGTATAACAGCGTTAGTTACGCCATTTGACGAGAACCTGCAGGTGGACTACGAAGGCCTCAGGAGCAACGTGAGGTTTCAGGCAGAAAATGGCATATCAGGGTTTGTGCCTCTGGGAACAACAGGCGAATCGCCTACTGTGACAGAAGACGAGCGGGAGAAAATAATTTCTGCGGTTGTGGACGAGGCAAAAGGCAGGCCTGTTATTGTTGGCGCAGGAACAAATTCAACAGAGAAAACGATAAAGCACACAAAGCAGGCAAAAGAGCTTGGCGCAGGTGCTGTGCTCATTGTTTCGCCGTACTACAACAAGCCCACGCAGGAAGGGCTTTACCGACATTTCAAGGCTGTCAATGATGCAGTGGATATACCTATCATAGTTTACAACATCCAGGGAAGGACCGGGGTGAACATAGAAACGCCTACGATGCTCAGGATGAGCGAACTGGAGAATGTAGTTGCAGTCAAGGAAGCCTCGGGAAGCATCGCACAGATGATGGATGTCATAGACCAAGTTCCGAAGCTCATAGTGCTAAGCGGGGACGACAACATGACATTGCCGCTAATGGCAGTGGGCGGGCGCGGAGTGATTTCTGTGGTCAGCAACCTTCTGCCAAGAATGGTTTCAGAAATGGTTCAGGCGGCATTGAAAGGCGAGTTTGAGGATGCGAGAAGGCTGCACTACAAGCTCATGCCCATATTCAGGGGCGCTTTCATAGAAACAAATCCGATACCAATAAAGACCGCGATGAGCCTTGCAGGCATGCCTGCAGGGGAATGCAGGCTTCCGCTGTGCGAGATGCTTCCGCAGAACGTGGAGAAATTAAAATCTGTCCTAAAGTGTAAAAAGCGCTGGACTGATTCGCTTCTGGCAGAAACTGCAGCAGTGATTATCATGAAAATCGCTATAATCGGATACGGGAATATGGGACGCGAAATAGAGCGGCTTGCCGCGGCAAAGGGCATACAGGTAGCAGCAATCATAGACCCGGCAGATGCCAAGGCGACGCACAAAAGAATAACCAGAAACACAGCAGATTTTGATGTTGCTATGGACTTC
>CAZBPE010000168.1:0-1507 GCA_964493685.1 uncultured Methanosarcinales archaeon
CACCAGCCGTTCATATATAAAACGCAAAAGTCTAGTATACGACGACGGCCATAATTGCAAAGAATAAACCAGTAAAAGAATTAATGGCGTTTATGGGTTGCGGTTTTTTAGCGAACGCCGGCAGGCTGCTTCTGCTTTTTCTTATGATATATCTCGCCTTCGTAAATCTCGCTAGGTAAGTGGCCTTTGTTGGTAAAATAGTTTTGTAGCAACCCAACAGATTCTTGCAGGGTTATTTTTTCAGTGTCAATCTTATCTTCCAGTCCCATATGCTTTATTATTGTTGGCTTGTCTTCCTCATCCAAGTGGCCATAAGCTGACGGGCGCAGTTTTCTGTCTATTGCATTTTTTATCTGAGCAACAGTGTTGCTGAAGTTTGGATGCGTAAATTGGTGTTTCCTCTCTTTTATAACGCCAAGAAGTTCTTCCTTGGTTATGCCGGCATAAGCGCTGATCAGCATAGCCTGTTCTGCTTCATCAAGCGGTTTATTCGGATCGATGCCGAATCTTTGCTTTGCTTTAGTGAGGTAATGGTTCGTCATCTCCTCAGCCATTTGCCTTTGGACTTTTCCCTCTTTTAGCTTAGCATAGTCAATCTGGCCTTTCTCGTTTTTCAATAGTTTGTCCGCTGCAGCGTTATATGCGGCCTGGTGCTCGTGCTCTATTGTGTCTACAAGAATGTCGACAGTTTCGTGCTTTGCTTTCGCTTTTTCAATCTTAGAAGCGTCTGGCATAACCGCTTGCTCATTCACACCTATATAAAACTTTTTGTCGCTTCATGTTTTTTTGAGTCCCTGTCAGGTTGCGAATCCTGTTCTGGAAAGGTTTATAAACAAGCTGCTAATAGCCTTTTCCGTTGTTACTATGGCTAAAAAGAAGTCTTCTGGGAAGGCAAATCCGGATTATGTTGCTCCTGATGCGTCGAAGGAATCGGCAAAGGCGGCTGATGACGAGTTTTCCAAGATTGCAGCAAATCTTCCTAAGGAAGCCCAGCAGCGCCTTAAGGAAATAAAGATTTCTCTGGACAAGTTCAAGGAGCAGCTTCTCAAGAAGTTTGACAAGTATGTTATAGGGCTGGCTCTCCTTCCTCCCCAGCTTTCTCCCCAGCAGGTTGCGGCGTTGCCTCCTGAAGTTCAGGATGCAGTTCAGAAGCAGCCGGCTCAGCACGTCACTATGCAGGCTCAGCAGCCGGTTCAGGCGCAGGAGCCTCCCAAGGATTTGATTAATGTTGTTGTTCTTGTTGACGATTCTGACAGCAAGAAGATGACCAAGCAGGAGCTGAAGGATAAGCTTTCTGCAATAATAGCTCAGCTCGCTTCTGATGTTGACAAGAAGATTGCAGTTCAGACGATTATCCTTTCAGAGCTTTGGCAGAGCTGCTTTGACGGCAAGTATGATTTGCTGAGGCTTGTTGCATATTCTGCCCCTTTCTATGACACAGGCATGATTGCTGCGATAAAGATATCTGAAATCCACAAGGAGATGGTTTTGAAGAAGTTTGAGCGCT